>NZ_JAVGCX010000005.1:0-259499 GCF_052928325.1 Lysinibacillus sp. BSL11 | reverse complement strand
GTCCCAGTGTGGCCGATCACCCTCTCAGGTCGGCTACGCATCGTCGCCTTGGTGAGCCGTTACCTCACCAACTAGCTAATGCGCCGCGGGCCCATCCTATAGCGACAGCCGAAACCGTCTTTCAGTCTCTCGCCATGAAGCAAGAGAGATTATTCGGTATTAGCCCCGGTTTCCCGGAGTTATCCCAAACTATAGGGTAGGTTGCCCACGTGTTACTCACCCGTCCGCCGCTAACGTCAAAGGAGCAAGCTCCTTTTCTGTTCGCTCGACTTGCATGTATTAGGCACGCCGCCAGCGTTCGTCCTGAGCCAGGATCAAACTCTCCATAAAAGAAATTTGATTAGCTCAAATTGTTTTGCTGGCATCATGTTTGATGTCCAAAATTGTGTTTCGTTCACTAGCTAAACTAGCTACTTAAAACTTTATTGATTACGTTTTGCTTGTTCAGTTTTCAAGGTTCATGTCGTTACCCTTTTGGACAACTATTTAAATTTATCATACAACCAAGAGGTTGTCAACACTTTTTTTGGAGCGGGTGATGAGAATCGAACTCACGACATCAGCTTGGAAGGCTGAGGTTTTACCATTAAACTACACCCGCATATATTTTCTTAAAAATGGCGCGCCCGGCAGGAGTCGAACCCACAACCTTCTGATCCGTAGTCAGACGCTCTATCCAATTGAGCTACGGGCGCATATGAAATTAATTGACTTGGTGCGGCCGAGAGGACTTGAACCTCCACGGGGTTGCCCCCACTAGGCCCTCAACCTAGCGCGTCTGCCGTTCCGCCACGACCGCATTCGATTAGTAACTTTTTTATTATACTATGATAATTCGAAAAGTCAACTCTTTTTCTTAAAGAGATGAGCCATGAAGGACTCGAACCTTCGACCCTCTGATTAAAAGTCAGATGCTCTACCAACTGAGCTAATGGCTCGAATTAAGAAATGAATGGCTGGGGTACTAGGATTCGAACCTAGGCATGACGGAATCAAAATCCGTTGCCTTACCGCTTGGCTATACCCCAATAAGTGGCGGTCCCGACCGGGATCGAACCGGCGATCTCCTGCGTGACAGGCAGGCATGTTAACCGCTACACCACGGGACCAAAATATTATATACATTAAATTATGAAAAATGACCCCTACGGGATTCGAACCCGTGTTACCGCCGTGAAAGGGCGGTGTCTTAACCACTTGACCAAGGGGCCATGGCTCCGAAGGCAGGACTCGAACCTGCGACAACCTGATTAACAGTCAGGTGCTACTACCAACTGAGCTACTTCGGAATAATTCATGTTATGTTGTCGCCGTTATCTTGTCGACTTTTACTATTATAGGGACAACTCAACAAAACGTCAACTATTTTTCAAACTTTTTTTACTCCACTAATTTTAATTTCCCCAAACACTTACTGCAACAATACTTTTCAACATTCATTTTTATTTTCCGTATATATAATTGGTGGCAATTGACACAAGTATATGTATAGCGTCGTCGCTGTTTTTTAACTGTAGCTTTAGGGACATGTAAAACTGCACAAAATCGGGGGGCATCTACTTTCCTTAATAATTCTCTAAAATCTTTATCTCGATGCTGATACCCTTTACCTTCAATATGTAGGTGATAATGGCATAATTCGTGTAAAACAATACCTTGAATTTCCTCCAAACCATATAACTCATAGGCTTTAGGATTAATCTCAATATTATGGGATTGTAAAAGATATCGTCCTCCCGTTGAACGTAATCTCGCATTAAAGTAGGCTTGATGCAGAAATGGCCTCTGAAAGTTTTCTAAAGATAAGCGACGAACAAGCTCTTGTAATTCTTGATTGTCCATAGTAATCACCTCTAACAACAAGAATACCACACTGCGTAGTATAGACAGTGTGGCAAAAATTTAGTACTCAAACTAATACTTGATTTTTAGGTGGAAGCATCGTTAAAGAGATACGTCCTTTCGTTACATCTATTTGTTCAACCCAGACAGTTACAATATCCCCAAGCGCCACAACTTCTAATGGATGCTTAATACGTTTATTTTGGAGTTTAGAAATATGCACAAGTCCATCTTGCTTCACGCCAATGTCAACAAATGCGCCGAAATCTACTACATTTCTTACCGTTCCCTGCAATTCCATACCTACTTTTAAATCTTCCATTTTTAAAACATCAGTCTTAAGCAATGGTTGTGGGAATGCATCACGTGGGTCACGACTAGGTTTCATTAAAGTATCCACGATATCTTGAATTGTCACGACTCCTACTCCCAGCACATCACTTAACTTTTGGATATTTAGTGCTGCAATAGCTTCCTCTGCCTTCTGTGTCCCTAACTCTTTTTTATCTATTTGAGCCTCTGCTAATATTTGCTCAGCAAGAGCATAGCTCTCAGGGTGAATACCTGTAGCATCAAACGGATTTTTTGCTTCTGGGACACGTAGGAAACCAATAGCTTGTTCATACGTTTTGGCGCCTAACCTTGGAATCTTCTTTAATTGCGCACGTGTAGTAAATTGACCATTTTCCTCTCGCGTCTTTACGATATTCTCCGCAACAGTTTTTGATAGACCAGAAACGTATTGTAAGAGTGATGATGAAGCCGTATTTACATCAACACCAACTTGGTTAACAGCAGTTTCTACTATAAAAGATAGTGATTCATTTAATTTTTTTTGAGAAACATCATGCTGATACTGACCTACACCCACAGCTTTTGGTTCAATTTTCACTAACTCTGATAAAGGATCCTGTAAACGACGTGCAATGGAGACAGCACTACGTTGTTCAACCTGTAAATCAGGAAATTCTGTACGTGCAATTTCAGACGCTGAATAAACAGATGCCCCCGCTTCATTGACAATCACATAGGCTATGTCAGTAGTAAGCTCGTTTAATACATCCGCGATAAATTGTTCTGTCTCTCGAGATGCTGTACCATTACCAATGGCAATTATACTTATTGGATACTTTGCCAAAATTCCTTTTACAATAGCTTTGGATTTTGCTACATCTGGTTTCGGTGGATGTGGGTAAATAGCTGTAACCTCAAGCATTTTCCCAGTTTCATCTACAACTGCTAGCTTGCAACCTGTACGGTAAGCTGGATCAACCCCTAAAACATATTTACCTTTCATAGGTGGCTGTAGCAATAGGTTACGTAAATTTTCGGAAAAAATATGAATAGCCTGTGCCTCAGCTTTTTCTGTAAGCTCGTTTCGTAATTCCCTTTCAATTGAAGGCTGAATTAAACGCTTGTACGAATCCTCGATTGCTAGTTTAACTTCTGCAATAGCAGGAGACGAACCAGTTGCAGGTATCCATTCTTTCCACATAATCATTAATACTCGGTCCACCGGCACATGAATAGAAACCTTTAAGATTTCTTCTTTCTCTCCTCGGTTTATCGCTAAAATACGGTGTGGTACAATGCGACTAACAGGCTCTTCATATGCGTAATACATTTCAAAAACATTTTTCTCGTCGATTTCTGTATTTTTCACAGACGTCACAAGAATTCCATCTTTCCATGAATAAGCTCGGATTTTTTCACGAATAGAGGCATCGTCCGCAAAGCGTTCTGCTAATATATCTCGAGCTCCTATTAGGGCTTCTTCCGTATTGGCAACTTGTTCATTGTCCACAAAGTCAGTTGCTAATTGCTCTAATGCATCATCACTAAATGCTAATAAGAGATCTGCAAGAGGCTCTAAACCTTTCTCTTTTGCAATCGTCGCCTTTGTACGTCGTTTTTGCTTATAAGGTCTATATAAATCCTCAACACGTTGTAAGATTGTTGCAGAAAGAATAGCCTGCTCTAATTCTGGTGTAAGCTTTTCTTGCTCTTGGATTAATCGTATAACTTCTTCTTTTCGTTGTTCAAGTTGCTGTATGTAGTGATAACGATCTTCTACAGCTTTAATTTGCACCTCATCGAGTGATCCTGTAACCTCTTTTCGATAGCGCGCAATAAATGGTACCGTATTTCCCTCTTCTAATAAGTTAATTACAGCCTCTACTTGCCCTGGTTTGACTGTTACATCCTTTGCAATGAGCTGTAACATTTGCTTTTGCTCCACATCATCACTACCTTTTTCTTTTCATTTTACCATTACACTTTACTAAAAATGCAAAAAAATAGTCTACTCAGACGAATATGAGTAGACTATTTCCATTCACTTTAAAGGTATTTTTCATTAAACACCCACGAAAGATTAGAGCGAAACACCGCCACTTGCTAGAATAGCCTCTTGTAATTTCTTTATTGCTTTCCTTTGTATCCTCGATACATGCATTTGAGAAATCCCTAATCGTTCTCCAGCTTCTTTTTGACTAAGTTGCTCTAGATATGTAAGCTGAATAATTTGTTTTTCCCTCTCATTCAAAACGACCAGCGCATCTTGAACAATCATTCGTTTATTTGTCATTTCATAGCCATCGTCTTCCCTGCCTAAAATATCGAATAACGTGACTGTACTACCGTCTGAGTCTGACTCTATCGAATGGTCCATAGAAAGAGCTTGATAACTACGGCTCATTTCCATAGCTTCTAGTACCTCTTCTTCTGCTACTTCTAATCGTTCAGCAATATCTTTAATGGATGGAGAACGCTGCAACTCACTTGTCAGCGCCTCCACCGTTGATTTAATCCTCGGCCCAAGTTCCTTTATACGTCTAGGCACATGCACATCCCATGTTTTATCACGTAAAAAACGTTTGATTTCCCCAACAATTGTTGGCACCGCAAAAGCTTCAAAACTACGACCAACATTCGGATCAAAACGTCTTATTGCACCTAACAATCCCAGCATCCCTACTTGAACAATATCATCATAATAAGATTTACCATTCGAATATTTACGAGCTATAGATTCAACTAGATATCGATAATGAATCACTAAATTGGTTTGTGCTTCATCATCCTCTGTTGACTGGTACAATTCAATCCACTTAAGTACATCTTCTTTAGATGAAGATTTATGTAGTGATTCTTTCGACATTTTTCTCCACCTGCTCCCTAGTGACATACTTTGTCATGAAGACAGTTACGCCACCATCGTTATTGATCATCACCTCATCCATCAAAGTTTCCATTAAATAAAGCCCCAAACCACCTTCTCTTAGCCCTGCAATACTTTCTTCAGGATGATACGGCCCAATCTTAGATTTAATCTCTTCAAAATTAAAACTATTGCCGTAATCTGCAATCATCATTTCCATTTTATTGTCATACAGCGCACACCCGATGACAATTTCACCCTCTTCTTCGTCTTTATAAGCATGGTGAACAACATTTGTCACAGCCTCACTTGCTGCAATTTTTAAATCTTCAATATCATCATAATTAAAACCAATCCTACTCGCTAAGCCCGAGACAGTTAATCGAATGACACTGACAAATTGCGGTTTAGCAGGAACTCTAATTTCAATATAGTCAAATTCCTTCATTATCTTAATTCCACCTTTTTATCAGTTTCGATATCCATCAAATCACTAAGACCAGTAATTTCAAATAATCTTTGTAACCTATTCGATAAACCAACGAGCTTTACTTTACCATTTTCACGTAATGCTCTCTTATAAAAGGCAACAAAAATCCCAAGCCCTGTACTATCCATGTAATTTACCTTTGATAAATCAAGTTCAATTTCTAAACCCTCTGTAATCTTTACAGCTTCTAATTCCTCTCGTAATCCTGAAGCAGTAAACGTATCAATCTCACCCTCAACAAAGCCAAATAATTTATGATCAATTTCTTTAAAATGTATCGTTACGTCCATACAGCACACCTCCACCATATTTGTTAGACTATTTTCTATACCCTGTTCAATTAAAACTTAAACCTATTTTTTTAAAATAACTACAGTAAAATCATCAAATAGTTTAAAATTTTGCACTCTCTCTATTTCCTTATAAAGGAGCTGACACAATTGCTGGGCAGATAAATGTCTATTTTCCTTTATTAAAGTTGTGATTACCTCTCGCGAATTTAATTCCTCTTTCACTCTAAATTCTGTCACACCGTCGGTCATCATAATAATCAAATCATTTTCTTCTAAAACAATTTCATGAAACGTATAGTTTGTTTCAGACAATACACCCAGTAGTAAACCTTTAGCCTCTAAGGTAAAGAACTGATCGTTCTTTGCACTATAATGTAATGCTGGTTCATGGCCTGCCGAAGCATAAGAAAAAATGTTTTGCTCTACATCTAAGCAACCATAAAACATCGAAACAAACATACTGTCATCCACACCTTTTTCTATTACCCTATTAATAACTTCTAAAACATATGAGGGATCTTTATATGCATATACCAATGTTTCAAGTCCATATTTCACCATCGACATACATAAAGCAGCAGGAACTCCTTTACCGACAACATCTGTCACAGCCACACTCAAATATTCTTCTCCATCATGAAAAAAATGTACATAATCGCCGTTCATTTTTCGAATAGGTACTGAAATCATACCTATATCAATATTTTGCATATTCGGCACATAAGTTTTCAATAATGTTTTTTGGATGTTTGTCGCTATTTTCATTTCCATTTCATATTCAGCTTGCTTTTGAAGTAAACTTTGATGCTCTCTATGTGCCATTCCATAATGCACCATTACTTCAATCAAAAAATCATAAGCAGGCTGTGAGTCGTTCATTTGATTCGGAAATATTTGTTCTACAGCATTTTTATGAATGCTAATAACATCCTCGGGAGAGATATTTTTTTGAATTAACTGACGTGTGAAGTTCTGAGCGATATATAAATTTTTTTCTGTTTGGTTGACCATATAATCTGCTAATATTTTTTTATACTGAGCTTCTAATTGTTTCAGTTTTCTTCACGTCCTAACGCAACCATTTTTCCGCTCTTATTGTTGTTCCCTCTCCAATGACAGATTGAATATCTAAACTATCCATCAATCGTTTAACACCTGGCAAACCAGCACCTAGCCCCCCCGAGGTGGAATAACCATCCTCCATTACTTTACGAACATCTTTAATACCAGGCCCTTGATCTATTGCAACAACAACTATTTTCTTTTCAGTATCCGCCTCAACCCTTTCAATTTCTATGACGCCTTTACTTGCATATAAATATATATTTCGTGCTAATTCACTAATTGCCGTGGTGATGCGGGCTTGATCAACAGTGCCAAATCCAAGTGCTTTTGCTTCATGGCGCCCCAGTTGTCTAGCTGCAACAATATCCCACTCTGTAATAATTTCAACCGAAGACCTATATGTCACTGCTGTCCCTCCATTTCTTTTGGAGTTATACTCTAACACTTTTATTCAACCTGCTTGCCATAATTTAAGTTGAATTAATCGCCTCTATAAATGGAATATTCTATGTAGATTTTCATATACCTTTTAAGAATTTTTTCAAAAATCTATTTTTATTAAAAATCTTGTGTATATCTTAAAGCTTTTTGTAACATTTATCAATTACACCTTGGCTTAATTATTTCAGGCACTTCATCTTTCGTAGCAAAATCGTTTGCTGAACAAGATCTATAGTAATCCAAATTATAGTAAATACATTTCAGCATATAAGACAAAAAAGCATCGAGATTTCATAATCTCGATGCTTCTATACACATATGTATATCAAAATTTAACTAGACCTAAACTAATCATCAACGCACCATCAACTTTTTCCATCACAGCATGATCAAGTTGCGTAATACGATCCGTCAATCTTGACTTATCAATTGTTCGCACTTGTTCTAGCAAAATAACCGAATCACGTTCAAAACCATACTTTTCAGCATTGATTTCAACGTGTGTCGGTAACTTTGCCTTTTGAATCTGTGCAGTGATAGCTGCGATGATGACAGTCGGACTAAATCGATTGCCAATATCATTTTGAATAATCAGCACCGGCCTAGTGCCTCCTTGTTCAGAACCTATTACCGGTGATAAGTCTGCAAAAAAAACGTCACCACGTTTTACATTCAAAGTGTCATCCCCCGCTAACGAGACGCTCCACCATATGTTGTGCTTCATACTCTGCATGCAAGCATTCGCTCGCAATCATTAAATTAATATGAGACATTTCAACATATCCTTTAATCATAGCTTCCCGTATTTGATTTGGTTGCTCCTGCATTAAATTTTTGCGCGCCAAAATACGCACAAAAGATTCACCTTCAATTACTTCCTTTGTTTGTAGAAATAGTCTGTCTTGAACAGCAATTGTAGCTTCTCTTAACTTTTTCTCGTACACAGCAAGCACCTCCAACGGAACCATACACTTTTCATTACTTCTCATTCTATCATTGAAAGATATTGTTGAAAAGACATGAAATGACAAAATATCTGACAATTTGAAGTACAAATTGTAAAAATATGTTGGTTGTCGAAGGTATATGCTGAATAATTATTATTGCAATGTGTTTCCAAATATGACTCATTACTATGTTTTGGAAAAGAAATAAGTTCTCCAGTGCTAATTTATTTACCAAATTCAACTTGGAACATTGCTCATGACATTACATTGAGATTTGACTAATTCTAATGAAAATAACTAAAGATATATTCTAGGAACTCTTGTTGTTATAATGCATGGTATTTCATAATTAATTGTTTCGAGCTTTGTTGCCCATTCATCGATCGATACGCCAGTATTCCCTTGCCGACCAATGAGTGTTACCTTCTCACCTATATCATATGCTTTTGGTAGGGCAACCATACATTGGTCCATACAAATTCGTCCAACAATCGGCATTCTTTTTCCGTCAATTAAAACCTCTTGCCCACCTAACTTGCGAATCACACCATCTGCATAGCCTATTGGAATTGTTCCTATCCACATATCTGTAGGGGCAACATATGTAGCTCCATAGCCAACTGGATCACCTGATTTTATTTGCTTTACATGAACAAGTTCACTTTCAAGCGAGAACGCTGGTAACAAAGGAAAAGGTAAAATACTTTTCACATATGCAGAAGGTGATAATCCATACATTGAAATACCAAATCTAACAGCATCATATTGTAAATGCGGATCTTTTACTAATGAGGCTGCTGTATTAGATGCATGAACAAGTCGCGGCTTATTAGGTATTACAGCTAAACATTTCTCAAAAAATTGTACCTGTTGATCAAAATGTAGCGTATCCTCTTCATCAGCTGTCGCAAAGTGTGTAAATATTCCATCCAGCTCCATGTTATCTGTAGACTGTATTGTTTGATAGAGCTCTAATAATTCCTGCTCTGAGCGAATACCTATTCTACCCATTCCGCTATCTATTTTTATATGAAGTCGTAAAGGAAGCGCTTCATCCACTAAAAGAGAAGCAGCTTGCTGCATCCAATCATCGGCAAATGCCGTAAGTATAATACGTTGTTGCGCTGCATAAGGAGCAAATGAAACTGGAGATGCACCTAATATTAATATGTCTGGTTCTTCAAAATGTGCTCGAATATGTAATGCCTCATCGGGCGTTGCCACTGCAAGTACTGTGGCACCAGCTTCAAGAGCTGCCCGTGCAACGGCTACATCTCCATGACCATACGCATTTGCTTTTACTACAGCGATAATTTGAACATTAGGTCGTAAAAATTCTTTTAAGTTTTTTACATTTTGTTGAATTGCTTGTAAGTCTATTATTGCTTTGGTTGGACGAAAAAACTGCTGTGTCTTCATAAGAATACCCTCTTTATTTTTAATTAAAACATTATGTAGGACATACATGTTGCAAAGTATGTCAATTTAGCTTGTACACACAAAGTTTTAGCTTTCGCATGAGCCTATACTTTATAAGGTTCATTTTAATTATCAATAAGCTACAGCCTCCGCATTCCAGAAGGCTGTAGCCAGAAAAGTTACTTCATACTACTTATCGTCATAGATGTAGCAACTTCAATCATTTCTTCTCGCGTTAATTTACTTGATGCTACAAAGAATTCAACACCATCTTTTTCCCAACTAATTGATGTATCTGTAATAGCACCAATTGTATAACCTAAATCAACTGGATCACCAGGTGACGATACAGGTAACATTGAATTTTCCTTCATTACTGGTTGCTGCATAACAGTAAATGCCTTCTCACCTTCGTATGTTAAGATTACTCGTTCCATTCCACTTTCCTGCACAACTTTTTCATTCGCTAATTGTGCCCAATTTACAACAGGATAATGTGTTTGGAATTCTTGATATTCAACTTCTGCTCCAACAGCTTCCTTATCCTCATTATCTTCTTGCCCTTCTTTTTCGGCAGGTGTAGCTTGTTCACCTTTCGTGTTATCTTTATCAGTGAATTGCTCAACTGCATACTCTTTTGCAGCATGTTGTACACCTAGCTTAATTTTCTTAAATGTGATTTTGATTTGCTCTTCTTTCACATCATTCATAATAACTACTGAGGTTGGCAATAAAGTTTTCTTATCTACTGTTATAACCTGATGTGGCATACTGTTCTTATAGCTATTTCTAGTAGCCGCTTCAAATATATATGCTTTTTCTTCTTCTTTCATGACAAGATTTTTATCTTCTGCTAAATCTTCTGCTAGCGCTCCAATTAAGTACGCCTGACTATTTTTCTTTGGCCAATCACTTTGGAATTTATACATTTTGTTTAATGTCGGTGTTACGACAAAAACACCATCAGCATTACGTACAATCATTTGAGAAACATCTTTCCCACTTTCAACTACTTCTACTCGATAGAAATCAGGTTTTGTGTGCCATACTGTTACATCATAATTTCTTGGTTCCCCACCCGATTTAATTTCCATCGATGCATTTAATTCATAACCATTCGTCTCTGCCCATTTACCATTCACTTTCTTCAACACTTTTTCCTGTGAGGCTGCACCACATGCCGACAGAAGTAATATCGTACAAAGTAAGACGAGCCATTTAACTATACGGTTGCCCACGCTTTCACCCTTTCTTCTTTCAAATCCACTACGACAATATATGAACCGTATTTGTCAGTTATGTCATTTGAAGAAAGGGCAATATATTTAAATTTACATGCAATCCTTTTAGACAAGTTAAGTACTATTCTAATAAGATTACTTGAGCAGCTGCGTATTGCTTAGAATGCGTAATACTAACAAATCCATTGACAAGTTCATCCTTAAAATATAAAACAGGATTGCCTGCCGCTCCTTTTAATACTTCCATATCATGAAGCTTACATTGTTCCCCAAGCCCTGTTCCCAAAGCTTTCGAAAATGCTTCTTTTGCAGCAAATCGCCCAGCTAAAAATTCTATTTTACGAGTTTCTGAATAACCATCAAATATTTTTTTTTCATTTATCGTTAAAATGCGGTCTTTAAATTTATCTGTTCGTTTCATAGCCTTTGCAATACGATCAATCTCTACAATATCGAGGCCAATTCCCTTAATCATGTGAACCTTCTCCTTTACCTATTTCCAACAAGGCATGTATAATAATTGTAAATTGAGGTGGAGCCATGTTTAGTAGAACGGAAAATTTTAAGCAATATACAAAGTATTACCCTGTTGTTTCAACTTTAATAGCAATAAATCTTACTCTTTATGTACTGTCTCTCATACCCAGCATAGGAACACTTTTGTGGAATTACGGAATCCAAGCAAATTTCCTGATTCAAAGTGGTGAATGGTGGCGTGTTTTCTCTGCCATGTTTTTACATGCAGGTTTTATGCATGTGTTTTTTAATATGTTTTCCTTATATCTCTTTGGACCAGAGCTAGAAAAAATCGCAGGGAAAGCACGTTTCATTACAATTTATTTAGTATCAGGTATTGTAGGCAACATGGCAACCTATATATTCTATGATAGTAGTTATGCGAGTCTTGGTGCAAGTGGGGCTATTTTTGGAATTTTTGGGGCATTTGGGGCATTAGTTTACTATACTCGACGTACAATGCCAATGCTTCGTAAGCTCATTTTACCAATCATCGTCATCAGTGTCATTATGACTTTTCTCCAACCAAATGTGAATGTCTTTGCACATTTAGGCGGTTTAGTAACCGGATTTATCCTTGGACTTGTCTATTTACATCCAAAAAGAATTTTAAGTTGGCGAAAACAAAAGATGGCTGGTAGACCATAACATTAAAAAGAGGAGCTGCTCACCTATAGAGCAGCTCCTCTTTCCTTACAATGACATCCATTATAAAACCACTGTAGCTTCATTTGACATCTTTATTTTTTTCCATTCAGTTGCTGTTAAACCATAAACAACCTGATCTACGTAGTGATCATATAGCCACTCAGCATCCCTTAAACGCCCTTCTTCATGAAAGCCCAATACCTTTGGGATTGTACGACTACGAATATTACCTACTGCAACACGTACTTCTATACGATTTAACTTAAAATAATTAAAGGCAAAATCAATCAATGCTTTCATGGAATTCGTAACGAGCCCCTTTCCTACAAATTCATTCCCTAGCCAGTAGCCAATACTTGTCCATTTATGTTGCCAGTTGATTTGGTGATAACCAATAACACCCGCAAGCTTTCCATCATAGTATATCCCTGCTTGTATGCCATTATGATCAGCATATTGTTGCATAGCATTTTTTACGAATTGCTCAGTATCCTTTACTGTTTTGACATCATCTACAAAGGGCAACCATTCACGTAATGTATCCCTTGAACGATCAGTTAAAGCGAATAACTCTTCTACATCACTTAAATCCAAAAGCTTTAAATAAGCGCTTTCATTAATGTCATATTTAAACAATGTCTCCACCCCTTTTGTTCTGTTTATTATATTATAAACAGCATCTCTATTTAATTATAGTTAAAAAAGCTAATCCTTCCATAAAATTGAAAGGATTAGCTTTTTAGTTCATTAATGTTCATACCATGTTAAGATCGTCTCGGCATCTTGTTGCTCTAAGCTGGAAACACTCCCTGTTGTACCAGTTGCTCCTGACATGACGGTTGCTTTTACAGACATAACATTCTTTCTTTTTTGAAAGTATGATTGTGTACTTTCAATAGATTGTATTCGCTTCTTCTCCATGATTAACGTAATTCGACTAAACACCCGATACTGCATAGCTAGTTGCTTGCCATCTATTTGATAGCCTGCTGTTCTATGCTGCCAAATACCAAGTAAAATTGTTAATGGAATTAACAGCAACGACAATAGCCCGTATGGAAAAAAGAAATAGATAGATGCACCGATAACCGGAACTAGCCAGAAAAAATCAATGCGATAAAAAAATGGTCTTGCCCTTTTTGGTGAGCGAGTAAATGTAGGCTGCCAATTCATATCTGGAAAAAGCTGTTCTAATGTTTGCATACAATCTGGCTTCTTAATAAGTGGAAATAGCGTAATTTTTTTATCATTTCCATTTTCACCGTTACCACCAGCACTTTCAACAACCACTGTAGTAAAGCCTGTTAACTGACGTAATGGATTTTCCACAATACGAATTGCCTGAATTCGATTCAACGGCAAAGTAATACGCTTCTTCTCTAACAGACCTTTTGTGATAATCAACTTTTCTTCCTCAATGCGGACCGTATAATCATAATAATTTATCAGTGTGATGACCACAGATACAATCCAAGCAACGATTAAAACAACCATCACCGTCAATGCCACTAAAAATGCGCCGATTTTCACAAAATCAGCTAACTCATGAAATACAGTTTCATAAGGAATAATATCGGAAAATTGTGAAGCAACTGCTGCAAGACCTGATAACACAACACCAATTCCACCAGATGTTGTTGCTAATACCAGTAAATCTCGCATGGACATATGGTACATCATCGGAGTTGGTATCGCTTCCTCTACTACCTGCACTTGATCCTGTTGTTGAACCGCTTCGTTTTTAGCATGACGCATTTCTAATTCAATAATATCTGCCGCTGCTTTGCGAATGGCTGTCAGCTCAACCTCAGGTTTTCCTCCTTTACTACCAGCAGTCTCCACCTGAACTTTCACTAAACCAAAAATGCGATGAAAAACACCTTCATTGTAATTTAAACTTTGAATACGTTCAAAAGGGATATAACGTTTCTTTTTAACAAATAATCCATATGTCACACGCAATTCCCCATCTTCAAACCAGTAAACAAATGTCCGCCATTTTATGATTCCTCCCACGAACGCAAGAAGTGCTGCAACTCCCCATACACCGAACAGTAAAATGGTTTCAAAAAAATGATCACTACGAAAATTCAAAGAAAAATTAAAGCCGTTACTTATGATAATAATCGCAATTGGTAATATCATACTTTTCAATGCTTTTACACTTGTTATAATTGCAGACACTGGGTGTAAACGATTAATTTCCTTAGACATCATCTTCAGCCACCCTTGCTAAATCAGAAATACGCGCACGCAGTTCGTCTGCTTCATCCATAACAAGTGCAGGAATCGTATGTACAGTTGCAGCTGTAGAAATAGAGATATTACCTAGGTCGTATTTTTTTAATATCGGCCCTTGTGTTGTATCAACATGTTGCACACGTACCATTGGAATTAATGTGCGTTTCATAACAAATAAACCATGTTGTACTTCGATTTCATGCTCTCGAACTTCATAGCGCCATCTTTCCCATCTTATTTTCGGGAAAATAAAAATAGATAATATCGCACTTAGTAATACAATTGCACACGCTATGAAGTAAATAAATGAAGGCCATTCAAAATAATAAGTACCATAGCTTACAAGTCCTGCTACAACTAACAGCACCAATGTTTGTATGACTCCATATAAACGCCACACTGTTAGCCCTTTACGAGAAATTTGATGAATCGGTTGTGCTCTCATTGTCGTTCCCCCTCTTTCTTCATTAGGTGTATACGAATTCACTCACCTTTTTGTTTCAACTATAGCCGAAAAAAAACCTTACAGCCATCATGACTGTAAGGTTTACTATAAAAATTAAGTGTAATTCGTCTAAAATTATCCTTCGTGACGTCTTGGAGAACGAGAACGACCTTGTCCACCTTCACGACGTCCGCCTTCACGGCGTCCACCCTCTCGACGGCTACTGCTACTGCGACGCTCTCCACTGCGAGCATTGTCACGACGTCCTCCACCAAAGCTACGGTTTCCGCGGCCACGATCACCGCCACCACGATTATTGCTAGAACGTTCACGACGCATTGGTAATGGACGTTCTTCTGTGATTGTTACTGGTGTATCGTCTGGCTCTCTTGTTAATGAACGTAGAGCAGCTGCAACAACATCGACTGCATCATGATTCTCTAGTAATTCTGCTGCAAATGTGCGGTAATCACCTAAATTGTTATTAGCAATAAGACCTTCCAATGTTTCCACAGCTAAACGTTGTTGACCTTCTAATGCTTCATCCGTTGTTGGTGGGCGAAGAGGTGTCATACGTTTTTTCGTAGTTTCTTCTACAATACGTAAGTAACCCATTTCACGTGGTGTTACAAATGTTACTGCAAGACCTGATTTACCGGCACGACCTGTACGGCCAATACGGTGAACATATGATTCAGGATCTTGAGGAATATCAAAGTTATAAACATGTGTTACACCAGAAATATCAAGTCCACGAGCGGCTACATCAGTCGCAACAAGGATATCGATTTTATTTTCTTTAAACTGACGTAATACTGAGATACGCTTCGCTTGGCTTAAATCACCATGAATACCTTCAGCTAAATAGCCACGAATAGATAGGGCCTGTGCAAGCTCATCTACACGACGTTTTGTACGACCAAATATAATAGCTAGCTCCGGTTGGTGTACATTTAATAAACGAGATAAGACATCGAATTTTTCACGCTCAGCAGACTTAACAAAATATTGATCAATGTTATCAACAGTTAATTCTTTTGCTTTAATTTTTACAATCTCTGGATCACGCATAAATGTTTCTGCAATTTTACGGATTGCTGGTGGCATTGTTGCTGAGAAAAGTAATGTTTGGCGCTCAGAAGGTACGTTTTCTAAGATTGAATTAATATCATCGATAAAGCCCATGTTTAACATTTCATCTGCTTCATCCAATACTAATGTTTGAACATCTTCTAATTTTAACGTACGACGATTTATATGATCAATAATACGACCTGGCGTACCAACAATGATTTGAGGTCTATTTTTCAGTGCACGTATTTGACGGCCAATTTCTTGACCACCGTATACTGATAATAATTTTACGCGTTTGTCATAGCCAATTTTATAAAGCTCTTCTGAAACTTGAATCGCTAACTCACGAGTTGGAGCAATGACTAATGCTTGAATATTAGGGTTTTTTGGATCGATTTTTTCAATTAGTGGAATCCCGAAAGCGGCAGTTTTACCAGTACCTGTCTGTGCTTGACCTAATACATCGCGGCCTTCAATTGCAAAACGAATAGTACCTTCTTGGATTGGTGTTGCTTCTTCAAATCCCATACGCTTTACAGAGCGTAATGTAGATTCGCTAATATTTAATTCTGAAAAATTTGTCAAACTTCTCAATCTCCTTTTTTTCCTTTTAAGTTGACAAATGGTTACATTTTCAGATGAAGTTGTCGGCAAATTCGAGCCTGTGTAGTGGAACGTTTCCGTTACTTAAAAATTTTCTCTACATGATAGTCCATATAGAGCTCTCTTATATGAAAAGGAAAGCCCGGTCTTTACCGAGCGGTTCGATTCTGTCGTAATTTTTCACTTTAGAATAAAACCGTTGTGTTCAAAAAAAAGTACTCTTCAACCAAATATGAAGAGTCTTCGCACAAAATGTATCCATTGCTTATACTAGTCTAACATGGCTTTAAATCCTATGCAACGATAACGCATGAGTCGTAATAATCTGACTACTTTATTTGTCTTTCAAAAACATTAAAACCTGTGGAAACCATTCAGAGCAATCTTCCTCAAAACATATATGATGCTTGCCATTATTAGAAAAATACAAGAATTTGTCTGTAGAGGCTAATTCATCAAAAAGAAATTGAGCTGTATGATAAGGCACTATCCCATCCAACTTCCCCTGCACAATATATACAGGAGTTTGAATATGTCGATAATACGGCTCCACCATTCTTACCAGCTTCATAAATTCTACTGTTGAGGCAAGCGGCACATTGTTAAACTTATGACGGTATCGTAGATAGAGTTCGTTATTAGTCAAATTATGGTGATAGGCTTCAGTAGCTATCATTTTAAAATCTTTGACTAGCTGTTTAGGGCTCACATACTTTGCAGCAGCACTTAGTAATACAAGCTTTTTCACTTTATAGCGTTTAGCTAAATATAGCGCTATAATTCCTCCCATTGAAAAGCCAACAACGATTACCTCGTCAACTTTTTTTGCCAACGATCGGAAAGCTAATTCGGCATCCATCAACCAGTGTTTCGCCTTAAAACCACTCATATGTAATTCTTCACCATGCCCAGACAATGTTGGCTCTTCAATTATCCAATCTGTATGTGAACCTAAATAACTTGTGAATGGCTTCACCTCGTATGGCCCACCTGAAAATCCATGAATACATAGTACACCTACTGACAACGTTCTCACCTCATTTAACAAAGATAAACCTACACAAATAAATCGGTGAGCGTTTCTCTCACCGATTCATTGCTACTATGACATAAATTTCTTTAAGATCGTCTCTAATCTCATACCACGTGAGCCTTTAAGTAAAACAATAGATAATTCATTCGCTTGTTTTAGCTTTTCAATAATAGCCGTATAATCATCTTCAGTATACAATAAACGTTCCGCCTCAAAGCGCTCTTCTAATATTTTGTAAAGATATAGCATTCGAGGACCAAACAAACAGACATAATCAATTTCATCCTCATTAATATGCTCAGCTAGGCTCTCATGGAAGACTTGTTCATTTGGTCCAAGCTCTAGCATATCTCCTAACACAAGCCATTTTTCAGGTCGAATAGTTGATGTAGCCATAAATTGAATGGCAGCTTTTACGGAGGTTGGTGCTGCATTATAGGCATCATTGATAAATAGAGCGCCATTCGTTCCTAGTACCTGTTGCATCCTCATATCTGTTAATACGACATGCTCTAAGGATGTACGTATTTGTTCATTGCTTAAACCAAGCTTATGAGAAATTAACATTGCCACAAGTGTATTTTTCACTTGATGCTTGCCAAGCACGGAAATAAAGAAATCACCCGCTATCATACCGTGTGTAGTGAAGTGGCTGCCATCAGCGTTAGCATGAATATTGTCTGCGTATAAAAGATTATTGGGTTCTAACCCGAACGGTACTGACTGTAAGTGCTGTTCCTTTGCCACTAATTCTTGGAGCAAAGGTTCATCACCATCATAGAATAATAGACCATCATTTTGCATTCCTTGAATAATTTCAAACTTTGCTTTTGCAATACCAGCACGAGACCCCAAATCCTGCATATGGGCCTCACCAATGTTGGTAATAACCGTCATATGTGGACGAGCGAGCTTCGTTAAAAACTCAATTTCACCAAATCCACTCATGCCCATCTCAAGGACAGCCACATCTGTATCTTCATCAAGCTGTAAGATAGTAATGGGCAGGCCCAATTGATTATTAAAGTTCCCGATCGTTTTTTGTACTTTAAAGAATGGCGCTAGTGTTCCCGCTAATATATCCTTTGTTGATGTCTTACCATTTGAACCTGTAATGCCTATAAATTTTGCTTTATGTTCATTACGATATGCTCTAGCCATTTCTTGCAAAGCTAATTCTGGATCATCCACAAACAACAAAGGGTAACCTTCTGGTGGGTTCGGCTCATCCTTTTGCCAAAGAGAAGCTCCGGCACCTTTCTCAAATGCCTGCATTACAAACTTGTGCCCATTTGTATGCTCACCACGAAACGGAACAAATAGGTCTCCTTGTTGAATTGTTCTTGTATCAATAGAAATTCCTGACACAACAGTGTCACCAAAAGCCGCCATATCCTCATCTAACCATGCAGCTAATTGTTTTAAAGTTTTTTTCACGATAATCCCACTCAGTCTTTTTTATAGTGAAGCTGTTGTTTTTCTTCATAGCGCTCAATTGCTAGGGTAATTAAACGGTCGATCAGCTCTGGATAACTCACATCTGTATGCTGCCATAATAATGGATACATACTTACAGGCGTGAAACCTGGCATTGTGTTTACTTCATTAATGTAAACGTTATTTTCAGCCGTTACAAAAAAGTCCGCACGAACTAAGCCGCTACCATCTATAGCCTTAAATGCACGCTTTGCCAGTTCTTTTAAGCTTGCCACAGTTTCTACTGGAAGCTCAGCTGGAATAATAAGTGCTGTAGAACCGTCCTTATATTTAGAATCATAATCATAAAAATCAGTAACGGGTTTAATTTCTCCTGGCACTGATACTTCAGGATAGTCATTTCCTAACACTGCCAGTTCAACCTCACGAGCGACAATTCCCTGTTCAACAACGATTTTACGATCATATTGCAAAGCAACCTCAATTGCTTTTACTAATTGCCCGCGATCTGTTGCCTTGCTAATCCCAACACTTGATCCTAAGTTTGCAGGCTTTACAAACATTGGCCAATTCAAGTTATTTTCACAGCGTTCAATGATTGCCTGTTGCTCATTCTTCCACTCACTACGAATAAAATACGTATAGGGCACTTGAGGTAATCCAGCAATTTCAAATAATTGCTTCATTACCACTTTATCCATTCCAGCAGAGGATGCTAATACTCCATTTCCTACATACGGTAAGTTTAGAACTTCAAGTAAACCTTGCACTGTTCCATCCTCACCATTCGTACCATGTAACAATGGGAAAATGACATCAAACTTTACCTCATTGCCACTTTTATCAATCAAAAAATCAGTGATATTATTTTCTAAAATTGTAGTATTATCACCAAATTGTAGTTCTTCTATTGCACTTACGGGTTTTTCTAAACGCTCTCCACGACGCCATTCCCCATCAGATGTAATGAAAATCGGATATACTTCATACTCCTCGAAATTCAAAGCTCCAGTGACTGCACGTGCTGTCGATAATGACACTTCGTGCTCCGCTGACTTTCCGCCGTATAATAAACCGATTCTTTTTTTCATTTTTGTGCCCTCCACATACTTCTTGAGTACTATTAGTTTATCATGAAACGTCTTGACAAATGACATAAAAATCTCACCGTATTTTTAACGGTGAGATTTTACGTATATTTCATCGATTATGCCCTGGCATCATTAGTTCCTGCTATAGAATTATACAGGAACAATGCAATAAGAATAATATCTACCAACATCCTATATCTTCAGTTTATAGAAGTCATTGTTCTTTGATTGCGTCACCTTTTTAATTAAATAATATAGATTAATTCATCGTGTTCTGTTTTTAGAATCGTACTTAAGTCATCCCAAACTTCGTCAGGAAAAGAATATTCAGACAGATTGCGAACTTCTATTCCATACGCTACTTTCGGTTTCTCAATTCGATACAGAGATAGTAATGCTCCATCTTTCGCAAAGGATCGGTAAGAACGTAAAAAATCTGGTGATATAGCGGGTATACTCGCTTTTACTTTTCGACGCCAAAATCCAGTGCTGCGTTCCTTTTCACGAATTAAACTATTAAAAACATTGGCAACCAATAAATCCGAATCACTTAAATGACGAAAATAAATTTTCGTCATTTTCTCTAAGTCTGAAGAATAATAGACAAATCTATTTTGTAATTTATTAAAAAACGCTGACGTAATCGGTTCTTTCTTGTGACTTATGTAAAGCAATTCTCCTTGTTCCATCGGTGTTAAATGATCTAGCCTCTTCTCGTCCATAAAATCAATCCAACATAATTCTTTAGATTCAGCAGATTTTTTAACAAAACGAGGAACATCTTCTTCTAATACATATTCAAATTGTGTATGCATATTAAAAGAACCGTCTTCATAGGAATGTTTTAATAACAGCAAGTGATGTAGTGGTTCAAGTGCAGCCACAAATTGCGAGAATTTTAACCCGCTAAATATAACAAATTTATCGACATCATTCATATGAACATAAATATGATACATAAAATCATCAGATGACTTTAATTTTTTAGCCACAACCATCACCCCATTCTTCACTACATTATAAGACTAAACATGATTTTTTTGAAACATTTTATGTTAATTGTCGTCACTACTATATACGCAGGCATAAAAGTAATTTATGCGTTATAATTAGGAATGTTAAACATGCATTTGCATATAAAGTTTAGATTACTCAATGAGTTCAAGTATTTGCTTAAAATTCCATTGACAATATTCAAAGCAAATTGCAAGCTTATCAATAGATATGAGCTATTCTTACACCACTGCTGGTTATTATTTTGCTTTCTTCTTTGACCAATTATAAACGAAATAGGGAGAATCGCATCATATTTACTCATATTGAGATACTATTTTAATTTTAGGTGGCTTTTATGGAAAATAAACGAAATTTCGCAAATCGTTTTGACTGGACACTTGCATTTATACTCTTCACTTTTCTAGTCATTAGTTTGTTAGCTATTGCATCTGCCCAAACCTCAGGACAATATGGCATTAACTACGTACCAAAACAAATGCAATGGTATGTGATCGGTGCAGTAATTATTGGTATAGTCATGTTTTTTGAGCCAGATCAATATAAAAAAATGTCATGGTATATGTATGGAGCAGGGATTGCCTTACTGGTACTGCTTATTTTTATGCCAGAAGGAGAAGGTCAAATCGGTGCACCCGTTAATGGTGCTAAAAGCTGGTATCATACGCCGATTGGAAATATTCAGCCTTCTGAGTTTATGAAAACTTTTTACATTTTAGCACTAGCTCGATTAATTAGTAAGCACCATGAAATTTATTCATTACGATCAATTAAAACAGACTTTTTGCTACTAGGTAAAATCGCTATCACCCTAATCGTACCATTAGCTATTATTTTAAAGCAGCCTGATCTAGGCTCAGCACTTGTATTCTTTGCTATTACTGCCGCACTCATCATTGTAGCAGGTATTTCTTGGAAAATCATTCTACCAACATTTTTAGGTGGCATGGTAGCAGGCGGTACACTACTGTGGATGGCACTCTATATGCAGGACTTTCTAGAAAAAACATTTGGTTTTAAGACTTATCAATTTGCTCGTATTTATTCTTGGCTAGACCCCTATTCCTATTCATCCAGCGATGGCTATCATTTAATTACCTCTTTAAATGCCATTGGATCAGGTGAAATTTTTGGTAAGGGATTTAGAAATCGTGAAGTATATGTAGCTGAAAACCATACCGATTTCATTTTTACAGTTATCGGTGAGGAATGGGGCTTTATTGGGGCTAGTATTGTTATTTGCATATTCTTCTTATTAATTTATCATTTAACAAAGACAACCCTTTTATTGAAAGATCCCTTCTCGACCTATGTATGTGCTGGGATTATTGCCATGATTACCTTCCACGTTTTCGAAAATATTGGTATGACTATTCAATTATTACCTATCACAGGTATTCCACTTCCGTTCATTAGCTATGGAGGAAGTTCGCTTATGGGGAATGCTTTAGCGATTGGGCTAGTCTTTAGTATGCGATTCCATTATCGAACATATATGTTTACCACACATGATGAAGATGAATAACTATAGAAAAAGGGAAGTCTCGCGTAATGAGACCTCCCTTTTTCTATTGGAAACGAGTTAAGCTTGAACTTGCGGAGTTTGCGTTGGTGGTGTTAGCACTTTTAAAAGTTCTAGTCGAGACTTTGTTACAGTGGCTGTTACACCCAACTTAGATAAATTCGAAACAATCTTTTTCAAATCTACTTCTTTTGTCATACATTCCACCTCAATCTTTCCTCGATTTTATATAACGTTTTATTTACGAAAAAGTTTCATTTTTCTACGAGTATGATGTCTGACAAATTTATCATACCATTTAACTTACCTTTAAAATTTTTCAATTTTGTTACATTGTAAATTTTTCACATCATCAAACTTTTCCATCAAACATATTTAAATTACCCAAAATGGCTACATTTTATTCAAAAATCAGAACATAGATTTAAAAAATCTCAAATTGCTTCATTTTTTCTTTACTAAATTGTTCCACTTTATTCAAGCTTAGCATCCCCTATTGTTGTAATCGCAAGAACAAGAAGGGTAGAATATACATATTGAAATATCGTATGAAAGCAGGGAACTGTATGAAAAAGGCTATTTTACTATTGATGTCTGTTCAATTCCTCGTTTATCTAGGGTTCGGCATTATTATCCCCGTCTTACCAGAGGTAATTGTGCAGCAAAATTGGCATGATCTCCACGTAGGTGGTTTATTGACCGTCTATTCACTTGCAAGTTTTTTCACAGCACCGTTTTGGGGTATGCTATCCGATAAGGTAGGGCGAAAACAACTAATCCTTACTGGTCTAATTGGCTTTAGCCTTAGTTTTGTTATTTTTTCACTATTTATAGATAACCTAGCTATACTGTATGTTTCACGTATTATTGGTGGTTTATTTTCTGGTGCATTATATACAGCAGTAACAGGATTTATCGCCGATATGTCTAGTGAAGAGGATCGCAATAAGTATATGGGCTTTATGGGCATGTCCATTGGTCTTGGGTTTATTTTTGGTCCAGCAATCGGGGGAATGCTAGGCCATTATAGCTTGCAGCTACCGTTTACTGCATCAGCAGCATTAATTGCACTATTATTTATTTATGCAAGTTTCGTCCTAAAAGAACCTAAAAAACGAAAAGATTCAAATAAACGTGCTATAGTGCCAAAAGGTGCTGCAACCATGCTACAATACCGTGTGCGCTATCTGTTTATGTTTTCTTTTTTAGTAACTTTTATGTTAGCAGGCGTTGAGGCTACATTTCAGCTATTTCAAATCGAAAAAATTCACATTACACCGTTACAAATTGGTTACTTGTTCATGTTTAGTGGCTTTGTCGATGCAGCTATTCAAGGAGGGGTCGTTCGACGCATAAAAAATGGCAGTGAAACGACATGGTTAATTGGCGCACAAATTGTAACTGCTATCGGCATGCTTTTATTTACATTGACAGCTAATCTTTTTATCGCCGGGCTTGCCCTTTGTGTCTTTACAGCAGGTAATGCACTTGCAAGAACATGTGTTGTATCACTCTCCTCTAAAGAATCTGGAGGACAATATGGGACTGCCGCTGGACTGTCCTATTCAATGGATAACTTAGGACGTATTCTTGGACCACTATTTTTCACATGGTTATTTACCGTACAAGCAAGTCTTGGTTATTATATTTCCGCTGCAATAGCCATTCTTTCTATAAGTCTAATCTACATATATAAGGCATCGCGTAAATCATTGCGCCATCCATAAAATATAGTAGGTTGCATTTTATGGATACCAAACGTTGAGTCAGTAATCGGAGAAACATCCTATTCTATTAGAGAATTACTAATTAAACCATGCGGATTATCCCTATCTATCAAAGGGATAATCCTTTTCCATGCTATCTAGCCATTTCATATCTTCTTTCCGCATTTGAAGTAGGCTATACTAGGTATGTTATTAATAATACAAAGGCAGGTGTAGGAATGAGCATTTTTACAGATATAGAATATTTAGTTCCTTTAACTTTGTTTTTTAATATTTTATTAGCCATGACCATCATTTTCTTAGAACGTAAAGATGCTACCTCTACATGGGCATGGATTCTCGTTTTATTTTTCCTGCCATTAGCTGGATTTATTCTGTACTTATTACTTGGAAGACAATTACGAAGAAAGCATCTATTCCGTTGGGAAGGACGCAAGGATATCGGGATTGATAATCTGATTACCTATCAGATGGAAGCAATTCGTGATGAAACGTTTGAGTTTCGTATTGCTAATGCAGAAAATTATCAAGAGATGATTTATATGCACCTCAGAACAAACAATGCAGTATTAACACAGGACAACCATCTGGATATTTTTGATGATGGTGCCAATAAGTTCGAGCAGCTTCTTAAAGACATTGAAGCAGCTAAAGATCACATTCACATCCAGTATTATATTTTCAGACTTGATGACTTAGGTACACGTATCGTCAATGCATTGATAAAAAAGGCAAAGCAAGGTGTTAAGGTACGTCTTCTCTATGATGAAATGGGATCACGTAATGTTAAAAGACGCCATTTCAAAGAGTTACTGCATGCTGGTGGTGAAGTAGAAGTTTTCTTCCCATCCATTTTGCCACTTCTTAACCCTCGTTTAAATTTTAGAAATCACCGAAAAATCGTTGTCATTGATGGTCGAATTGGCTATATTGGTGGTTTTAACGTCGGTGATGAGTATTTAGGTTTACAAAAAAAGTTTGGTTATTGGCGAGATACACACTTACGTATTGAGGGTAGTGCCGTACATCCTTTGCAAACACGCTTTTTACTCGACTGGAACCAAGCTAGTGCTCAACAAAAAATGGGGTACTCGGATCGTTACTTCCCTGCCATCCCGAAAAAAGGTGATGTGGGTTTACAGATTGTTTCAAGTGGACCAGACTCAGACTGGGAGCAAATAAAGATCGGTTACTTAAAGCTTATTAATATGGCTCAAAAATATATTTATATTCAAACACCATATTTCATCCCAGATGTTAGTTTTTTAGACGCCATTAAAATTGCCACCTTGTCGGGCATTGATGTACGTATTATGATTCCTAACAAGCCTGATCACATGTTTGTATATTGGGCTACTTATTCTTATGTCGGTCAATTATTACGTGCTGGAGCCAAAGTCTATATCTATGAAAAGGGCTTTATTCATGCTAAAGCTATTATTATTGATGACGAGGCTTCCTCTGTCGGAACAGCGAATATTGATGTACGAAGTTTTAGTCTGAATTTTGAAGTCAATGCCTTCATATATGATGCAAATATATCGCACCAATTGGCAGAACTGTTTGAGAAGGATATTTTTGATTGTACGGAATTAACATGGGAAATGTATAAAAACCGTTCAACACTGATTAAATTTAAAGAATCTATTTCCCGACTATTAACACCCATTTTATAAAAATAAAAAGGAAGAGAGCCTGTTCACAGAATGGCTTCTCTTCCTATTATTATTTTACGCCTAAATATTCTTCCAACGTAATGTTTTTCTTTGTTATCTCTTTTGCAACCTCTTTGCCCACATAACGATAGTGCCAGGACTCATACATATAACCTGTTATTTCTTCTTTGTTTTGAGGGAAACGCAAAATAAAGCCATACTCCTGTGCATGTGCAAATAGCCATTGCCCTGCTGGAGTTTCCCCAAACTCTTCTGTCAGCCACACATCTTCTTTTCCACGCTCTCCTATATCAAACGCTAAGCCTGTTTGATGTTCTGAGTAGCCAGGACGAGCACTATATCGATCTGCTGCTGCCTGTCCATCACGTTTAACATAATTATCATAAAGTGTTGTCTGATATTCAAAAGATCGGTAGCCACTAAATGCAACTAAATCAAATCCTTGTTGCTTGGCAGCGGCTAACATTTGATTTAACGCTTCTCGTGCTTCTGGATTTTCTTCAGGTGCAAAGGTAGATGGAAGCGGATAAATTTTATTAGCTAACAGAATACCATTGATATAAGTTGGTTCCGTAGGTAATGTTTGATTTGGAAGATACCCATTTTCGTCTGGTTGTTGCTCTGGCTTTGCAGGTGTTTCAGTATTGTCTGGTTTCTCTATTGCAGTAGAATCTTGTTCAGTTGTTTTGTTTGTTTCTGTTGTTTTTGGCTGCTCATCAGATGCACTATTTACTTGATTATTTTTATAGTTATAGACTACAAAAATTGCTACGATTAACGCGATAGATATGAAAGCACCTACGATAAGCGGAAGACGATTGTTTTTCACTCTTTATACCCCTTTTAAAATATCAGGTATCTAAAAGGATGTTTTAAAGCATTTCACCTTGAAAATACCTATTTTATTGTATTACTAGTTATAATCTTATTTTAGCACTGTTCACATTTTCAGGTGTAAATTTACTACGTAAATATTCAATTAATCTGTTAGAACGATGACAAATACTACTATAGATGCAATTGCAAAAAAAATTGCCATATACTGCATCCATTTTGCTTCTTTTATATAACCTTGCTCTTTAAAGCTTTTTGCTCTAAACCCATTTGATAGGGCAAACATGACCGTCATTGCAAGTACGGCAAAATTAAACTTCCCCATAATAATAAATACAAGTGCTGCAATACTAAAAACTGCAACAAGAATAGATGATAGCCATTTTTTGTTCATCTTGCTGTCCTCCTAAAAAAATCGAGGCAACAAAGGCGCCTCGACATCAATCAATTTATTTTTTTGCTTTCTCAGGATGTTCCGAATAATATTTACGTCCAATATATGTTTGAATAATCAACAATGCACCACTGACAGACCAATACAAAGGCAGTGCTGCCATAGAAGACATGGAGATAAAGACAATCATAATTGGTGAAATATAAATAAACATTTTCATCTGCGCTTTTTGTTGCTCAGGTACCGTCCACAAAGATACACGAGCCTGGATTAGGTAAACAATCCCTGCAACTATAGTCATCACGATATCAGGTGAACCTAAGCTAAACCATAAAAACTCATGGGATTTCACATCGGCAGAATACAAGATCGAGAAATACAGACCCATAATAATCGGCATTTGAATTAACATCGGTAAACAACCCATATTAAGTGGATTAATGCCATGCTTTTGATATAGAGCCATCATTTCTTGTTGATATTGCGTTTGCTCCTCTTTTGTCTTAGCTTCCTTCATTTTTTTCTGAACGGCTTCCATTTCAGGTTTAAAAGCATCCATCTTCGTTTTCATTAATTGCTGTTGACGATAGTTCTTTAACATAATCGGCATTAACACTAAACGAATTAGAACAGTAATCGCAATGATTGCTAAACCATAGCTCCCTGAAAAGATATCATTCCCGAAAAACTCCAATAAAAATTCCATAGGTTTTACAAAGATACTATAGAAAAAACCTTCTTTGTTTTGCACAGCTTGACAGCCACTAAGAACAAAAACAGCAATACCAAGCATTGAAAATAGCTTCAAATTTTTCATTTTTCCACCTACTATTATTTATCAACTACTGTGAAGTATACCTTATAGGGTCTCTCTTTATCAAATAGCAAGTGCTACTCATTCCTTCAGCCTTTTCCTCAGATGATTCATCAAAAAAGATGCGAGCTTTAGCAACGCTAATATGTTCGCACCTTCTCATTCCCTATGCTCAAAATCTAAACATTTTGTAATTCAGTCTCTGTCATTTCAAAACGATAAAATTCGTGATGAAGCTCGTCTCTAAAATGTTTTGGCGTAACTCCCGTATATTTTTTGAAAATACGTGTAAAATAACTTTGATTACAGAAATGGAATTGATCTGAGATAGAAGTAATACTTTTGTTTGTATGTCGTAAGTAGTATTGTGATTCTTCTACACGTCTTACATTTAAATACTCAACCAATGTAATGCCCACATGTTCTCTAAAAATACGTGATAAGTGACTAGTGCTTATATGAAAGTTATTCGCTATACTTTCAACAGTTAAATCATTTTCAAGCTCGTCATTTATATACATTATCACTTTGTTAACAGTTTGATGTCGGAAAGTCGGTTGTTTGCGATCTGCAATAAAGTAAACAAAGAAATCAATTAAATCATCAGCAAATTGTAAAAACTCTGCGTCTTTCATCTGATTTTCTATCATATCGTTACACGCAATATTGAAAGCAAATGCTTTTTTCGAAGGTACTTGATTGTCCAGCAATTTACGAGCAACAATTGATGACAAAACAGAAAAATAACTTCGAACGATTTTAATGACCTGTTTGCCAAAACGAATTGAGAGAATATCAATTAACTCATGCAAAGATTTTTTCGCTTTTGCAGATTCTAAATGGTAAATTTCAAAAATTAATTTCGACTCAATATTAAAAAATTCTTCGACACCGATATATTGATTAATATTATCGATTTCTTGGAAGTATCTTTTGGATATCGTTTCTGACATAGAATGTTGATGTAGTTGCATAATCTTCCCCATCTTTCCTCAGAGTGCACGAATTGCATGACAATATTTGACACCAATCCCGACGAATTAAAAATAAGAAAATAGTATTTACTTATTCAATATAAGAACTGAGTCCTATTTCACAAATTTTATTAACAAATAAATCAAAAATAACCCTACTAAAACACCAAATATAAAAAAAATAGACTATACAGTGAATTTTACCATATTCTGCGATTTCCTTTCAACCACATTTTAATTGCTACTCTAGTTCTAATTTATCACATATGCATAGTAGAAACCTCGTAAACTTATTCCTAACAATTAAATTTTACCATATACATATCAAAATAAATTAGTCATTTTATAAATTTATTTACAAATTATACAAAACAACTAACATCATTCTAATGGATCATTCGACATTTTTCTATTTTATTCCTAAATCTTCTCTATATAATTTATATGAATATGTAGTAAAATAGATGATAATACTATTTTTAAAAGTTTAGACGAGGTGTTTAAAGTGGATCCAAAACAAATAGAAGAGATCATGGAGATTATTAAGGAATTCTTCCCTGAAAATACGTCCATCGCTATCTCTGATACAAATGAATATTTGTATTATCAACCAAGCAAGAAAGTTGATTTAAAAATTAAACCTGGTGACCCTATCAAAGAAGGTTCAGCCGCACACAAAGCATTAAGCTATGGTCAAAAAATCAGCTCTTATATCGAACCTGATGTCTTCGGTGTCGCATATTATGGCATGAGTATTCCTTTAATGGAGGAAGGCGAAACAAAAGGAGCTATTACTGCTATCTTCCCGCAAAAACCATCAGCATTCTTAACAAACTACATTACAATCAAAATTGATGATTGCTGGTACCCAATCAAACATGATCAAGTTATTTATTTAGAAACACAACTCCGTAAAACATTTGTTAAAACAATGACTCGTGAAGGTTATCACCGTTTAAACTTAAGTGATCTAGAGCTATTTTTAGCACCTGACTCATTTATTCGTTGTCACCGCTCTTATATCGTTAACATTGACTACATCGATGAAATTCAACCAGATTCACACTCAACGTTTTTATTAATTATGAAAGATGGTACACGTATTCCGGTAAGCCAACGCTATGCAAGCTATTTCCGTCGTTCTTTAGGTTTCTAATTTGTATGAACAGCGCGCAATTTTTATAATTGTTCGCTGTTCTTTTTTGTGAACAAATCCTCCCCATTTAACTATTTTTGCACTGTTTTTAATGTAGAAAACAACTAAATTTATACAGCTCTACAATAAAACGTTTTCTCTGTCGAAAAATCATCTTAATGCTCGATTTTCCTTTTTTTACTCAATTTAATGCTAATTCTAAAGTTTTTGTGACAATTTGGTGATAGTATTATTCAAATGGTTGGAGTCATACTACAACTGAATAAACAGAAAATTCTTAAATGTTTTTTCTAGTTTTGTAATCGGTTTCCATCAAAATTATTTAGGGGAGGATTTTTTTATGGATGCAAATGTTCAAAAACGCCTAGGTTTAAAAGAACTTGAGAGTAAAATTGTAACTGCTGAAGAAGCAGCAGCACTTATTTCTAATGGTGATGTAGTTGGGATGAGTGGTTTTACTCGTGCTGGGGATGCAAAAGTTGTTCCAATGGCATTAGTTGAGCGCGCAAAAAATGAAGAATTCAAAATTGATGTATATACAGGTGCATCATTAGGACCAGAAGTAGACAAGTACTTAGCAGAAGCTGGTGCAATTCGTAAACGTGGACCATTCCAGGGTGATGCGGGTATCCGTAATTTAATTAATTCTGGGGATATCTTATATGTAGATGCTCATCTTTCTCATAATGCTGAGCTAGTGCGCCAAGGAATTATTGGACCGATCAAGTATTTAATTCTTGAAGCGGTTGCTATTACTGAAGATGGATTAATCATTCCAACAAACTCTGTAGGTAACTCACCTATCTTTGCAGAATATGCAGAAAATATTATTATCGAATTAAATATTTCTCATCCAGAAGCTTTAATCGGTATCCATGATATTTATGTACCTGGAGAACAAGGTAAACGTGAAGCTATTCCAATGACAGATGCTATGCAACGCCTTGGTGATATTGGTATCAAAGTAGATCCAGCTAAAATTAAAGCAATTGTTATTTCTGAAGAGCCAGACGCTCCTTCATTAATCGTACCTCCAGATGAAGAAACACAAACGATGGCAAACATTTTATTAGACTTCTTCCGTGATGAAATTAAAGCGGGTCGTTTAACAAACCAATTAATGCCATTGCAATCTGGTGTAGGTTCTGTAGCAAACGCTGTCCTTGATGGCTTTGCAGATTCAGAATTTGAAGATTTAATTGTTGCATCTGAAGTACTTCAAGATGCTGTATTTAACTTAATCGATGCTGGTAAAGTTAAATTCGCTGCTGCAACTTCAATCACACTTACTGAAGAATTACAGCAAAAAGTTTATGGTAATTTAGAAAAGTATGCTGATAAAATTTGCTTACGTCCACAAGAAATTTCTAACCACCCTGAGCTTATCCGTCGTTTGGGTCTAATCTCAATCAACACAGCTCTTGAGTTAGATATCTATGGTAACGTTAATTCGACGCATGTTTCTGGTACTCGTATGATGAACGGTATCGGTGGTTCAGGTGACTTCGCACGTAACGCACGCCTTGGTATTTTTGTTACAAAATCATACGCAAAAGGTGGAGCAATTTCTTCTATCGTGCCAATGGTATCTCACGTTGACCATACTGAACATGACGTTGATGTTATCGTTACGGAACAAGGTATTGCTGACTTACGTGGTCTTGCACCAAAAGAACGTGTACCTTTAATTATTGAAAACTGTGCACACCCAGACTACAAAGAACAATTATGGGATTACTATAACCGTGCAGTTGAAGCAACTGGCAACCACCAAACTCCTCATCTTTTAGAGGAAGCACTTTCTTGGCATGTAAATCTTGCTAAAAACAAAACAATGAAAAAAGAAGTTGCAAAAGCTTAATTATTAAATTCTCGTACGTCTAATAAGTTAATACTTATTAGACGTTTTTTTACGTGAACGCAAAAAACAAGTGAGAAGTATTATCGATTGGAAAATGCTATAATAGGACTATATCGATCATTGACTATAATGTTCTATTTCATCGGAGGAACCATGAAGAAATTTATCTATGCTATTATTTTCTTTTCGTTTTTCGACCTTTTTACTCAGCTTCCTGTTATGAGTACTTATGCTGAGTCTTTAGGTGCATCGGCATTCCTCACTGGTCTTGCAGTGGGCATGTATTCGCTTTCTAATACATTCGGTAATATCATTTCTGGCTTCTTAACGGATCGCAAAGGACCTTTCGTCATACTCATAATAGGTCTTCTAACAACAGGTCTATCATTAACATTTTATAATTTAGTAGAAGAGCCCATTGCTCTATTAATTGTACGTTTTATCCATGGCCTTGTTGCAGGCTTCATTGTTCCTGCTGCCTTTACATTTCTAGCGAACGCTACAGAGCAGGAAAAAAGAGGTAAGGGCAGTGCTATTTCTGGCGCCTTTGTTGGTATTGCAGCCATTATAGGCCCTGCATTTAGTGGCATTTTAGCTAGCCGGACAAGTGTACCATTTGTTTTCAATATCACAGCAAGCTTTATGCTTCTGCTAGGTATCCTTGCGTTCTTTATATTGAAAGCAAATCAAGTAAAAAAAGAGAAGGCTAAACCAAGTAATTACATTCCGATCAGTGTCTTTTTTAATAACACAGGAACATTAAAAGCCTTTTTAGGAGCCTTTTTCTTAATGTTTTCTCAAGGGGTTATTGCGTATCTACTCCCTCTTAAAGTACATTCCTTAGGCTTCGACTCTCGTTTAAGCGGCACTTTAATGAGTACATTTGGTATTATTGCAGTTCTTGTTTTCCTATTACCAACTAATCGTATTTTTGATAAGGTTAATCCACTCAAAACATTGTCTTTTGGTATAGGTTTAATGGGAATAAGCCAGCTATTAATTAGCCAAGCAAATTCTAGCTCTTTACTCTATACAGCAATGGCTTGCTATGGGATCGGATTCGGTTTCCTATTCCCTTCAGTAAATTCGCTTCTTATTGACTCTACAACTGCTGAAGTACGAGGAAAAGCTTACGGCTATTTCTACGCGTTTTTCTCTCTAGGTGTAGTTATAGGCTCTTCTTTATTAGGTTGGCTATCACTTGGTACTGTCAGTGGCTTTGCATTTACTGGCTTTGTATTATTGCTCTTTGCAGGCGCAATTCTTATCCCACACAAAAGACCTTCTCATGCTTAGATGAGAAGGTTTTTTGTTTACTTTTCCTTTTCTTGAATTTCTTCATTATAGAAATGGACACCAGTATGTCCTCCACCTTCAGCTACCATTTCATTCGAGGCAATTTTAGTTGGTGAAGTACCAGCCTCTGTTGCTACCTCTGTAGCTACACGTTCTGCAATATTGTCATGCATATCAGGACCTGTAGTAAGATACGACTCTAATTTTGCTTTCATACTATTAAACATTGTTAGTGCTTTATCACGATTCTCTTTTTTACTGAAATAAGATGCTGCTAGTCCTGCTAATCCTGCAACGACAACACCTGTTCCTTTTCGTTTTGCCATAGTTTATAACCTCCTAAAAATATAGAAACTAGCTCTGTAGTATAGTTTTTCCCTATTCTTAAAAGAATAAACATTATTTTTTTATACCCTCTAGCATATATATTAATGTATGGATAAATACTTGCCCTTTTATCTAGTAAAAACCCCGTCAATCCATTGTAGTTCGTCTAGTTTTTAATGCAGACAATCACACTCTATTTCCTATTAAAGCCCAGTTATCGTACCCTTATTTTTAGCATTCGTCAAAATTTTGTAACTATTTATGATTATAAAAGGCAAGTAAAGGGAATTAATGAATTAATACTAAAATAGGAGAGTGGTTAAAATGAAAGATTTCGATTTAGCATACGATTGGATAGATATGGCTTCATTAATTGGCGGGGCTGGCTTCTTAACAGTACTAATTTATAGTGTCATTCTATTATAAGGAGCTATTTACATGATTTGCTCTAGCAATTAAAAGGCAATCCGCTTAATTAAAAGCAGATTGCCTTATTTTTTATTGTTTTACATCATTGTATGCATCTGACTTTTCAAATGCTGCCACCACATAGGAACAAACGGCCTTCATTTTATAACCATTTTCGCGTGCATACGATGCTGCTTGATCGAGTAATTGTTTGGCCACACCTTGACCACGGAGCTTATCAGATACATATGTGTGATCCATTACCATTACTGAGCCATTTTGCTGCCAAGTAATTTCTGCTAGTTTTTCCCCTGCTTGCTCATTCAAAAATGCAAACTTATTTTCTGCTAATTGTTGTAATTGGAATTCCATTTCTCACCACTCCTTTTATTCATAGTACCATAAGCTTTTTATATTTTCACAAAATTTGTGTACGCTTCTTTTATCTAATCAGCGAAATCAGTTAGCTTTCCTATGTCGAAAACATCTCACTTCAAAATTTTTCATTTGTTTAATTAAAAAAATCTGTACACCTTCTCTAGCAAAGTGAGAAGGTATAACAGATTTTCTTTCTATCACTATAAGTTTAGTTAAACCATGAAGAAATAGTATCTTTTAAATTAGCAAAAAAGCTTTTTACGCTTTCCCAGAAACCTTTATCTTCCATAAGTGAACCGAATTTTTCTTGGATCGTATTACTGATATCATTTAATTGATCAGACCATTTACTAAAATCAATGTCCAGCTTGCTTATTTTATCCATTAAATCTACTAGCAATTGACGGTCCTTTTCACTTAAATTAATTTCAAGCTTACTTAATTGCTCTTCTACAATTTTCTCCACATCTTCACGTGTTGCTGGCTTTAACTCTGCAATTTGCTTTTTAATTTCTGTCAGTAATTCCGCAACCTTTGCATCGTCTACCCCTGCAGATTCTGCAATGGATGTTGCTACAGATAATTCTTCGTTTGCTACATCTGTACGATCAATATCCAGCGTTTCCCCTGTAGTGACCTCATATGCCTTGTAAATACCTACTAATGCTGAATGCCCTGTAACGGCTTTTGGTGCAGCTACTTGTACGGATGCATCCTGAATTCCTGCTGTTAACATCGCATTTGCGTACATCTCTGAAGTTACCTGCGTTATATTCGATGGTGTGACAATTTGTATTACTAGACCCTCTCCTGCATCTCTGCGTGTAATCTTTGCAGAAGAGTACATACGTGAGCTTGAATTACTATCTTTAATGTATTTTACTAGATCCTCACCAGACACAGTAATTTCTTCAATTTCAGGTTCTTCGCTTACTTTTAATGATTTTTTCACAGATTCTTTTTCAGCCTCAGATAAATTTGCCCCATACACGACGATTGGTACACCTAATTTTTCATCAATTGCTTTTGGAGGCGTATTGTCAGATGCAAATCCTGTTGCTGGTGCCATCACTCCAAATACTAACATTGTAGCAGTTAGTATTTTAATCCATGTTTTTTTCAAATCGTGTGACCCCTTTCGCTAAAACTTCATAATTAGCAAGTATAATGTATGCCACTATACAATAATTAGTACGAAAAAAAGACGAGAAGGTTTCAAGGATGTCTCTCGTCACTTTTCCTGCTGTAAATGTTTTGCTAGCTAGTCAAACTAACCATCCTTTAAATTTCTTCAGTCCAACCGTCCTGTTGTTTCACTTTACCAGCTTTCATTAATGTTCCTAAGGCACGTTTAAATGCCCCTTTACTCATATTAAACATTTCTTGAATCTCTTCAGGAGACGATTTATCACCAAATGGCATTTTACCACCCACATCCTGTATATAGTTTAATATTTGTTGTGCATCATTTGAAAGACGCTCATGTTTTCTTGGTAAAAGAGAGCCATTCATGGAACCATCGTCTTTTACATCGATAATACGAACAACTACATCTTGTCCTAATCGAGGCTCATTATTTCGCTCAGACTCGTGCACAAAAATACGGTAAGGAACTTCTACACCTAGCAAAAATGTTCCAATCGGTAACAAACGATATGGGCGTGCTTGGATATTCTTATTGTGCATATCTTCAAATGCACCTTCATATAGCTCCGAAATTTTTTCCTCTGTGGCTAAACGACCAAATAAATCACCGTTACGATCTGTACGTAGTGTCATAAATAAATGATCACCTGGTTCTGGCCAAACCTCTTTTAATGCAGGTAAATCCTCTGCTCTTACTAATACTTCACGAGATGTACCAATATCCACAAAAGCACCTTCACGTTCCACTACTTTCAAGACACGTGCCCAGCCGTATTCACCTTGTGTAAAAGCTGGAATAGACGTTGTTGCAGCCAAATCTCCACGACGGTCTGCAAATAAAAATACTTCAAGGCGGTCACCTACTGTTAGTGGCTCAGTTACCTCTGAAGCATTTAAAGGTAGTTCTTCAACTCCATTTGTTAAAATCCATTTTGATGCTTGTTGCTCTAATACCGTTAATGTAACGACTTCACCTGATTTTAATGCGTTCATATTGTCTCCCTTTCCTTCACACCATCATTTTAAAGATTGTGCTGTGTCTTAGATGCCTCTAATTTTTTCACGATGTCTGGATTTTCTTCCATTACTTGCACAAGATCTGCAATACGATCGATTGAATTCCAACTTAAATGATGTTCAATTCCCTCCACATCATCATAAATACGTTCTTCATCCACACCAATCATTCGTAAAAACTGCTCGAGCAATTCATGACGCTGCACAAGACGCTTTCCGAGCTTATCCCCTTTAGGCGTCAATGTCAGTCCACGGTACTTTTCATAAACTAAATAACCATCTTTATCTAATTTTTGAACCATTTTTGTAACAGAAGAAGGAAGAACAGATAATGCTTCAGCAATGTCAGACACTCGCGCATATCCCTTGTTGGCAATTAATAAATATATTTGTTCGATATGGTCCTCCATACTAGGTGTTGGCATATCCTTTTCCCTCTCTTTCCTTTTCTTACTCTCTAGTTTACTACAAGCTTGGCTTAAAAGTTAACTGAAAATACATAGCCTAGAAAAACACTTCCTTTACAACTTAAATAGAGCCTCTTCTATTAAGAAGTAGGCTCTACTTTGTGTCGAGGATACTTATTTACCACATGTAACGCATGAATAATCTCTTTATTAATGCGCTCAATGTTTCCAGGAGTATTCATTTCTTTAAATGCCTCATCTCTAGCTTCCATAGATGTAACATACTTACTTGGCAATGCATTTAGTGTAAGTGCCACCGTGTCTAATTCACAGATTTCGCATTTACAAAATGTTTGATATTCTGGTCCTCGTAGTAAAAAGCTTACTAAACCACGCACAATTTCTTCTGTAACATTTACTAAAATAGGATCTGACATATTCAAACTTTCGCCTCATTTATATTTAATTGTTACATTACTCCTGAAACTATAATAGCCTTAAAAAAAGTCTTTTTCAAGAATCACAAGTAGCATCTATTCGCATAAAATCCCTTGTGTCAAAGCAAGATTAATTTCCTATCTTTTCAGATCGTTCTACACCTTACTTACTACTTTTTTGCTCTAATTAGTCTTAATGAATTAAACACAACTAATAGTGTTGCACCCATATCGGCAAAAATTGCTATCCATAATGTTAACCATCCTGGTATGACAAGTAGCAATGCAATTAATTTTAAAACTAGGGCAAATATAATATTTTCTTTAATGATACGTAATGTTTTTCTGCTCAAGCCAATAGTGTAAGGGAGCTTTGTTAAATCATCACCCATTAAGGCAATATCTGCTGTCTCAAGAGCTGCATCCGTTCCTGCTCCACCCATGGCGATTCCTACGTTTGCAGTGGCCAATGCTGGTGCATCGTTTACACCATCTCCAACCATTGCTACAGCACCAAATTGTGCACGTAAATCCTTAATCGCCTTTAATTTTTCTTCTGGTAACAAACCAGCGCGCACATCTGTCATCTTTAATGAAGTAGCAATGGCTTGCGCTGTAGGCTCTGCATCGCCTGTTAGCATCACCATATGCTTTACTTTTAAGGCATTTAATTTGTTCAATACGTCCTTGCTTTCATGACGTAATTGATCAGCAATTGCAATCAGGCCAATAAGTTGATTATTCGAAACAGCTGCTACTACTGTTTTACCCTGTTCTTGCAAATTCTTAACCTGATTTTCTATATTTTGATCTACAGAGGTTAATGAAGTAGCCCATTTCATGCTACCCACATAAATAATCTGATTATCAACGGTAGCATAGGCACCTTTTCCTGTTACTGATTGGAAATCTGTTGGTATGAGCTCAGATAATTTTTTATCGTGTAATCTATTTAAAATTGCTTTAGCTAAAGGGTGCTGTGACTGTTTTTCTACCGCTGCCACTAGTTGTAACACATAGTCCTCTGACCAATTTTCAGTCGTTACGATATCTGTTACTGCTGGCTGCCCTTTTGTTAATGTTCCTGTTTTGTCAAAGGCAACCGCTTCAATATGTCCTAGCTGCTCTAAATGAACACCACCTTTGATCAGTACACCTTGCCTTGCTGCATTACCAATGGCTGTAACAATGGCAACGGGAGTAGAGACGACCAGTGCACAAGGACATCCTACCACTAAAACAGCTAGACCTTGGTAAATCCAATGCTGCCAATCACCTACTAATAAAGGTGGAATTACAGCTACTAGAAAAGCAATAATCATAATCGCTGGTGTATAATACTTTGCAAAGCGATCTACAAATTGCTGAGAAGGTGCCTTTTCTGCCTGTGCTTCTTCCACTAGATGAATTATTTTAGCGATAGTAGTATCTTCTACACGCTTTGTCACACGTACTTCAAGTGCACCCTCTTCATTTAAAGTCCCAGCAAATACTTCATCATTTACTGTTTTATTTACGGGAATCGACTCACCTGTAATAGCTGCCTGATTGACTGCAGACAATCCACTAATGACTATGCCATCCATCGCAATCTTTTGCCCAGGCTTTACAATCAAAATATCTCCTATTTCTATATCCTCCGTAGGTAACTCAACCTCATGGTAGTGTTCACCGTGGGCTCTTTTGATAATCGCTGTTGGTGGAGCAATATCCATTAATTGACGAATAGATTGACGTGCTTTATCCATTGAATACGCTTCAAGTGCCTCACTCACAGCAAATAAGAATACGACCACTGCCGCTTCCTCCCATTCACCGATAATAGCAGCTCCGATGATGGCGATTGTCATAAGCGTCTTCATATCAAATTCAAAGCGAACTAAATTGCGGAAGCCTATTTTAAAAATACCTACTCCCCCCACAAGGATAGCTATAATAAACATGGCAATCGGTAGCGAGTTCGATTCCCCATTCATACCCACAAATAGATAACCTAGAATGACAAAAAGCAATGAAATTCCTGCTAGAACATTTTCCTTTTTACGATAAAAAGGTGTAGTATTTTCAAGTGCTTTTGCTGCCGACTGTGTAACCTTAATGCCATCAAAGGCACCTGCTTCTTCAATTTGGTCTACACTAATAGCACCGATTACTGTAATTTTAGAAGCACCAAAATTCACTTGTGCATCCTGTACTTCTGGAATAGCCTTTACATTTTTCTCAAACTTTGCGGCACAACTAGCGCAGGATAAATTTTGTAATCTGTATTCTTGTTTAATTGGCGTCGCTGCCATTCGCAATCCCCTCTTTCGCATGTTCGTAGGCAATTGTTACAATTTGATATACATGCTCATCCGCTAAAGAGTAATACATTTGCTTGCCTTTACGGTGTGATCTCGCTAAATTATTATCTTTCAAATATCGTAAATGATGGGATGCTGTAGCAACTGAAGAACCAATAATAGTCGCAACATCACAAACACATAGTTCATCTTCCACCGTTAAAGCATAGGCAATTTTAAGTCTAGTTTCATCAGATAATGCTTTTAAAAATTTTGCTACACCTGATAAATCAGGCATTTGTTGTTTCACCTTTGTGACTGCTTCTTCATGTACAAGCGTCACCTCACATATTTCTTTTGGCATTTTTCTCACCTCATTCAAATATTCGTTTGATTGTATTCAATGTAACATATTATTCCATCATATTCAAACCAATATTTGAATGTTAGGATGTATATCCTTAAATAAAAAAAGTTAGCGCACTTTCTGTACGCTAACCCTTTTATTACTTCGCTATTAATTGTAATGTTTTCCCTTTTATCTCTTCCTGTTTGATAAATGTTTGATGGTAATCACCATTTGCCCAATCCAATACCTGATCTTGATACCAATCAGATTTCACATGACCACTTTGACCAGGGCCAACAATATGATAGGCTGAGCTTAAATCACCTACATCCACCACAAAACGCCAAGATGCACCGTGATCTACATTACCAGCTAAATCATTATCTGCTGCTTGTACGGTAACTTTCGAGCCACCAATAGGAACCTTTTTAGCATTAAAATAGGCTGCAAGAATAGGCGATGCACTTCCTAGTGTATGGTCAAAAGTAAGCTGATGGTAATCACCCCATTGCCATTTCGAGGAATTTTTCCCGAATTGATTTTCTAATTGTGCAACCGTTAGCTCAAATGCCTTGTATACGGTTTCATCAATGCCGCCCTGCTCCTCAACCCAAATACTTTTCTCTCCTGAATAGGCTGTACGTAAGAGCTGGTCTGTAATATTAAACTTCCCATACATGATGCCATACATATCTTCAGGCATTTGATCTTTAAACAAAACTTCCTGTAACTTAATCATTAATGTATGGAACACAAGTGGTGCACCTGATTCCTTTGCATCCACCATATCCCACTTCTCTAGCATGGCCATAATCTCAGCGTACTTCCCATCCTGATCTTTTTCTTTTATCGATGTTAATAAATCAGGCAGAAATTCTCTTGCATAGAGATTGTGCTGATCCATTTGCAAAGCCATCATATCGTCTACTGTAATCGCTTCATTTGCCTCTAACACTTCTTTAATTCTTTCGAAACGATAAGGTTGCGCCCAGAAATCAGTGATGTGATAAGGGTAGTCCTCTCCTATTACTTGGTTATTTGCGGTTGCAATAAAACCTTCTTTTGGATTTACTAGAGTTGGTAATTCACTCCATGGTATAAAGCCCTCCCAGCCATAATCACTCGAATCACCTGGAACTGGTAATTGGCCTTCACCTTGCTTACGAATAGGTATTTGACCATTAGCTTTATAAGCAATCGTACCGTCCTTTGATGCAAATACAAAATTTTGTGCTGGCGCTTTAAAGTCTTCTAAAGCTTTTTCGAAATCACCCCAAGTTTTTGCCTTATTAAAACCAAGCACTGCTCTTAGTTCAGCTGTCGGTTGTAGTGCTGTCCACTGCATCGAAAATTGTGCGGTTGGCTCTGTATCTTTAAAAGCTAAATCTGTCATTATAGGGCCGTGACGTGTAACAACGACTTCAAAATCTACCGTTTCTCCATCTTTTACCTTAATTGATTCGTCGCGTACCTCTGCTTGTTCCCACTTTCCATCGTATCTGAATTGTGTTGGATCATCTGGATTTGGTATTTCAATATATAAATCCTGTACATCTGGACCCACATTGGTTACTCCCCAAGCAATTTCATCATTATGGCCTAATATAATACCTGGAATCCCTGCAAAGATAACGCCACTAACATTTTGCTGTGGTGATTGCAGATGCATTTGATACCAAATAGAAGGGGTGCTTAACCCTAAATGTGGGTCATCTGCTAAAATAGGCGTTCCTGATTTCGTTTTATCACCTGAAACTACCCAATTATTACTTCCATTAAATTCGTTTGGTAGCATTTCCGCACTGAATTGCCCAGCTACTGCTACAGGATTTTGGATATTGGCCTCGATAATCGCCGAAGCATTTTCTGGATATTTAATAAATAATTCTTTTGCCTTTTCTTCATCAAAATTCTGTAATGCCCAATGACGAAAAGCTAATGTATTCCAATTTCCACCCAAATCATAGGCCATATATTTACCAATTGTTAAGGAATCAACAACTGTCCACTCCTCTGGTTCATAGCCTAACAAGGCAAATTCATAGCTTAGTGTATTGCTTTCCTTTGCCTGTGCAATAAAAGCATTTACTCCTTCAGCATACCATTCAAGTACTTGTTTGCTTTCGTCATCATAGGCAGCTAATGATGTCTCTGCAGCATTTCTCAAGCTAAATGTACGGAAATGTTTGTCGGTATTAATCGTTGCTTCTCCAATAATTTCAGATAATCGACCACTTGCCTGCCTTCGTGCTAAGTCCATTTGAAATAGTCTATCTTGCGCTTGGACATAACCTTGCGCACGATATAAATCAGCATCTGTTTTGGCAAAAATATGTGGAACCCCTTTTTCATCTCTCGTGACTGTCACATTCTGATCCAGAATAGTAACAGCTAACTCACCATCAATCACCGGCTTAGATTTATTCATAAACCATGTAAATCCAATAAAAGCCACAAGAGCCAAAGCAGCTATTATCCCAGCTATGACAATGAGCCACTTTTTCCAATTAAACTTTCTCTTCCCCACTGAATAACCCCCTCTTTGCACTATATTCCCGTACTACCTTCCCAAACCCGCTTTGAAAGGTAAATTTTTTAGCGAAATTTATTACTTTATGTATATAAAATTGTCTCTAAATACAAAATTTTATATTTATTCGCTATTAGAATAGTATAAACAATAGAGATTATAGAGGCTACTGAGTAATGTTAAAAATTCGCATTCATAAAGATATGATGTATCCTCTCTCATGAAGCCGTCCTATTGTGGTGGAAGCGGATTCCCACATGGTTGGAACGTCTACTCCTCACTTTCGAGCTATCTCCCCTGAAATTATCACACCTCACATTTTTAAAAGTCACCTTATTAATTTACAAATACAAAAAATCGTATTTCCATTTAGAAAATACGATTTAAGTACTAGCATTGTAATTGCAATTCAATTGGACAATGATCACTGCCCATAATGTGTGGGTGAATTGTTGCGCTTTCAATTTGTTCCTTCAATTGATTTGATACAACAAAATAATCGATACGCCAACCAATATTACGTTCACGCACTTTATTCATATAGGACCACCATGTGTAGTGGTCAGTTTCCTCAGGATGCTTGTATCTAAAAGAATCTACAAAACCACTTTCCAATAACGCTGAAAATTTTGCTCTCTCTTCATATGTAAAGCCCGAATTTCCAATATTAGATTTTGCATTTTTTAAATCAATTTCCGTGTGTGCAACATTTAGATCACCACAATAAACCACTGGCTTCTGATTATTTAGTTCTTGTAAATAGCTAGCCAAACGATCCTCCCATTGTAAACGTAGTGGTAATCTCGCTAAATCACGTTGTGCATTTGGTGTATAAACATTTACTAAATAGAAATTCTTATATTCTAAAGTTATAATTCTACCTTCATCCTGAGAATCTTCGGCGCCCACTCCATACTTAACAGACAATGGCGTGTGCTTCGTGAAGATTGCTGTTCCAGAATACCCTTTTTTCTGCGCGTAATTCCAATACTGTTCATAACCTTCGATAGAGAGCTCTACTTGTCCAGCTTGACATTTTGTTTCTTGGATACAAAAGAAATCAGCATCTATTTGATGAAAGAACTCTAAAAAGCCTTTACCGAGACATGCTCGTATCCCATTAACATTCCATGATATAAATTTCATTTTATCCACACTCCTAAAAAAACGCCCTTCGGCTTATGCGAAGGGCATCCTATTATAGATCGTCACCAACAATTTTAACTTCAGTCTCTAATTCAACGCCAAATTTTTCTTTCACTACACGTTGAACCATTTGGATTGTCTCAATATAGTCTGAAGCAGTAGCATTTCCTTTGTTGACAATAAATCCTGCATGCTTGGTAGAGACTTCAGCATCACCAACACCTTTACCTTGTAGGCCACTATCCTGAATAAGTTTTCCAGCAAAATGTCCAGGTGGGCGTTTAAATACACTTCCAGCAGATGGATATTCTAAAGGCTGTTTTGATTCACGTTGGAAGGTTAAATCAGCAATCTTCGCATCAATTTCCTCCTGTACACCTACTGCTAATTGAAATTCAGAGGACAGCACATAATAACCCTTTTTGGCAATAATGCTTTGTCGGTATCCTAGCTCAAGTTCTTCTTTACCTAATATTAAAATGTCCCCTTCTTTTGTTAACACCTTCGATGAAACAATAATATCTTTAATCTCCCCGCCATATGCACCTGCGTTCATAGCCATTGCTCCACCAATTGAACCAGGAATACCACATGCAAATTCAAAACCTGTTAAGGATGCTTGCGCTGATAGCTTCGATACATCTTTGATCAGTGCTCCACTTTGTGCATACACATGCTCACCAGTAATACGAATCTCATCTAAGCGTGAAAATGTTACAACGATTCCTCTATGACCGCCATCTCGAACAACCATATTAGATCCGTTACCTAACATTAATAAAGGAATATTATTTATATATGCATAGCGAATAACGGATGCTGCCTCTTCTTCTGTTTCAGGAAGAACAAAAACATCTGCTTTGCCACCTAATTTTGTCATTGTGTATTGCTGTAATGATTCATTTAACTTAATATTGGCAGGATTAATGCTTTTTGCTAAATCCATCGCCCATTGTTCTTTTGTCATGAGAGCTAATTCCTTTCTAACGTCCTTCTTACTCTACACCAGTATGGATTTACAACCCCAATTTGACAAGTAAAATGAAGGGTATTTTTATCTCATAGTTAAAAGACAGGTAAGACCTGTGCAGAGATGATGAATATTATAAAGAAAATTGACAGTCATTCCAAGTGTCGTTTTTAGCACACTATTTCATTGTATTATCTAGTAAAATAATCTATTCACCTTAGAGCCAACTACTTGCCCATGTTTCGATATTACGAATAGCACCTTCAAGTGCCTGACCTTTATCTGTTAATGAATACTCAACGCGTACCGGTACTTCTGAATATACTTTACGTTCAACAAGTCCCTCTTTTTCAAGCTCCTTTAAACGTTCTGATAATAAACGTCCACTGACAGGTAGTGCAGATTCGATTTCATTAAAGCGCTGTGGTCCATCTAGTAATTGATATAATATTAACCCCGTCCATCGTTTTCCAATTAAATCCATTGCTTTAGCTAAACGAGGACACAAAGTTGTCTCATTCATAATTTTTCACCTCTATGTACCTATTGTAACGATTAATGCTCTAAATGTAAATTTGAAGTAACTTATTTACGTAAAATAATCTATTAACTTTTATATATTTAATTACAAATAGTAACTTATAATTTCAAGGTTTGTCATATCTAACAAGGGTACATAAAATTTCTTAGACTAAACGCTATCCTAATAAAACGCACATATTTCCAATAATATGCCTATTCCATTTTAAATATGTTTTGTTTCATGTTCACAGATTACACTTTTATAGAGGGAAATACTTCCACATTTATAAAAAACTCATTGAATATGCGATTTGTTTACTTTATCATTCGTTGTAGAATGCTGTTTTAGGAGGTTTTCAAATGAAAAAATATACTATCGATTTCAGTCATTCAACAATCGGGTTTTCCGTAAGACATATGATGATTTCTCGGATTCATGGTACGTTTGAATCGTACAGCGGTGAAATAGTTGCATCCAATATCGAACAAATGCAGGATGCAAACATTTCTATCACGATTACAGTGGCTAGTGTATCCACCAAGAATCATGATCGCGATGTCCACCTTGTGTCTCCTGACTTTTTTGATGCAGACGTCTATCCCAAAATAGTATTTACCTCTACATATATTGATAAACTTGATGATAAAAATTTTGCTATTCATGGTGATTTAACCATCAAAAGCATAACAAGACCTATCGTATTTACAACAGTATATACAGGAAAAGGTGTGAATCCGTGGGCACAAGAAGTTTTTGGCTTCCAAGCTAAAGCCCAAATTGATCGTCGTGATTTTAATCTAGTCTACAATACCTTTTTAGAAACAGGCGGTGTATTGATTAGCGATGAAATAGACGTGATAGTAGATCTTGAATTAAATCCTCTTTAAGTATTGTTTCTACTTTAAAGAAAGGGAGGAATTTATGTTTTGGTTTGATAATGGTTTTTTATTTGGCTCCGCTTTTATTACCATCATCTTCTTTATTGTTTTTGGGAGCATAGCCTTTATGATTGTAAACGGTATTATCACTTGGTCTAAAAACAACCGTTCACCAATTTTAACAGTACCCGCTAAGGTTGTGACAAAGCGTACGAATATACGTGGGGGATCTAACAATACTGGGGCATCTACGTCCTATTACGTTACGTTTGAAGAGCAAAACGGTGAACGGCATGAACTAAAGATGAATGGCTACGATTATGGTCAGCTTGTAGAAGGTGATCTTGGCATTTTAACCTATCAAGGTACACGGTATCATTCATTCAACAGACATAAAAAAGGAGAGTAGCGATTATCGTTACTCTCCTTTTCCTATTCTTTTATTTAATTAAATATTTAGCAAATCCAGCTTCTGTATCTTCTAAATATTCAATACCACTACCTACTGGAATGAACTTTTGTGCATCTTTTGCAGATAGGTAGATAACCTTTGTATTGGCTGGGAACGATACAAATGACCAGTTATTATCCGCAGCTGGGTTAATTGTTTTATTCGCCATAATATAATCTACAACAGCTTGTCGATTTTCATAAGCATAGTTTGTTATGTTAGAGCCGTCAGCATTTTTAAATGTCGCCCCATATGATCCACCAACACGATAATTATTTGTAATGATGATGAACTCTTGTTTCAAATCGATTGGTTTACCATTATATTGTACATTCTTAATTCGATTTGCCTTTTCATCAGTAAGATTACCGCGGCGGTCATATTTTGCTGGCGATGTGACATCAATTTGATATGTTAAGCCATCTAACACATCAAAGTTATATGAACGAGCTTCTGCATCGATAATATTTTGCTCTTCTGTTTTAGTCGGATCAATTGTTGCAAAAATACCAGCAGCCATCTCTAACCACTCGATTGCTTGTGCGCCTGTCACTTTAATCGTAGCAACAGTATTGTCATAATGATAAATGTCAGCCATATTTTTAATAGCAAGTGGTCCTACAGGAATATTTGTATAATCTAATGGATTATTACGAGATCCTGCTTTGAAAGGTGCCCCAGCCGAAAGAATTGGTGTCTTTTCATCAGCCGTACCCTTTAGCTCTTGTTCGATAAACCATTTTTGAGCTTGTGTTACGATTTGAATGGATGGATCATCTTGCACCATTGAAAAATAACTATGGATTGGTGCAGTTGTTTCTCCAACAGGCTGACGGATATACGTTAATGTGCCATCATGTGCCTCTTTAATAGCTTCTAAAACCGTTGTGGATGGTTGTAAACCTTCTTGTTTGATCGATTGCAATGAACCTTTACCATCTACCACTACCCACTCAGATCCTTGTTGTTCTAGTTTTAAATCAATTACACCAAGATGACTACCATAGCTACCTGCCATAACAGTAGGAACATCGTGAATTGTACCCTTTTCTTGGTCAACATCTTTCAAATCCTTATAGTCACCAGGGAATGTTAAATGAGAGTGTCCTGTAATTAAAGCATCAATACCATCAATTTCTGCTAATTGGTAACCAACATTTTCAGCACCCTTCACATAAGTATCTTCACCGATACCTGAATGTGACAGAACGACAATCACGTCTGCTCCAGCCTTTTGCATTTCTGGTACTACTTCTTTTATAGCTTCTACTGGCTCTTGCATTTCAACTTTACCTGCTAAATGAATGGCATCCCATTCAACAATTTTCGTTGGAACAATCCCTGTTACACCAACTTTAAGTGTATGCTTTTCACCTGAACTATCTACCACTCCTTTATCAAGAATGACATAAGGTGTAAACATGCGTTCTTTTGTTTTTGCATCATAGGTATTAGCATTTACGACTGGATACTTTGCATCGTTTAACACTTCATCTAAAAAGTCTAGACCATAGTTAAATTCATGATTTCCTAAAGTTCCACCATCGTATTTCAATGCATTGAGTGCAGCAATTGCTGGATGAACTTCACCAGGCTTTAAAACACTTTCTAAGGCTTTATATGAGCCAAGTGGTGTGCCTTGAATTAAATCGCCATTATCAAATAGTAATGTGTTTGGATTTTTTGCTCTTGCTTGCTCAATTAGTGTGGCTGTATTAGCCAAACCAAGCTCTGCTGATGGAGCATCTAAATAGTAATTGTAATTAGCTAAATTGGTATGAATATCTGTTGTCCCTAAAATCTGAAGATCAACTGATACGTCAGTTGAAGGTGCTTTATATTCTGCTACAAAGCGCTCCACAATACTCTCCATCTGTTCCTTTGTCACATAGTCATGAGGACGAATAGTATTATCCTCAAATGCTTGTAAAATGTTTGCAGCAACAGCATTCGCTAAATCTTGTTTATATGCCGCTGCAATTTGATCTGCATCCTTGAATTGTTCTAAAATTGTGAGGGAAGCGTTTTCACTAACTAGTCCGCGAGCAGAGATAACAAATGCTTGTTGACGTGTTAATTTGTCATCTGGACCAAATGTCGTTGCTGTTTTACCTTTAATAAGTTTTAATTGAACAGCTTTTTCTACATAAGGTGCTAAATCCTTAGAGACATCCTTAAAGGCAAGCGAAGAGCCGTCACCTATCTCTACATCTAAATTTTCTACTAATTCTTTTACATAATCTGCGCGTGTTACATCATTGGAAGCAGCATCAGCAGAAATTCCAAATGGTATAAACGCGAAAAGGACTAGTAACGTCGTCAAGAAATTAGTTATTAATTTCTTATACATACAACAACCTCCTTAATAATCTAGTATTTTCCTACAAATACTATTATATTAAAACCATTCTAATTTTTACTGAATATATAGTCCTAATTATATGTATATTTAAAAGAATGGTTAATTACTTCCCCTCAAAATCATAGATTTCTACCATTCTTCATTTTTCTATTAAATAGGATGTTAGTAAATGTAAATTCTAAATAATTAGTTACTGTCAATATGTCCTACCTCCATACCACACCATACATCTGTTGACAAAATAAAAAAAGTCCTCTCAAAATGGAGAGGACTTTTATTAAAAAATAATTTTTATGCATTCACAGTTTGTAGTGATTGAGCTACCTTTTTCACTTCTTCTAGGCCATTCGCAATAATTTCTTGTGCTTTATCCGGTGAAGCATTGTGACCTTCAATAATCACTTCTTCAATAACTTCCATCCCGAATACGCCACCTACTACGTTTTTAATGTAGTTTACTGACATTTCCATTGGTTGAGCTTCTGGTGATGAATAGTAGCCACCACGAGCATTTAAAATAATCGCTTTTTTGTCAGTCATTAAGCTAATTAATTGACCATTTTCACCATATTTGAATGTGAATCCTGCTTGGTATACATAGTCAATAAATGTTTGTAAAGGTGCTGGAATTGTTAAATTCCATAGTGGGAATGCAAATACAACTAAATCAGCGGCAGTTAATGCATCCATTGCTTTTTGTTTTGCAGCTAATAGGCGTGATTCAATGTCTGTTAACTCTCCACCATTTTGTACTTTACCAAAAGCATTGAAAAGGTCTTGTCCAAAATAAGGCATATCTTCTGCAAATACGTCAAAAGTTGTTACATTGGCACCCTGCACATTTTCCATGAAAGTATCATACATTTTTGTTGAAATACCGTCTGGACGGTTGTTAGCTTTTACTACTAAAACGTTCATTATATAAAATCTCCCTTAAATTTCAAAATCTAATATCTCGAATTCAAGATATGTGTTTATCTTAAAAAATTTCATCTAAAATGTCAATGCTACTTGCCTCAGACTTTTGACTGAAATATTCTATCTTTCATCCATTCTAACAAGAGGAGTTGAAAGCCTTACTCCTCTCTCTAGTAAGCTAAAATTTACAGTTATCGTCTGTACAAATACCCGCATCACCTGTGCCAGCAATCTTTAGCGATGGTCGTAAACCCTCTTCTTCAGCAACTTTACGCAATGTATCCTCAAATACCTCCTGCGGTTGTGCACCTGAAATACCATACTTACGGTTTAGAACAAAGAACGGTACCCCTCGCACACCAAGCTGGAGACCTTCCTGAATATCCGCTTCTACTTCATTTTTATAAACATCATCGGCAAGAACCTTAGCAACTTCTTCACGCTCTAGCCCTACTTTCTCAGCTATCTCTAATAAAACATCATCTTGACCGATACGCTTTCCTTCAATAAAATGACTGTGTAAAAGTAACTCCACTAGAGCTGTAACATCTCCCTGTTTTTCAGCCCATTTTACAAGCCGATGTGCTTTTAGCGTATTCTCTTCCATCAAATTGCTAAAATCATAGTTTAGCCCTACCTCTTTCGCACGTTCCGTTACACCCATTGTCATTTCCTTTGCCTTCTCTAAGGACATTCCATATTTCTTTGCCAATGATTCATAGACAGTACTATGCGAATCTATTGGAGTAGTTGGATCTAGTTGATAGCTTTTATAGACAAGCTCCACCTGCCCAGAATAGCCAGTATCCTCAATCGCTTTCTCTAATTGTTTTTTACCAATATAACAAAATGGGCATACATAGTCAGACCAAATTTCAATTTTCATTTCTTACTCACTCCTTTTGCTACATTGTAGCGATAGTTGAAATCACAAGGCAATTTTAATGCCTCACTGCATAAATTTTCAAGTTCTTCTACATACTGAACACAAAAACGATGTGAGGTTTCTATATGACACAATCTCTTTGGCTTGCTACAACTGAGTCAGTCTCTTTATCTTCTCTTTCTTCCTCAACAACATGCGATGTATGTATAATCGGTGGTGGCTTAACTGGTTTATATACTGCCTATACTTTAGCAAAAGCAGGTGTGGATGTAGTTCTTCTTGAAGCAAATACCCATTTTGGTCACGGTACGACAGGGCATTCAACAGGAAAATTAACAGCCCAGCATAGTATTGTATATGCAAATCTTTTAGAAAAATTATCTTTAGAAGAGGCACAGCTTTATTATCAACTGAATCAACAAGCCATTGATAAAGCTAGACAAATACTTCCACTAGACAGCGTTCGTTCAGTGGATTCACTGTTATACTGTCAAACAAAAGAAGGCTATGCACAATTATTAAAAGAATGGAATGCCTATAAGGTTTTAAACATTCAGTCTAACCTTACCTCTGACACAGAGCTCCCATTCCCTATTACAAAGGCTTTATGTATGACACAACAAGCACAAATAAATCCTGTTGAAGTAAGTAATTTCCTTACGAAAGAGGCACAGAAGATGGGCGCCAAACTTTATGCAAATACTCGTGTTCAGCAGTTAAACATACCACAAAATAACTTATATACCGAAAAAAATATGTCGGTTCAATATAATAAACTTATTTTATGTTCACATTATCCCATCGAAGCATTTAAAGGACTTAAACTTTTTAAATTATCCAATAGTCGCTCCTATATGGTTGCAAGCAAAACCTCTGAGACTATGCAAGGTCAATATTTATCAGTAGATTTTCCTTCTCGTTCGATACGTACTGCCACGATTAATCAGGAAAATTATTTAGTATTAGGAGGGGCGAATCACATTGCTGGCGAGACCGTTCATACTGAGCCATATTATGAGGCCATTTCTAATGAAATGAAGGAGCATTTTGAACAACAGCCACTCTATCGATGGTCAGCCCAGGATATAGAAACACCTGATATTGTCCCTTATGTTGGAAGAATTACAAACTCCTTACCTAACGTACTAATTGCCACTGGCTATCGAAAATGGGGAATTTCCAATTCCTTTGTCGCTGGTGATATCTTATCGTCTCTTTTAACAGGCTCAAAGATCGAAGAGGGTGCTATCGCTCTTTATTCACCATCACGTACTAAATTCGGTGCCCAATTCATGCAAATGCTGAAAGTAGGAGGCTTTGTTGCCAAGGAATATATAGCTGGGTATATGAGGAATGCCACTGCTCCAACCTGTACTCATTTAGGCTGCAAAACGAAATGGAATGAAGCTGATGAAACATGGGATTGTCCTTGCCATGGTTCCCGTTTTAACGCTAAGGGTGAGGTACTTGAAGGCCCTGCAGTACAACCATTAAAACTCGATTAAAAAAGAGGTTGTCTTAATAGACAACCTCTTTCCTATCTTTATTTTAGTGCTTCTGTTAATACTGGTACAATTTGTTTCTTACGAGAAACAACACCTGGTAATACAACACGATTGTTGACAAGTTCAGCACCGAATCCTTTTGCTGCCGCTTCTGCTACTTGCCCAATTGCAACAGCTGTAGAATCATTATTCAAAATGTCAGTCACAACGAAGAAGAATAGATCTAAGCCATTTTCTGCAACATTTTTATTAAGTAGTATTTCTAACTCCTCTTGACGATTAAGCACATCGTTAACATCAACTGCATTAACTTGAGCTACAACAGATTTGTACTCACCAAATTGAAACTCTTTTGCATCTAATGATAATAAATCTTCTAATGATTTATCAGATAAATCAGCACCTGCTTTTAGCATTGCCAAGCCATACTCTGCAATTTCCACACCAGCAATTTTTGCTAGCTCTTCACCAGCTTTTACATCTTGCTCTGTGCAAGTCGGTGATTTGAATAATAATGTATCTGAAACAATTGCAGATAACATTAAACCGGCAATATTGGCTGGTATCGCTACTTCGTTTTCATTAAATATTTTGTTTAAAATTGTAGCTGTACAACCTACTGGCTCGGCACGATAGTATAATGGATCGGCTGTTTGGAAGTTTGCAATACGGTGATGGTCGATAACCTCTGTAATTTGTACTTCCTCAATGCCGTCAGCTGATTGCTGGAATTCATTGTGGTCAACAAGGATTACCTTGTCCACTTCACCAGCAACAGAAGAAATTAAACGAGGCGCTTCAAAGCCAAATTTATCCAATGCAAATTGGGTCTCATTATTAACATCTCCAAGACGGACCGCCTCAGCTTCTTCACCAATTTGCTGTTTTAAATAGGCATATACAATTGCAGACGTGATTGTGTCTGTATCTGGGTTTTTATGTCCAAAAACTAATACTTTACTCATTGAATTAATTCCTCCTAAAATAGCACTTACATTTATATTTTATTTTATCATACCTTATAGCCTGACAAGTGATAAAGTGAAACTTTGGAACAATTTCGCCTCAGCTTATTTGCCACTGACCCTCACTCTCGGTATAACAAACAGTGCTCATGGCGCCCTACTGTATTATTCAAATTTAATATGCAAATATAATGGCAGCGCTCTAAATCCATACTTTTCAAATAAAATATCTATATTATAACTAGCTTCAGTTGCTATGTATACTTTTAATAGGTCTAATTACTTCTATAAAATTCTCTATTTTTACCAACCTATTTTTAACATTCAATAGTAAAAATGCCTCTTTTTTATAAAATAATTAGTTTATATAGATATTTAGTTGGGTTTTCATATTTAAGTCATCATAATTTTATGCTATCATCAGGTAGTCTATATTTTTGGATATTCAGGAAATGGGGATTACGATGACGAAGAAGATAGAAAAAAAGTACATTCCTTTAGCTAACTATTTTGATGTAGCTTTACAACAAGAAATTACTTTATCCTTTAGTGAATTAGAAAACATTATGGGACAAGCATTACCGAACGCTGCCTACTTAAATAAAAGCTGGTGGAAAAAAACTAAGCCCCCTCTCTCACATTATTTATCATGGACAAATGCAGGCTATTATGTCACTGATGTTAAACTAGGTTCTAGTGTATCTTTCTCACGTACGCAAATGAAGTCTACTGAAAACAACACTTCTAATAGTGAGGAGAATTCATCTGCATACATAATACGAGGGATTGAAGCATCTGATGCTAGATCATTTATTCATTTACAAGAGGAGATTTTTCAAGAAACTGACTTCATGTATAATGTTCAAAACGAGCTAGATCTCACTGTCCAACAACTTCGTAAAAATTTAACCTATTGGAAGCAATTAAAAAACCGTACTATACTACTTTGTGTACTCAACGGAATTTTTGCAGGTTATGCGGTTATTCATGGATATAAACAATCAAAAGCTAGACATGTTGCCTCTATTCGTTTAGCTGTGAAAGCAGAGCATCAACAAAAAGGTATCGGCTCCGCACTGATGAAAGCTGTTGAAAGTTGGTCGAAACAACATGATATTTCCCGTTTAGAGTTATCTGTTATGGAGCATAACAATGTAGCTTTACACCTCTTTACAAAGCTAGGATTTCATCAGGAGGGCATTCGAAAAAATGCCATTAAATTAAATGATACTTTTATTAATGAATATAGCTTAAGTAAAATTCTATAATTCACTTTTCCTAGATGTCTAAATACTATTTGGACATCTTTTTATATAGAAAATTTCAAAAAAATACGCATAGATAGTGTGTTTCAACAAACTATCTATGCGTATTAACATTAAAAAACCTGCTTTTCTCTAACAGCATCTAAGAATAATACATTACTTTCTACTTGCTCATACAATTGCTGATATTTTTCATAGTGGTCTTTATCCTGGTTTATCATTTCCTCTATCAACGCATGCAAAAATGAAATCAAGACTGGGGCAATGTCTAGAGAAGAATGATTTTTAGTGCCGAGGGTAAATAATGCACTGGCATATTCTCGCATAGGCGAAAATGCAGAACCAGTAATGGCAATAATTTTTACTTTCTTTACCTTTGCAATTTCAACAATCGTTTTAATATCCGCAATCTGTTTATCAAAAGATAGTACAATTAAAGTCGTATGTTCGCCCATACTGTTTATTTGATTCACTAAATCATCTGAGTCTAAACGAAGCTGCTTAATATTAGCACGAAGTGTTTTCAATGTATTAGATAACCAATTTGCAACAGATGCATTGTAACGAGTACCTAGAATATAGATATTATCTGCTTCATGCATCCATTTTGAGCAGTTTTGGATCTGCTGATCGTTGATCAAATGAATTGTTTCTTGAATATTTTGGCTATCTCGTTGCATCACCTTACCAAAGCTAGTATTAGTCAGCTTCTTAGTATATGTAGGCTGTAGATTTGCACCTACATCTTGAGACATAATAAAGCCTCTAACTTCCTCTTGCAGTTCTACATACCCTGACAAATCCATAGCATAACAAAATCGAATCACAGTTGATTCACTTACATTAGCCAATCTGCCAACCTCTGCAGCTCCATTAGCAATCACTGTTGTGGGATTATCCATTACAAATTGCGCTACTTTACGCTGGCCCTTTGACAGCCTTACAAACCTTTTCTTTATATCCTCATGAATACTCATTCCTAACAACCTTTCTTTCAATGACCTTATCACGAACGGGAGATTGTTTCCTACTGACTCAAAATTCGATTAAAAATACAGTATCACGATTACAATTTGAATACAATGACTTTTCTGAAAAATCTTCATCGCATTAACCTGCTAATAAAACAATTTAATTTACTCTTTAACCATTTTATATTGATTTGTCATTTTAACAAATAAATCAGTAAAATCGAATAAAAATTAATAAATGCTCATTTTTATGTATTTTTTAAGCGAAATTAGACAAAAATGTCCTAGATCAATTCTCTGATCCAGGACATTCTGTTTCATATTATTCTAATTCAAGCTGCTTCGTTTCCTTACCAAGGAAGATGACCCCTACAACACCGATAATAATTGCCCCACAGAAAATGGCAAAGATAAAACCTATATCATAGCCTGCCGTTAATAAAAACCCAACGAGCAACGGCCCAAAAATACCACCAATTCGTCCAACCGCTGCTGCCATACCAGCACCTGTTCCACGAATAACCGATGGATATTGTTCGGGTGTATAAGCATATAATGCTCCCCAAGCCCCCAAGTTAAAGAAAGATAAAAACATCCCTGAAGTTAGCAATACGGCTAAAGTATCTGCATTTCCAAAAATATAAGCACTCGCTGCAGTACCAATTAGATAGGAAACAAGGACAAATTTACGCCCGAACTTTTCTATAAACCAAGCAGCTGTAAAGTAACCTGGTAATTGAGCTAAAGTCATGATCAAAACATATTTAAAGCTTGTGATCATGTCAAAGCCCTTCCCTACCATCACACTTGGCAACCATAAAAACATGCCATAATACGAAAATACAACCGTAAACCATAATAGCCACAGCATAAATGTAGAACGAGCATACTTTTTTGACCAAACCTCTTTCATATTTTGACCAATGCTCCGTTTTTTCGCTTCTTCCTTCACCGTAAATTGAGGTGAATCAGGCAAATGCCAACGAAGATAAATAGCATAAAACGCTGGAAGTGCTGTTAGTATAAGGGCTACTCGCCAGCCCCATGTGGGAATAATAAAATACGAAATAAGTGCCGCTATTAACCAACCTGCTGCCCAAAAGCTTTCAAGTAACACAACCACACGACCTCTTTCTTTGGCAGCCACACTTTCAGATACAAGTGTTGAAGCTACAGGCAATTCTCCTCCTAGCCCCATCCCTACTAAAAAGCGTAAAATTAAAAATGCAGTTAATGTTGTTGTAAAAGCGGACAAACCACTTGCAATAGAAAAAAGGACAAGTGTCCACATAAATATTTGCTTGCGACCTACTTTATCAGCAAAGACACCGAAAAAGAGAGCTCCTACAGCCATCCCGATAGAATTTATACTACCAATCCAACCCGATTGACTTGGTGATAGTCCCCACTCAGCGGCCAATGCTGCAATGACAAAGGATAGTATACCAACGTCCATTGCATCGAAGAGCCACCCAACCCCCGCTACACCCAATAACTTATTTCTGGAAATGGATTGCTGAGGTTTCTTTGTTACTGCTGTATTTATTGTCATTCTAACCACCTGTCTTTACACATGACTTTACATTATAAGATTACTATACAGTTGTTTCAAGAAAGTGACAAGTACTATTCAAATTACCGAATTGTTTCGACAATTAGTGAAATGGTATTGAAATAATAGTGCTATTTGCGTTAAAATGTCTTTTATACAAAAACAACTGTTCTTTCTATAAGAACAAAAGGAGATCGTTACGTTATGTGGAAAGGCCTTATTGAAGAATATAAACAATTTTTACCCGTAACTGAAAATACACCTGCTTTAACTTTAAACGAAGGCAATACGCCTCTTATACATTTAGTGAATTTATCTAAGAAACTAGGCATTGAGCTTTACGGAAAAATTGAGGGTGCAAATCCTACTGGCTCATTTAAAGACCGAGGAATGGTATTTGCTGTTGCGAAAGCTATCGAGGATGGAAGTCAATGCGTTATTTGCGCTTCTACAGGAAACACTTCCGCTGCTGCGGCTGCCTATGCAACTCGTGCAGGCATCCAATCAATCGTTGTTATTCCAAAAGGTAAAGTTGCTCTTGGAAAGCTAGCACAGGCAACAATGTACGGGGCAAAGATCATTGAAATTGACGGAAACTTTGATGATGCACTCAATATCGTTCGCCAAGTAAGTGAAACGACACCAGTTGCACTTGTTAACTCTGTAAACCCATACCGTATCGAAGGTCAAAAAACGGCTTCGTTTGAAATCGTAGATGCCTTAGGTTCAGCCCCTGATTATTTGTGTATTCCAGTTGGGAACGCAGGTAATATTACTGCATATTGGAAAGGGTTTAAAGAATATCACGCTGCAAAAAATTGTGGTCTACCAAAAATGTATGGCTTTGAAGCTGAAGGTGCTGCAGCAATCGTTAAAGGTGAGCCAATTGCTAATCCTGAGACAGTGGCAACTGCCATTCGTATTGGCAATCCTGCGAGTTGGACATTGGCAGAAGCTGCTCGAGATGAATCTGGCGGTATCATTGATTCTGTTACAGATGAAGAAATTGTAGCAGCCTACAAATTAATTGCAAGTACAGAAGGCATTTTTGTTGAGCCTGGCTCTGCAGCTTCTTTAGCAGGTGTTATGAAATCTGTTGCAAATGGAAAAATCCCTCAAGGCGCCAAAGTTGTAACAATCTTTACAGGGAATGGCCTAAAAGATCCTGATACAGCCATGAATGTATCCACTGTAGAGGTCGTATCCCTTAAAAACGATGAAGAAGAAATTCGTGCATATATTGAGGGTGTACTATGAGTAAAATGTGGCAAATCTCAGTTCCTGGAAGCACAGCCAACTTAGGTCCAGGCTTTGATTCAATAGGACTTGGCTTGTCTCTTTACTTACAGCTTTCTGTTACATTGCAAGAACAATGGGAAATTATTCATCTTGATGATAATGGTCCTAAAGAGTTTGAGCTTGAAGAACACTTGCTATACGTCATTGCTAAAAAAACTGCAGATCTATATGGTCAACAGCTACCTGCCTGTCGTGTGGAGATGGCTAGTGAACTTCCGTTAGCACGTGGACTTGGTAGCAGTGCAGCAGTTATTGTTGCAGGTATTGAGCTTGCTAACCAAGTCTGCGAGCTGGAATTAACAATTCAAGATAAACTCAATCTCTCTTCACAAATTGAAGGACATCCAGATAACGCAACTGCTTCAGTTTTAGGAGGATTAACGATTTCTTCGATGGATGACAATGGCGTAGTCGATACATTCCACATCAATGATATCGATGCCTCCTTTGTGGTATATGTACCAGATGTTGAATTAAAAACGAGCGAATCCCGTTCTGTTTTACCAGAGCAATTTAACCGTTCCTATGCTGTTCATGCCTCAGCAAATGCGAATATGTTAGCCGCTTCTTTAATGGTACGAGATTTTGAACGTGCTGGACGTTATATGGAGGCAGATTTATTCCATGAACCGTTTCGTGCAAAGCTAATTCCTGGTTATGATGAAATTCGTATGGCTGCAAAATCGAACGGTGCATATGGTACTGCTCTAAGTGGTGCTGGACCAACAATGATTTCTATTATTCCTTCTGCTATTGCCTCTGACTTCGTTGAATTAATGAAAAAGCAATTCCCAGAGCATCAAATTATTTTAACAAATGCTGATGAACATGGTGTACAAGTCAATGAATGTGTGAAACGTCTACTTTAATAGTAGGCGTTTTTTCTTGAAAGCAAGTTAGGATAAAACTAATATTATAGAAGTATAGAATTAGACTTTTATACGCGCTTTTCTAAGGAGGAATTATCTTGAAACCCATTATATTCTGTGATTTCGATGGCACAATAACAGAAACAGATAACATCTTTTCACTTATGACTGAATTTGTACCAGAAGAATCTGAGAAAATCGCTCAAGCGATGATGGAACAAACCATTTCATTTAAAGATGGGCTATCAGCAATGTTTCATCTACTTTCTACTCATCAAAAAGGTGAAGTCATTCAATATCTAATGGAGTCGGCAGTCATACGTGAGGGATTTGGTGATTTTGTCCGCTATGCTCAAAACAACGATATTCCATTTTATATTGTAAGTGGCGGAGTTGATTTTTTCATCGAGCCTTTAGTTGAAAAATTTGGTCCCTTTTCAGGCATTTACTGTAATAAAGCGGATTTTTCTGGTAAACAAATAGCGTTGATCTACCCAAATAGCTGCGATGAGGAATGCGCTAAATACAGCACACAAGGATGCGGTTGCTGTAAACCAAGCGTGATGCGGAAGGTTGCTAAGGAGGATCATTATAAAATTGTAATTGGTGATTCTCTATCGGATTTTGAGGCAGCTAAACTAGCAGATATTGTTTTAGCTAGAGATCATCTTATCCAACGCTGTGAAGAGCTTCATGTTCCATATAGACCTTTTACCACATTTCATGATTGTCTAAAAATAGTACAAGAGCTAGTGGAGTCCAAAAAAGCTATTGTTACACGCTAATAGAAAAAAGAAAAAGGAGCCACTTTTACAAAGATGTCTCCCTTTTCCTACTTATTTATGCTAATAATACTAAGCTAATGGCCATGACCGCCATCCCCCCTACTAGACCATACATCGATAAATGTGTTTCATCATATCTTTGTGCAGCCGGTAGCAATTCATCTAGTGAAATAAAGACCATTATCCCTGCAACCCCAGCGAAAACGATTCCAAACATGACATCTGTTAAAAAGGGCATAAGGAGCAAAAAAGCTACTAATGCACCTACAGGCTCTGCCAATCCTGATAAAAAGGATAATTTAAAGGCTTTCCTTCGATTACCTGTTGCAAAGAAAATAGGAACAGATACAGCAATGCCTTCTGGAATATTATGAATAGCAACTGCAATGGCAATAGCAATCCCTACATTCGGATCATTAATAGCTGACATAAATGTAGCGATCCCCTCAGGAAAATTATGAATTCCAATCGCCAGAGCTGTAAAAACGCCCATCTTCATCAAATGTTCTTCATTAACTTGAGGTTTGATGGCATTAACATCCTCTACTAGCTTTACTTCATGAGGATTAGTTGCCTTCGGAATGAATTTATCAATTAAGGCTATAAACAACATCCCACCGAAAAATCCAAGGATTGTCATCCAATAGCCATTGGTTGTACCTAATGCATTGGTTAAAGCATCTTTAGCTTTCACAAATATTTCTACAAGGGATACATAAATCATTACCCCTGCTGAAAAACCCAATGCTAATGATAAAAATTTTGTATTTGTTCTTGAAGTAAAAAATGCTATTAAACTACCTACACCTGTTGCAAGTCCAGCAAACAGGGTTAATCCTAATGCCAGTAAAACATTTCCGTCCATGCCCTTCTTCCTTTGCTCTTTTTCTTATTGTACTCATCTTAACGTAGAAGTTTCCTATACGCAATTCTTTTTTATAAGGCAAATATCATTCTTTACAATGTCTCGGTAAAATGTAAAAAGCAGTATCTATCATAAGAAATAGATACTGCCTGTCTTTTTATTTATGATTAGATTGAAATAAACGTTTACGCCGTTCGTACCAAATGACACAGATGATAAACCAAGTATAGCCGATGCTCCAACCAGCAAGTACATCTGTAGCAAAATGTCGAGCTCCTGCAATACGTGATAAACCAATAAGCACCATTAAAATTGTTGCCCCAAGCCACAGAAGGATTTTACGTCCTTTACTACTATTCTCCGCTAAAATATAAGCAAGTGTAAATAAATAAAGTATACCAGTCATCGAATGTCCAGATGGAAAACTAAAGGATGTCAGTTGATCCTCAATTTCAGGTCGTGGACGCTGCTCCCATTTTTTCAGTAATTGGTTCAGAACATTGCCTGCTGCAAAAGTTAAGACAACAAATAGCATACCTCGATAATTTTTTACCTTCCAAGCTAAATACACCATTAAAACTACTGCAACAGCAACAACAAATTTAGGCTCACCTATATAATGAAAGATCTCAATAAAACGATTACCCAAAAAAAGTTCTGCCATCTTTGCATCAAATGTATTCATCAGCTGACTTTGATAAGTGGCCCTTAATACTATAAAAACAAATAACGTTATAACTGCTAATGGATATGCCCATTTTTTCATTTTTTCACCTCAAAAAACATTCATGCTATGTCCTTCACATCATAACACAAATAAATCTTTTCTGAATGAAATATAGGCCTACATTTTAAGAAAGATTTACACCATTGACCTCTTGATAAATAGAGATAGATTCTTCATCTGGTTTGTTAAAGTAATTGGAAACAGCCAATGCAACAATGAATAAAATGGCTACTATAGGTAGTATTCTTCTAAACATCCTAAACACTCCCTTATTCTTTTACTAGTCCAAATTTGTCTACTTAATTAGCACTGGATCAAAAAGCCAATCTTTTGGACCAAAGTTTGCATCCTTTTCTCCTCTAACCTCACGTGAAATACCATATTTTATAATAGTTTCTCTAAATCTTTTACTAAACAATGTCTTTCTATATAGATATCTTCCGTCATGACTACACTCAGCTGAGTAGAAAACATCACCTTTTAAGTTTTCCAAATCTTCATGATGATAAATATCAGGACCATTAATGACACCATTTAAACCACAACTGCACGGAGGTTGCTCAGTTGCAAAGTATAATTTGACTCTGTCCTTACTACACTCAGGGAGCATTTGTATAGGAATAATTTGATAAGCTGGCTGTTTGCCTTCTTCAGGGCCTTGATGGATCACCTCTAAAAGCTCATAGCCTTCTAGTTTTTCTCTTTTCATTAATGATACTAGTTCCTCAGAAGCTACCCAATAACCATTTACATGCACTAAATGACGATCTTTCATCTGCGTAGTATCGATGACGATTGGTGATAGCTGTTCTTTATCCATGAGCCCACAACACTTACAATGTGTACTCAAAGAAAATAGTGTCCCTTTATCTTCTAAGAACATTTCTGGTGAATTACCTGTTGAATTTAAAGTAAATAATGGTGCTCTTTCATACTCTATATCTGAAAATTCAAAATAAAACCGTTCTCCGATTGAAACGATTCCAAATTCACGCTCTAACGACTCATATAAAGCTGTTACCTGCTCGTATGTTACATCTTCATTTAATGTAAAAATAGGATTAAATTTTGTTTTTAAGTTTCTTTTTCTCAATTCAGGCGCACCAATAGCAATACCATGACGATTATAAACGTTAATAACTTGATCTTGACTAGTTTCATCTATGGAAAACAAATTTTCAAGTTCTACTTTCACAATACACGCCTACCTTTATAAAGTTTTATGGTGAAGTATATTGACTAGCTAGTAACATTCTACAATCTACTAACGCTACTTTATTCATAGATAGTCAGGCTGCTTATTTAATAAAATGATTTATATATTACTCACTAAAGCAAATCTACTTAACCACTGTTAATTTAAGCGTACCAGTAGTTATACCGTTATTTCAACTTCGGGTTTACGCCAATTTTCTGGCGTGATTCAGACAAATTTTTGGCGTGATTTGGCGGTTATAAAAAAACACCGCCACTTTTTTGGCGGTGTCTATCATATTTTATAGGCATTTTAGTATAGGGATATGGTTTTATTTTACTAAGGTAATATATAGGATATTTAATTCCCATAATGCTACCTATTAATTGAAAAATATACCAACAGTATAACATAGAAGTAGTTTAGAGTAAATTCATTCTCTCAGCAAGATTTACAGCTTCTGTTCGTGAATCTACATTTAACAAAGAAAAGAGTTGAGTTAAATATCTCTCCGTTGTACGTTGAGGAATATTTAATTCAATAGCGATAGCTTTATTTGTGTGCCCCTCTGCAATGAGTCTTAAAATTTTCTTTTCCTTTTCATTTAAGTGAATATCTTTAGCACCTTGCAGTTTAAATTTATCATCCAGAAAATCTAAGAAATTTTTAGGTAAAACAATTTCACCGTTTGCAATTGCCCTTACTGTTCTTAATATTTGCTCTTTCGAAGCTGTTTTAGCTAAAATGCCTTCTATTTTTCTTTCTAAAATGAGTGGATAATAATCCGTAATATCATCACCTGTGTAAAGAATAACTGAAGCATTTGACTGAATAGCCTTGATATTACGGGCTAGGTTAATTCCATTTTCTAATGGCATATTGATATCTATTAGATAGATATCGTACGGTTTATTCTTTATCCTTTGAATAACACAAGTTGCATCACTTTCCGTATCGATGATAATATCTTCATTCTCTTGAAATAAATTTTTAGTTCCCTCTAACACTATAGGGTGATCATCCACTATGAGCATCGTAATCAAGTGTTTCACTCCCTTCTTTCACCATGATTCTAATAAACATCCCTTCATTGATATTCGAGTCAATAGTAAATTGTCCGTTAAACGCTTTTACGCGCTCCTGCATGCCTTGAATGCCCATAGATTCTGCTACTATAATGTCCTCTACATTACAGCCTACACCATCATCTTTATAAATGATTTCGAAACCATCGTTCATTTCTTTTAAATGAATTTCAACTGATGCTGCATAGGAATGCTTTAACGCATTATTAAGTAGCTCTTGGAATAAACGATAAATCATTAAATTCATACGCTCATCCTCTAAATAAAGACGATCAATGGTGTAAATAAGAACGAAGTTAGCTCTTTCTTGAACTTTTCGAATCAATTTTTCTAATGCAGCATTTAAACCTAATGTATCTAGTAACGGCGGTTTTAGGTTTTCACAATAAGTACGTAATTCATGTAAGGATGCAACCATTTGTTTATGAATTTTTGCAAGCTTATCTTGAATATCCGTTGTATTTTTTGCATTTACTAGGACATCCACCTCGCGGGCTATATGAAGTTGCTCCTGTAAATTAGTGTCATGTAACTCTTGAGCTAACTGGTATTTTTCTTCTTCAAATCTTAGCCATAATAGTTTATTCAGCCACGGTAACTGACCGTCATCAGCTTGCTTCATATGCTTCAGTTCCTCTAGCAGCTCTTCCACCATCTTGGTATTCTCAATAAAATTGTTTACATATAATAAGAGCAGTTCAAGCCATAAAAGCTCCTCATCTTTTAAATGGATCGTATTATTATGCCCTAGCACTAACGCTCTTTTAAAATGTGCATCCTGATGGAGAAATGCTATATAAACTTTGTCAATTTTGCGTATTTCACCTAATCGGATTTCTTCCATTATGTCAGGATCTATCGTAATACTTTCACCAGCTATTGGTATAAATTCATTTTTGTCATAGTTATATGTTAAGACAAAAACATCCTCTAACTCCAGATGCATGGAAACCTCATAAGCAAACTTTTCTAAAAGTTCGTCAATTTTAATTGTTTTCCCAATTTTATCTACGGCTGTATATAGCTGATGAATATAGTCACCCTTTGTGGAAAATAATATTTTTCGCTTACGATAATCGACCTTCTCCTTTACGTAGAAAAGTATGACTAATGAAGAAAATGTAAAGAAAGATACCCCTGACATGACAGTCATGGTTAAATAACGCCCTGCAATAAAATATAGTCCCACTGTAAACCATACAGTAAAGATTAAAGAGAATATAACATAATAACGTAATCTTGTAATATGATACTCAATATCAAATAATCTCTCTGCTAATTGCGTAAAAATAAAGCTAAAGGGTATAAGCAATAAAAATAAGGAGCTTATCTCAGATGAAAGTATATACGTATGAAAAAAAATTTTAGGGAGTGCATATAAAAAAAGAAATGGTAGAAACGGTATTAATATACTATTTAATAAAATTTTCAACTGAGGTGAGCTGTACTTAAAATAGCTTATTAATAAAATACTAAGGATGATCACTAGGAGAATAAAGAAAATAGCCAATATAACATTGGAAAGAATATCATTTGAAGCAGGATAAATAGTACCCATACATCCTAATACAAAAGCTATGAAAGGAAGTATATAAAAGAGCTTGATATTATTTGTAAACACCCAATTTGTCTTCACAAATGAATAATAATTTCTCAAAAAATGTAATAGTATAACTAAACATAACAGCATACTACTTCGATTTACGATAATGCCAATCGTATCCATCCTACCAGAGACACCACTACTTACATAAGCCAAAGAAACCGTTAACATAAACAGAATTAGTAAGTCCGCTAATTTTGTATTCCTTTGTTTGAAATGTAAATAAAATGCAACAAATAATGTTAATAAATAATAACAAGCTGGAATGATTAATACATAAATGAATTGTTGAGGGATATCCAAATGCTTAATATGTATATTGATTAGATCTCCATCGGGCTTCAGTATTGTTATTTCATTAGCAGATAAAATTTTAGATTTATATCTTAGTTGATTTAATTCATTGATGGGTTCATGATCTACAGTTAAAATTGCATCACCAACAGAAATATTTTGACCCTCTGCCCAGTCTTTATAATAAAGTTGAGAAATGACCCATTTGTCATTCTCTTCTTCTACCCCAATCTGAATATAAGGCTCGCTATAATTCACATAATTTAAATAAAAACCAATAATTAAATAGAGAATTATAGCGGGCCAAAACAACTTACTTCGCAACTTTCTTAGTTCCAAATATCACTTTCTGTATTCATTTCACCGTTAAACGCTTCTAAAATTGCTGTTTGCTCTACAGATGAAACTCCAACTAATGAGGCTTTTTGTTCTTTTAATAGTGCAACTAGGCTTGGATTTTGCTCTAAATATTGGATTACATTAATCATTTTTATCTCTCCTCATTTCAATAGTTTTTGTAGGTATTCTCTACCTACCTGATTTATAGCTACATTTTCAAGGAAATTCAATGCTTTAAATTTATAGACGTTTTTTATGGTAATGGCATAACGTATCGCCCCACCATTTGTCAACGCGTCTTCTGTTGCATTATTATCCAAATCTGTAACTATATCATCATTATAATAGCTAGAAACAGATTTTGAAACATCATTTTTCTGTGATAAAAGATAAATAATAGGCAGAGAATACCTTTTATTTAGTAGATCATTTTTCGGCCCCCACACCTTTAAGCTTTGAATATCATTTTTAATTTGTTGGATGATCCCTATGTATTTCCCATATTCCTCTACTTCTTGAGATATTACTCCTTTTGCAAGTACTTCGCCAACCAAGCAACCCATTGCTGTTAATGATCCGGATTTCAAGGTAATCATTTTTACATAGGAATCTTCATCGCGACAACTATTTAGTAAGTCTAATTGCTGTCCATTTATACTTTTTAATGCGTATTCATTAACTATCTTTATAGCTGCTCTTTTATGTTCAAAAGAGGTTTCTTCTATTGTTTTAGACGCCATGATCAGCATAGCTAAAGCAACGTTTAATGATAATTCAGGTGTTTTGTTCCAACTATAGTCTGAATCTTTATCCTGCAGATCATCAATAATATCAAAAGACAATATTAGAAGTTCAATTGCAGCAGCTACCTTGTAGATATCTTGATTTATACTACTTGAAAATGCTTCATAATGCCAAAAACACATTTTACCAAAGGAAAAACCTACTGTTGTTTTTTCTTCTTTAAAGCTTTTTAGCATTAATTTTAGCTCAGTTCCAAGTAGTAGCTCATTTTCTATAAGGATGTCTAATGATTCATTGATGTGTACATCTAAATCCTTCAATAGTCCTCTCCCCTATCTAGTGTATTACTAGATATTATATAGATTAGTGGGAAATAATACTAGTGACACAATTATATAATACATTAAATACCATTAATTCCTTTATAAAGAGAAAGACCGCCAAAAAATGGCGTTATTCATGCATACCACGCCAGATTTTTGCTAATTATTACTAAAAAAATGGCGGTAGAGAACCAAGTACCGCCATTAAAGTGGCGTAAACTTACCATTGAAATGGCGCTCTAACAGATGTTACGCTTAGATTAGCAATAAAATATATTTATAAAGTCAGGATAGATTGATGAACATGAAATCTTTTTGTACTGGGAGTGACTTAAAATGAATGAAACTGTTTTCATACTTACGGCTACTTTTTCATGTAATATCTCTGTCTCAGCTGAAGAAATTACAATTAAACAGCCTAGTAATGATCAACGACGAATTGAACAAATCATAATTCAATCTGAAGTAAAAGCCTATCAAGATACACTGGCTGCATATAAAAATATTTCACCCTATTCAAAGTATATTAGTGATATTCCTGGATTTGAGGATACATTTCAACAAAAACGAGATTATTATATTGAGCAATATGGCATTATTAGAATATCAAACGAAAGTATTTCTACTATGTCATTAGTCAATCCTTTCACTTTTGGTTTAAATATAGATTCCCCTATAGTATATGTAACGCCACATGACACAATTATTAATGCAAGAGGGCTAGCAATGGCGGCCAATGCATCTAATAATAACAATCATTCAGATAGTTTGGATGAACTTTGTAATACAAGTATCTCAGGCTTATCCATTAATGAGAACACAATATCCTTTAATATGGATTCGACATTTAGTAAATGGCGAAAACCAACTATTAAACATTAACTCATCTATCAGCTAAGCAGGTCACAATGATTGTGACCTGCTTTTTGTGTAATAAAAAGGTGTCTCAATCCCTTGAGACACCTTTAGATGATTAACCTTTTACATAATAAACTTCTTGTCCGCTTTCAATGATATGATCAGGCTTTGGCTTACCTGCGCTTGCCTTATGACCAGCAATATGCTCAGGGCTCTTCTCCCAATTCTTCCATGCTTCTTCTGATTCCCAACGAACCATCACTAGCACTTCCTCATCACCACGGCGAACTTTCTTAACAAGTACCTGTTTATCAATGAAACCAGGTTGTTGTTCAAGTAATGATGGTCCGTTTGGATTAGCACCAAAACGTTCCACCACTTTATCCGAATGCCCTTCCGTCACAACGATACGTTTAATTTGTACAAACATATTAGTTAAACGCCTTTAATACATCTTCAGCTTTTTGTGTTTCTGACTGTAAACCGCCACCTGAAAGGTACCAAATTTCTGGATCTAGGTAGAATACTTTACCGTTTTTCACAGCGTTTGTTGCACTTACGATTTCGTTTTCAATTGCAGCTTTTGTACCTGATTCACCGTTTTCATTTACAACAGCGTCACGGTCAATGACGAATAAGATATCTGGGTTTTTCTCACGTACGAATTCAAAGCTTGCATTATCACCATGTGATTCGATTTTGAAACCACTAGCTTCAGCTACAGCTTTTACACCATATACATCATGAATCACACCGAAACGTGAACCAGGACCGAATACTGATAATGAACCTTCACTACCTAAAACGATTAACGCTTTTTCTTCTGTTGCAGTAGCTTTAGCTTTTACTTCTTCTACTTTTGCTTCATATGCAGCAATTGCATCTGCAGCTTCTTTTTCTTTACCAAAGATTTTGCCAGCTAATTCTGTATTAGTTTTGAATGACTCTAAGAAGTTAGTATTATCTACACCAATGTATACTGTAGGAGCAATTTTAGATAATTCAGCATAAGCTGCTGAAGCACGACCAGAGATGAAAATAATATCTGGGTTAATTTCAGATAATTTTTCATAATCAGGCTCGAACAATGTACCTGCGTTTACATAAGTGCTATCTTTAAACTTGCTTAAATATGCTGGTAAGGAGTCTTGTACCACTGCTGTAGGATTAACGCCTAAAGCATCTAATGTATCTAGGAAACCATTATCAAAAACGACAACTTTTTCTGGCATTTTATCAAGTGTTACCTCTTCAAATGTTGTACTACCGTCACGACCTTCAACTGTGCTACCTGGAATTGTTAGTGGATATACCGATGATTCTCCATTTTTTTCTTCAGCTGGTTTGTCAGTTGAAGTACCTTTATCATCTTCTTTTGCTTCATCTTTCGAACCGCAAGCAGCTAATACTAATAACATCATTGCCATTAGTACTGTAAGTAATTTCCATTTTTTCATTGTGAAATTTCTCCTTTAATTAATATATTTGATAGTTAGACGGTTTATCCATCTGAAACTATTTTTACGAATTAAAATAAACACAAATTCGACAGCCATCCTGCTCTTGAACAGGAATATCCATATCATAAATTTCCTTCAATGCATGTGAGTTAATAATGTCATTTGTAGGACCATTTTTAACAACACGGCCATCTTTTAATGCAACAATATGGTCAGAGTAAACAGAAGCAAAATTAATATCGTGTAAAACGATAACCACTGTTTTGCCTAACTCATCAACCAACTTACGTAAAATCTTCATAATCTGGACAGAATGCTTCATATCTAAATTATTTAATGGTTCGTCCAGTAAGATATATTCAGTATCTTGGGCAATAACCATTGCGATAAATGCTCGCTGACGCTGACCACCTGAAAGCTCATCTAAATAATTATGTTGCATATCTTCTAAATTCATATAGCGAATAGCTTCGTCCACTTTTTCTTCGTCATCAGGTTTTAAGTGTCCTTTTGAGTAAGGGAAACGGCCAAAAGATACAAGCTCACGAATCGTAAGACGAACATTCATAAAGTTTGATTGCTTTAAAATCGATACACGTTTAGCAAAATCATCCGATTTCCAGCTACGTACATCTGCCTTATCGAGTAGTACTTCGCCAGTATCTGCATTCAGTAAACGACTCACCATAGAAAGTAGCGTGGACTTCCCTGCACCATTCGGTCCAATAAACGATGTGATTTTTCCTGAAACAATATCAACACTTACATCTTGAACGACAGGTTTTTTACCAAAAAACTTTGTAATTTCTTTGACTTGTATCATCCTGCTGACCTACTTTCTCTTAATAATAAGTAGATGAAGTATACCCCACCCACAAAGTTAATAATGACACTAAGTGTAGTAGTGAAACTAAATAAACGCTCAACCATCCACTGTCCACCGACTAAAGCTACAACACTCATTACACAGGAGCCAGTAATTAAGATGGAATGCTTGTATGTTCTAAAATACTGATATGATAAATTTGCAACGATTAAACCAAAGAACGTGATCGGACCAACAAGCGCTGTCGAAACAGCAATCAAAATTGAAGCTAAAATTAACATGCGTTGTACAAGCTTATCGTAAGGTACACCTAAATTTATAGCTGTGTCTCGTCCTAGAGACATGACGTCTAATTGATTCATATGACGAGCACCGTAGATAAACGTTATTAAAATGATAACGCCTGCTAGCCAAACTAAATCTGAATTAACATTATTGAAACTTGCAAACATTTTACTTTGTAAGCCTAAAAACTCATTCGGATCTATTAATACTTGGAAGAACGTAGTGATACTTCCTAAAAACGTACCAACAATCATTCCAACAAGCAGTAAAAAATAAATCGGTCGCTTTCCTTCTTTAAATAATACTCGGTAGAAAATTAAAGCGAATAAAATCATCGCCCCTATTGCAAGCGTAAAATTATAGTAGATATTAATAACTAATATGGATGTAGAGCCAAAGAAGAAGTAAATGCATGTTTGAATTAACATATACAAAGCATCTAAACCCATGACACTTGGTGTTAAAATACGATTATGTGTAATTGTTTGGAAAACTACTGTTGAATAGGCAATTGCTATACCCGTTAATGCCATTGCCACAACCTTTATGACACGGCGTGGAAAAGCATAGTGATAATTACCATTGAGTTCCCAAAATAAATATAGGACAACTGCTATAACAGCGAGACCTAGTAAAATGAACATTTTTGTACGATTACGCATATGCTCTCCCCCTAAACAACATGAATAGGAAGATGGCACTTCCAATTACACCAACAGTCATACTTATTGGTATTTCATAAGGGAATATCAGTACTCGTCCTAAAATATCACAGAATAATAAGAATGACATACCAAGTAATGCTGTGTGCGGCAAGGTTTTTGCCAAATTATCACCTTTAAACAGGGAAATAATGTTCGGAATAATCAAACCAAGGAATGGAATGATACCGACTGTTAACACCACTGTCGTGGAGATAAGAGCTACCAACACCAAGCCTAAATTGACTACAAATTTATAGGATAGACCAAGATTTTTTGCAAAATCCTCTCCCATCCCAGCTACTGTAAAACGATTTGCGTAAATGTAAGCTAAAATGAGTATTGGTACACTTACGTATAACAGTTCGTAACGGCCTTTCATGATTAATGAGAAATCTCCTTGTAACCATGCAGAAATGTTTTGGATAATATTCGCCTTATAGGCAAAGAATGTTGTAACAGAGGACAAAATATTCCCAAACATTAAGCCAATAAGCGGTATAAAAATCGCATCTTTAAACTTAATTCGGTTTAATATTTGCATAAATAGTAATGTGCCGGCTAAAGCAAATATGAAAGCGAAGGAAATTTTTTGGAAATACGTAACGTTCGTAAAGAACATCATGGAAATCAATACACCTAACCGTGTGGCATCTAATGTACCAGCTGTTGTTGGTGAAACGAATTTATTCCTACTTAAGCTTTGCATAATTAAACCAGCAATACTCATACCTGCACCTGCCAGCAAGATTGCAACAAGTCTAGGTACACGACTAATTAAAAATAGTCTAGCTTCTTCTGATTGGAAGTCTAATAGGTCGCTAGGCTTAATATCTACTACTCCGATAAAGAGCGACACTATAGACAGCACAACAGTTGCTGTTAAAAGATATCTTATTTTCATAGTAATCCCCGGTAGATTTCATTTTTGTGTGTAACTCACTTATTAGTGAAAATGATTATCATTACTCACGATTTCCATTATAAGCATGATTTTATTCTCAGTCAACCAGCAAATGAGAATTATTCTCGTTTTATTAATGATTAACGAAAAAATATGCCAAATTAACGAAATATCAGCATTACCATAAATCAATCAACAGAAATAATTCACTATTTCTACAATATTTTTATCCAAATAAAAAGGTAATTGAGAATGAAATCTATTCCTCAATTACCATTTTTATATTAGATAATATTTTTTGTGCCTCTTAACCATGCAGAAATAATGAATATGATTAATACTAACCCTACATAGCCCATGACCGCGTATAATTTAGCTACTAGCGTTGTGAATCCTACAAGGCTTGCTAGAAAACCGAGACCACCTATAAATATGACTGCAACCCTAAAGCTTGCTCCGCTTGGCTCGAAAAACCTTACCATAAAGGAATATAGCATCCCTACTGCCGTATTATAAATCATTCCCAAAAGAGAAATAGTCATTAATACTCCAACAATCGGATGAATTTCATTCGCTAACGCTAGCATTGGAATGTCTAGTCCAACAATGATATTCATCTTTGCTAAAAGGGAGAAATTCACAAGCAAGATTAAAGCACCTAACAAAATCCCACCAATTATACCACCCATTCCAGCTACCTTATGATTGCGTATGGATCCACACATAACAGTCAATAAAGAGAAGCTAACCCCTACATTGAACGACATGTACAATAAAGCCGTTACCCACCAACTTTTCTTACTTATTTGAGCCTGTTGAGCAATAACTGCTTGCTCTGCAAAGGTAAAATCCATCGTGGCAATAGCATAGATAGCGATGATGGACACAACTGTTAGTAGATACGGTGTGGCAAGTGCTATGATATTGATGATACTCTTCACATCCATCATGACTGTGGCTACTGTAAGTAAGATCATACAAATACTCCCTAACCAACTAGGCAGTCCAAACATTTGCTGAAATGTTGCACCAGCCCCAGCAAACATGATGACAGCTACACCAAATAAAAAGAGTGATAGAACTAAATCCAAGACAAAGCCCATAGTATTCCCTGAAATTTGATAAATCAAATCCTTATGGGACGATGTACGAAGCCTAGAGCTCACTTGAGCAACACACATTCCAACAATTGAGAAACCAACCATAGCTAACAATGCTCCATATATTCCTTTAAAGCCATAGCTTGTAAAATAAAGGACAATTTCCTGCCCTGATGCAAATCCTGCTCCAACGATAATCCCCACATAGGCACCACCGATTTGCAAGCTTTTTTTCAAACAGTTCTCTCCTCGTTTTCCATATACTAAATGATCGACTAAGTACTGCGTTATTGATAGATTTCTTTGCTAATTGTTAATTTATCAATCACAGCCATATTAGGCTTAAAACCAATACCTACCGACTGGGGTACCTCAATATAGCCATCTTTGACTTTTACTTCAGGATCAATAATATCCTCGTACCAATAATGACTAGAACCTGCTGTATCGCCAGGTAAAATAAATTGACTAAGAGATGTTAAGGCAACATTATGTGCTCGTCCAATCCCTGCCTCTAACATACCACCACACCAAACTGGAATATGGTTTGCTTTACATAAGTCATGGATTCGTTTCGCTTCCGTTAAACCACCTACTCGTCCAATCTTGATGTTGATGACACCACAGCTTCCAAGTTCAATTGCTCGTCTGGCATCCTCATATGATGAGATGCTTTCATCTAAGCAAATAGGCGTTTTTAACTTTTTCTGTAATGCTGCATGATCGACAATATCATCAGTAGCTAATGGTTGTTCAATCATTAATAAATTAAAGTTATCAAGCTGCTGTAGTATTCCTATATCCTCTAATGTATAAGCAGAGTTTGCATCTACCATCAAGGGTAAATTTGGCAGTTCCGCACGAATTGCCTGTACTACCTCTACATCCTCTCCAGGCTTTATCTTAATCTTCACCCTTTTGTAGCCTTTTTCAATATGACCTTTTATTAATGCTATTAACTGAGCGATAGAGGGTTGAATACCCACACTGACTCCTACTTCAATACGTTGTTTTTGACCACCTAACGCCTGTGCAAGTGATTGCTTTGTTTGCTGAGCATAGATATCCCATACAGCACCCTCAATTGAAGCTTTCGCCATGCAGTTTCGCCGAATAGGTGCAAATAATGAGGTTACCTCATCTGGATGCCCAATCTCTTTATGTAACAAGATGGGTATCAAAAAATCTTGTAGCATATGCCATGTTGTCTTTAATGTTTCTTCTGTATACCATGGTGCTACAAAAGCAACAGTTTCTCCCCACCCCGTGGTCCCTGATTCATCTTTTGCTTCTATTAGTAACATTTCCTTTTCATCAATTGTGCCAAAACTTGTAGTAAATGGTGCTTTCATAGGCATTTTTAAATGCCTTAATGTAATCTTTTCTAATCTCACATTGTTCACTCCCTATCATTATTATAAAGCTAATAAGGAGCGTCTGACTAACAGATAGCTATGAACATATTGTGGATGTTTCTTCATGCGTACGATGGCATAATCTTGGTTAAATAATGTTGTTAAGATAGTACGAATTTTATAACGCCAGTCCTCTGCAAGTTTTGGACTTTCCACTTTCATTTTCTGTAGAGATTGAGGGATCGGTAAAAGATAGGCATCTTTATAAAAGGATTGTTTTAACTGAAATGTATTTTCTATATCTAGAACAGGTAATCCGTCAACTGTTAATGTCCAAGGTACAATTTCCTGTGCTACTTCTTCTAATTCATCAAGGCTATCTGCCATTTGATCACGCTCGATCCACCATTCAACGACCAATCTATCTGAAGGTAGTCCTTCATTAAAGTCATCTCGAAGCGGACCATAATAATCATTTTCATATTGATAACTAGTAGCGTTCAATTTTAGAAATGCTAGATTCGCTAAACGCGCCTCTAATGGTTCAATTAACCAGCGGACAAGTTGAAAACCATGCTCTTTTGCATATTCTTGTTGGGCATGCTTCAATAATTCACCCACACCTTGTTCACGATATGCTTTTTCTACACCAATCATGTGCGAATGTAAGTACATTTCTCTACTCTGATAACCAACGAAGCAATAGTTAAAGCCAATTAGCTTTTCATCTAAATATGCTCCTAATACGATTCCCCCATTTTGTACAGCAGCTAGTAATTGATGGGAGGGGATTGCTTGGCTGCCCCATATTTCACCATTTAATTTTTGGATCTCTGCAATTTCTTCTGGTGTCGTTACTTTGTGAATTCGCACTTGCTCTAACATTACGCTGACGCCTCCTTTTTATGCCCTGACTCCAAAGCTAATAAAACTGCTCTTGTAAGTATCTCCACTCCCGTGACAAGTCTTGCTTGTTTAAATTTCATTTTCGGATGATGCAATCCTGGTGTTAATCCACAACCCAAGCCCAGCATGGTTGTTTTTAAATGCGGCCGTTGTACAGCATAATGGTGAAAATCCTCTCCTCCAGGTGTATGAACAGGCTTTCTTAAATTTGATAATCCAGCGGCCTGTATAATTGCCTGCTCCATCAAATATTGAGCACTTGTATCAACTTCAGCAGCTACGATATTGGCCACCGTACGTAATTCAATTTGTACCTTATGCAACAATTTAGATGAATCGATCACACGCTTTACGCCTTGTGCTAAATCGTCCATCACCTTGTTTTGCTGTGCACGAATATCAATTGTAAATGAGGCATTACCTGGGATAATATTGCCCGAATCTCCCCCAGCATGGAATTTCGTCATCTTAACAGATACAGGAACCATAGGATCTGTATGAATGGTTCGCAAATCTTCGATGATTGTTGCACCTACTTCAATGGCATTAATACCAAGGTGCGGCCTTGCAGCATGAGCATCCTCTCCGATAATTTCGCCTTCAAGTAAACGAGAGGCACCATGATATAAGGCTGCACAATAAGTGCCGTCCTCTAACTCATGAACAGGTCTTACATGGACACCAAATAAATAATCTAGGTCATCAATAACACCTTCTTCTAATACAGATAACGCTCCAGTTCCTTTTTCTTCAGCAGGTTGGAAAATAACGCGTATTGTACCATTAATAGATTGCTGTAATTCTTTTAAAAGTAATAGTGTACCAATGGCCATCGTCATATGACCGTCATGTCCACATGAATGATTCGCTCGGAAATGACCATCTACTTCTTGCCATAAGGCATCTATATCTGTTCTTAGTCCTACTTTGGGGTTACCGGTGCCTACATCAACATATAATCCTGTCGAATTTTTAAATCGTATAGGGGAAAAGCCTTCCTGCTTTAATAGCTCCACGATATAATTGGTGGTTTCTATTTCATGCCAGCTGATTTCTGGATTTGCATGTAAATACGTAAAAATCTCCATTAATCTTGGCCTCAAATAATCTAACTCTTCCTTCATAGATTCCAACCCCTTAAATTTTCTTATTATTAAAATTATTATAACGAAAATGATAATTTTCTACATAGAAACTTATACCCACATTCAACAAAATAACTACTTACGATAATATATTTCGCTCTCAGCTTCATAGATAGACTTTTATTTAGATAGCAAAAAAAGATGCAAGTACAGTTTTTTTAATAACTGTACTTGCATCTTTCATTTAATTAATACCCTTCATCGCCTTGGAAATAATTGGTGAAAGCACCAATATAATAATACCAACTACAATAGATAAGGTACCTAAGAAACCAAAGTATGTGAATTCGCTTACAACTTCATAGACCTTAACTAATTGCGCATTAATTGCTTGTGCTGCTGCACTTGTTAAAAACCATAAAGACATCGTTTGCGCTGCGAATGCCTGTGGTGCCAATTTCGTTGTGGCTGATAGACCAACTGGTGATAATAATAACTCACCAACAACCACTAAGAAGAATGACAATACTAACCATAAAGGACTCACTAATGTATCTCCACCAGACAGATGTGCTGGAACCATCATCACTAAGAATGACAGACCCGCAAAGAACAATGCATATGAGAACTTACGTGGTGTTGTCGGCTGCTTGTCTCCCCATTTAAGCCATAGCATCGCAAATAATGGTGCCATCGTAATAACAAATAATGGGTTCAATGACTGGAACCAAGAAGATTGAAGCTGAATACCGCCAAAACTTAGCTGTGTACGCTCATCTGCATAAGTCGCTAAAATGGTTGCTCCTTGTTCTTGAATAGCCCAGAACATTACAGCTGATAAAAATAAAGGAATATAAGCAAGTAGACGAGACTTTTCATCCTTCGTTGTTTTTTTACTGCGATACATATAAATAAAGAATGCAGTTGGAATTAATACACCTAGAGCTGTGATGATTAAACTAAATACATTCATTGTTAAAGTACCAGATTTAATACCGATAGCACCCAAGATGATAATAAGTAAAGCTGCAACTCCGAATTGTGTAAAGACTTTTTTACGTTCTTCAGGCTTTAATGGGTTGTTTACTTGTAAGCCTGCTAAGCCTAAATATTTTTTCTCTGTTAATTTATAAACAATTAAACCAATAAACATACCTAGACCCGCTAAACCAAAGCCAAGGTGGAAGCTATATTTTTGTCCAATTGTTCCGACAATAAAAGGTGCAATAAATGCTCCCATATTAATACCCATATAGAAAATAGAAAACCCTGCATCACGGCGGCTATCTGTTTCAGCATAAATGTCCCCAACAATACTTGAAACGTTTGGTTTTAATAAACCAGTACCCATAACGATAAATGCCATGGAAGCAAATAACATGCTTACACCACCAGGCAATGCTAGCAGTAAGTGACCAATCATAATTAACACGCCACCATAAAAAATGGTTTTTCGTGTTCCTAAAACCCGGTCGGCAATCCAGCCACCTATAATACCAGACATATAAACAAGTGAGCCGTAGATGGCCATAATAGAGTTCGCTGTTCCGCGGTCTAGACCTAAGCCCCCGTCATGTAATTCGTAATACATAAAGAAGATGAGAATTGCTCGCATACCATAGTACGAGAAACGTTCCCAAAATTCTGTGAAAAACAAAGTAAAGAGCCCTTTAGGGTGTCCAACAAAGCCATTTTGAGGGACAGATTTTACAACTTCATCTTTACTAGACATACAATACCCTCTCCCAATAAAAAATTATTCTACAAAAACACAACTACCCTAATATAAGGATAAAAAAACTTTATTTCATCATACTAAAGCGTTTTAAAAACTTTAGCAAGAGTTTTAAAAAATGTTGAAAATTTGTCATTTTTCTATAAATTCTGATTGATTATTAGGTAAATTATTAAATCCTTTGATATATCTAAGTTTTCTCACACTTTATGCCTAAAAGATTTTTAAATCTATAATGAATTATTCTAAAATATCTAAAATTCAGATTCCTTACTTTACTTGAAAATTAATACAATTTCCCGAGTACAGTTTTACCTTTGTTCTAGATTCTACTATTCCCTCTAATCACAAAAAGCATGCCAAAAATCTTTTGGCATGCTTTGAGAAGTACATTTTTTAATTAATAACATAGTGCTGATACTTTGCGTAATCTGCTGCTTTTACTTCAAGAGACAATAATGTCCCACCCTCTTCATAGGCTGTATTAAAAACAGAGGCATTCTCATTTAAATAAGAAACAACGTTCCCATGATCATAAGGTATTAACATGTCACACGTTACATAGTGCGAGAAGATGTGTTGACGAATTAGCTGTACTAATTCTTCTAATCCATCCCCCTGCTTTGCTGAAATCCAAATATTATCTCCACTTACCACAGGATATGGAACATCCGCTATATCTGCTTTATTGTATACATAGATTGTAGGAATGTCCTCAACACCAACTGCTTTTAGTGTTTCATTCGTCACATCCATCATAAATCCGTGCTCAGTATTAGAAACATCCACCACATGGAGTAAAAGATCCGCATCTCTGGCCTCTTCCAAAGTGGAGCGAAATGCCTTCACTAAATGGTGAGGTAATTTACTAACAAAGCCTACAGTGTCTGTCAGTAAAAAAGTCTTCTTATCAGGTAGTTCAATCTGACGAACAGAAGTTTCAAGGGTAGCAAAAAGCATATCCTTCTCAAAGACTTGCTTATGCTCTTCTTGTCCTATTTGTGTAAGAAGTTGATTCATAATCGTTGATTTCCCAGCATTTGTATAGCCAACAATCGATACAACCGGAAGAGCATTTTTACGACGCTGTTTACGCTGCGTTTCTCTCTGTTCCTTAACGTGCTCTAAATCCTTTTTAATTTTAGCAATTTGATCTTCAATTTTTCGTCGATCCAATTCCAGCTTTGTCTCACCCGCACCACGGTTTTTAAAGCCTCCCCCAGTACCTCCACCCTGACGGCTTAAAGAGGCATGCAAACCCACTAAACGAGGTAGCATATATTGAAGCTGTGCTAATTCCACCTGCATTTGGGCTTCACGTGTTTTTGCGCGCCTTCCAAAAATATCTAAAATAAGCATTGTTCGATCTATGACCTTCGTTGCTAAATCACGCTCTAAATTACGGATTTGCGAAGGAGACAGTTCATCATTAAAAATAACGAGGTTTGCTTGTGCTTCTTCATAAAAATTTTTGATTTCTTCTATTTTACCTGTACCCACATAATGGGAAGGTGTCACACGTTCCAAATTTTGCGTGACAGTCCCCACTACTTCTACATGCAAGGCCTCAGCTAAATTTTGTAACTCTTCCATAGAATAATCAAAGTGCTTATCATTTCGTAAATTTACGCCAACTAGTATGGCCTTTTCAATTAATACATCAACTTCCTTAATTCTATCCATTAGAAACCTCCCACCAAAGCTTGGTGTCGCTACGACAAATTTTCTTCATCTTACCATAATAGACCCTTTTTCGTATTTGAAGATCATCGTTAACTTTTTTAAAAATGCGCCTCATGGAGAGGCGCATCACAACTATTTTCTTTCTTCTTTTAGTAGGGCTTCTGAGCGTGTGAACTCTTCTTCAATTTCTTTATTTGGTTTATATGTCAGCATACTGACAACAACCGCAACAATTAAACAAACAATGAAGCCAGGAACAATTTCGTACAACGCACTTGATAAAGCATCTACTTTACCCCAAATAAACGCAGTTGCAGCCCCTGTTACCATTCCGCTAAGTGCTCCGTAATTCGTTAGCTTTCTCCAATATAAAGAAAGTAAAATAACAGGTCCGAAGGCTGCACCAAATCCTGCCCAAGCAAAGCCAACTAAGCTTAAGATAGAACTATCTGGATTCCACGCTAGGATTGCTGCAATAATTGCAACAACTAATACAGCCATACGCCCAACAAAAACGTAATGCTTATCGTCTGCTGTTTTATTAAATAATGCTTTATAAATATCCTCTACAAGCGCCGAAGAAGTTACAATTAATTGAGAAGAAATTGTACTCATAACAGCTGCTAAAATTGCCGCCAGCATAATACCTGCTATAAATGGATGGAATAAAATCTGTCCAAGTACAATAAATACAGTTTCAGCGTCTTTTAGCTCACCCGCATTTTGCTGATAATAAGCTACACCCACCAAGGCAGTTCCAATAGCTCCAAATAAACTTAACATCATCCAGCCAATACCAATGCGTCGTGCTTGCTTCGTTTCTTTAACGGAACTAATCGCCATAAAGCGGACGATAATATGAGGCTGTCCAAAATAGCCTAGTCCCCAAGCAACTGAAGAAATGATCCCTGCTGCTGTCGCAGTGGCTGGTAATAAATTTAGAAGATCTGGATCAACAGATTTTATAGACGAAATAGTTTCCCCTATGCCACCTGTTACAAACAAGCCAAATATTGGTACCATAATAAGTGCTAAAAACATAATAAGACCTTGTAAGAAGTCTGTATAACTTACCGCTAAAAATCCGCCAAAAAGAGTGTATGCTACAACTACAGCTGACACAATTAATAAGCCTGTATGGTATTCATAACCAAAAGAACTATCGAAAAACTTGCCCCCTGCTACCATTCCTGACGATACATAAAATGTAAAGAATATGAGGATGATGATACCTGAAGCAATCCTAATAAGCTTTGTATGATCACGTAATCGATTATCCAAATAACTTGGAATAGTAATGGAATCATTTGTAACCTGTGTATATACCCGTAAACGCGGTGCCACAAGTAGCCAGTTTAGGTAAGCTCCTATTGTTAATCCAATTGCAATCCAAGCCTCCACAAGACCTGATAAAAATATCGCACCTGGTAAGCCCATTAGGAGCCAGCCAGACATATCCGCAGCACCCGCACTTAGCGCAGTAACCGCAGGACCTAAGGAACGACCGCCAAGCATATAATCTGTTAAATTCGATGTTTTAACAAATGCATACCAGCCAATTGCTAGCATGGCGATCATATAAATAATAATCGCTAATAATTGATACATGTTATCCGACATATTTTCTCCTCCTTATTAATCCTTAGTATCACCAATTCAAAAAGAATTACTGTATTTAAGATACCACGAATATACTATTCCACCTATAAATACTCGGAATTTTTATTAAATTAATTCCGAATACCAAAGATGCCATTGTCTATTATAAAATGTGTTAAACTAGTGCCATCTATTACACAATAAAGTAGGCGAAAATGTATGACCTTTGAAGAAATGAAAGCTCTACTCACTGAGCAAATTTTGCAACAAAAGCTTGTCACAGCTACAATCAGTCAACCACGTATGAAATCAAATGAAATAAAACGTATAAAATTAAAACCATTAATGTTAAAGAATCAGTACCATATACAAATTGAGTACCAATATGAACGTATTTTAAAACATGAAAATATTCTATTGGCTCATTTTTCTTCCAAGCTTGACACATTTTTTGAGGAGTATCGTCAAGCTCATATTGATTTCGTAGATGAAACGGTACAAGTGCAATTATCAAAAAAGAACAAAGTCCTTTGGAAATCAGATAAAACGGCTTCACCTAAACAAGTCCATTTAAGCCATAATCGTAAAAAAAATTATTTACTATCTGATGATCAACCCTATCCATTTTTAATACGACTGGGGGTGCAAACAGAAGAAGGAAAGGTTAAGAAACAAAAGTATGATAAATTTAAACAGATTAACCGCTTCATTGAATTTATTGATGATGCCTTAACATATTTACCTCAGGATCGACAGGTGAGGATTTTAGATTTTGGTTCAGGTAAATCCTACTTAACCTTTGCTTTGTATCATTATTTAAAAATCGAAAAGGGCTTAGACATTCGTGTTACTGGTTTAGATTTAAAAAAAGAGGTTATTGAAGAATGCTCAAGAATAGCACAGGATCTAGGCTATGATCAGCTAGAATTTCTTGTAGGAGATATCAATGATTATAATGATGAAAGTGCTGTAGATATGGTGGTGACACTCCATGCATGCGATGTAGCAACAGATATGGCCTTGGCTCGTGCTGTGAAATGGGGGGCAAGTGTCATTCTAAGTGTGCCTTGCTGTCAGCATGAGTTAAATCGTCAACTAAATACACCTGCTCTCGATATTATGTTGCAACATGGACTTGTTCGAGAGCGATTTGCGGCACTTGCTACAGATGCTATTCGAGCTGAAATTTTATCGCTTGTTGGCTATGAGGCACAGCTTTTAGAGTTTATCGATATGGAGAATACACCGAAAAACATTTTAATTCGAGCCTATCAAACAGGTAAAAAACCAAATGAAGAGCAACGTGCCAGCTATGATGCCTTCTTAAAATTATTGAATGCAACACCATTTTTAGCGAATGAGTTAAAAGAGTATTTATAACGTACAGATGTACTTCTGTCCAAATAAAAGGCGATCCAATGTTGATTGGACCGCCTTTTTTATTATAACTCTTGTCGTAAAGCTTGAATAACGTCGATTTTAGTTGCTTTACGTGCTGGGCGATAACCTGAAACCATCGCTACGCCAACACTAATGGCCGCTGCAATAATGACTAGTTGCCATGGAATAAGAGAAAATGTTATATCATTTGTTGCAAACGCTTCCTCCCCTGTTGCCGCCTTAAGAATTAATGGTAATGCTGCATTAGCTGCAAAGCTAATAGCATACGAGATGACAACCGCAATTAGCGTACCAAAAATACCGATAAATGTGCTTTCCATTAAAAATAATCGTTGAATAAGCTTCGGACTTGCCCCAATTGCCTTTAGCACACCAATTTCACGTGTTCGCTCTGTGACAGCCATTGTCATTGTATTAAAAATACCAATGGAAGCAATCAACACAGCAATAGTGCCAACAAAGATTAAGCCAATTTTTAATACAAGGAAAAATACATTCATTTGATCTAGTTGCTCTGTTACTGAATATACGCTATAGCCCTTATCTTTTAACTTCTCTAAAATCGGCTTTACGTTTTCTAAAGTATCCGCATAAATATTAAATTCAGAGTAAAACAGCTCATCCTCTGCCATGTTACTATCTGTTGATAAATTTTTAACCCATACTTTCTTTTGCTCTTTATCCATATGAATAGCGTTATCAACCATCCAATCATAAGAAGGTTTCTCCATTACACCAACAATTGTATAGCTCATTTTTGGCGTTTCATCATTTTTACCCGTGTGAGGAACTAAGGACAGATCAATGTTCTTTCCAATCAATGATTCTTTATAGCCCTCTTCACTACCATCATAATACGTACCCTCTGCTTCAGCCTTTTTACTTTTTTCCGCAATGACATCACGTTCTGTGTCATTCAATAATGTTTGAGCAAAATGATAGCCTACAACAATTTCATTAGATTTTGTTGGGTAACGCCCTTTTGCAAGCTTTCCATTTACCTGTTCAAAGTCCTGCATATCTGACAATATTAAATTAGAAGTTGTATCACGGTCTTCAAAAAATGATTGTGCGGTAGCATTGACACTAATTGTTTCAAGCACTGTTTCTACATGTTCCATTTTTTTAATTTCTTGTACTTGGTCTTCAGTTAATTGCTTATCACCATATACTTGAATTTTTGTAACTGTTTCGTTTGAAAGAATTTCATTGCGTAAAGATTCCTGTAAACCAAAACCAACGGATGCTAGCACGATTAGAAAGGCACAGCCCATCGTTGCAGCTAGTATCGTCATAAACACACGCAGCTTATTTTTCTTGATATGCTGTGTTACAAAATCTAATTGATCCTTAAATAACATGTTAAGCTTCCTCCTTTACAAGTTCTCCATCGTACATGCGGAAGCGTCTATGTGCGATAGTAGCCACTTCTTCATCGTGCGTGATAATGACAAAAGTTAGCCCTAACTCACGATTTAAACTTTGAATAAGCAATAAGATATCCTGCTCGGTTTCTGAATCGAGACTCCCTGTTGGCTCATCTGCAAGTAATATGGGAGGATTCGTAATAAGTGCTCGTGCAATGCTGACACGCTGTTGCTGTCCACCTGACAATTCATTGGGATAATGGTCTGCTACTTCTGTCAAACCAACCTTATCCATTAATTTCTTCACTTTTTCTTTGCGCATAGCCTTACGCAAACCCTGTAGCTTTAAAGGTAATTCGATATTTTCGAAAGCAGTTAAACCAGGCATCAATTGGAAGTTTTGAAAAATAAAACCGAATTGACGTAAACGGAAGGCAGCACTTTCTGTTTCAGTTAGATGGGCTGTTTCCTTTCCATTTACTTTAATAGAGCCCTGTTCAGCTTTCATAAAACCAGCTAGAACTTGTAATAAGGTCGATTTTCCTGAGCCACTTTTACCTACAATAGCAACAATTTCTCCTTTATTGACCTCGAAGTTCACACCTTTCAATACTGGTACTTGCTTTTCCTTCCCTCGTTTTCCAATTAAAAATGTATGTTGTAAGTTTTCAACCTGAATCATTAGTTAATAAACGCTCCTTTCCTATTCATTTTCCATTGTAGAAAACAATTCTTAATAAAGAGGGAGGATAAAAATGAAGATATTCTTAAGAATAAGAAGGTACTCTTCTGGTTATCAAATGAATTTACAATACCTTTACAATTCCAATACGTTATTTTTATTATCTTCTATCCTCTTTCGCGTCTTAATCTGTACTAATAAGTCACCGTTATAGAAGAATATCCATTTATAACAGGGTTTTTCTGTACTCATAAAAATAAATACAGCTAGATTACCTCACATTTTGTGAACAAATAATATATTACAGCAATGTAAATTTTCATGTCGAATAGTAAATTTTTATGTAGATAAATTAAAGATTTTGTTATGATAGTAAAGTTTAGAGGTCGATTAATTTATTTATATCCAGGAGGATTCGATTCACATGCTTAACTCAAAAAAACAAGACCCTTTCTTTATTGCATTGCATAAAATTGCTGAAAATATGAGAGAGGCTGTACATTACGCAAATGATTTTCGTATTAACAGTGTAGCTGACCTAAAAGAGATTAGCATTACAATGAAAAATTATGAAACTGCTGGTGATAAGCTTATTCATGAACTGATTGTCATGTTAAACAAATCATTTATGACACCTATTGAACGTGAGGATATTTTAGAGCTCGCCATTCGTATGGATGATGTTTTAGATGGAACAGAACACTGTATTGCACACTTTGAAATGTTTTCGCTCACTGAGATTGATGAATCTATGCGCATTTTCTTAGGGTTTATTTCAAAAAGTGCTGATGAAATAGTCAAAGCGACAGAAGAGTTAAAGAAAAAGAATCTAATTGGCATGCGTCCACACGCAATTCTTATTAAAGACTATGAACGTGAATGTGATGAGGTACAACGTACTTCTATTAAGAAGTTATTTTTAAATGAAAAGGATCCAATCCGCCTCATTAAATTTAAGGATATTTATGAACAACTTGAAGATATCGCTGATCATTGTCAAAACGTAGCAAATACTATGGAAACAATTATCATGCGTAACGCATAATTAGGAGATGGGCACTTTACAATGAACACAATCATTATATTAACCGTACTGGTCGTCATCTTTGCCCTAACATTTGACTTTATCAATGGCTTCCATGATACAGCAAATGCTATTGCAACTTCGGTTTCTACTAGAGCTTTGCCACCTCGCACGGCAATCATCATGGCGGCAACTATGAACTTTATTGGTGCTATCACCTTTGTAGGGGTTGCAAAAGCTCTAACAAAAGATATTGTAGATCCTTTTGCATTAAATGCTTTTGAAGGAGACACAACTGGCTCAGTCGTTATTTTAGCTGCATTAATTTCAGCTATAATTTGGAATTTATTGACATGGTATTTCGGTATTCCGTCAAGTTCTTCACACACATTGATTGGGTCTATTGCCGGTGCTGCAATCGCATCCGCTGGTTTTAATGTGTTAAACTATGGCGGCTTTACTAAAATCATCATGGCTTTAGTGTTTTCACCTTTACTTGCTATTTGTGCAGGCTTTATTATGATGACTCTTTTTAAACTCTGGTTTAAAAATTTAAATTTATATCGGACAAATAAAGGTTTCCGTACAATGCAAATTTTTACTGCTGCCATCCAATCATTCACCCATGGTACAAATGATGCGCAAAAAGCGATGGGGATTATGACGATGGCGTTAATCGCTGGTGGCTTGCACACTGGAGATGAAATACCTTTCTGGGTGCGTGCTGCTGCAGCTACAGCAATGGGGCTAGGTACCTCAATTGGTGGTTATAAAATCATTAAAACGGTTGGCGGTAAGATTATGAAAATCCGCCCTGTTAATGGTGTTGCGGCAGATTTAGCATCGGCTACTGTTATTTTTGGCGCTACGCTAATCCACTTACCTGTATCAACAACACATGTCATTTCTTCATCCATTATGGGTGTCGGTTCAGCACAGCGTGTGCGTGGTGTAAACTGGGGGATGGCTCGAAAGATTGTTACTACATGGGTGATTACAATGCCAATTTCAGCTGTCATGGCATCTGTTATTTATTTCATATTATCATTATTCTTTTAATAGTAAGACTCCTGTCCAAAAAGTGGATGGGAGTCTTTACTTTGTCACACGACAAAATGTGACACATCCTTTACACTAATTGAAAAGGGGGATGTATAAACAACTATGAAAACTTTTTCAGCTTTTATTACAGCACATGCGAAAGCAATCGTAGTCATATGGCTTATTATTTTTCTAGCAATGGCGTACTTTGCTTTACAGCTTCCAGGCAAACTTCAAGGTGATGGTTTCTTTGTCGAAGCAGATCATAACTATGTTACCAACGAGCTAGCAGAAAAATTTGATTTACCATCTAATACGATTTTGGTTGTCTTTGATCCAGCTGAAGATCAGCAAATTAAAGACACTTTAAAAAAATTAGATAACATAAAAGAGATTCATTCTATTCAATCACCTTTAGAAGACTCCTCTTTACGGAAAGATGGCATTGCCTATGCTATGGTTCACATAAAGAACGATGTAGAAAACCTTCCTGACATTGTTGAGGAATTCCGTTCATTGATTGAAAAAGACGGTATTAGTATCACTGGAGGGCCTGTTATTTCTGCCGACATAAATACTGCTAGTCAAAAGGATTTGGCATCAGCTGAGGCCATTGGATTGCCAATTGCCATTGTGGTTCTCTTATTAGCATTTGGTACAGTTGTTGCTTCTATTTTGCCAATCATCATTGGTGTTGTGACAGTGATTACCGCATTTGGTATGATGACACTGCTCAGTGCTAATGTAAATCTATCTATTTTCGTCTTAAATATTGTTCCAATGCTTGGGCTGGCTTTAAGTATTGATTTTGCGTTGCTATTTATTAATCGTTACCGAGAAGAACGCACACATACTTCTATTACTCAAGCCATTCAAACTGCTATTCAGACAGCAGGTCGTTCTATCATTTTCTCCGCAGTCTGTGTCATGATTGGCTTAGGTGCGATGATTGTCATTGATGTAGAAATTTTTCATAATATCGCCCTAGGAGGCACTATAGTCGTCCTGTTAGCCGTTCTTTCTGGCTTAACATTACTTCCTGCCACTATGATGCTATTAGGAGATAGACTTAATAAATGGCGCTTAATACGCGTTAAACCAGGTGGGGCAAATCGTTGGCGTGGCTTTGCAGGTTTTGTCATGAAACATCCAGTAGCTATAGTGATTTCAGCATTATTATTACTAGGCATTGGCATGATCCCTTTAAAGGATATCCAATTAACCATTCCACAGGTGGACTCCTTACCTACGAAATATGATGCACGTGCTGCATACGATAAATTAGATGAAACGTTTGGACTAGGTGAATCCTCTACATTATATTTGTTAGCTGAACGAAAAGGTGGCTGGGAGGATACTGAGGGTAGAGAGCTAATTTATACTATTCAAGAAAAGCTATTAAAGGACCCGTTAGTGACTAATGTTTCGACTATTTATACAGCTGCTAACATTCAAACACCAGAGGAGCTTTCTGCTTCTTTAGCTATTCCACAGGTTGCAGAACAATTAAAACCTGTTATTAATTCATTCTCGAAGGATACACAGCTATTTGTCCCCATTACAATTGATGCAGCAGGTTCTTCCTCTACAGCTCAAAAATTTGCCCGAACATGGATGGACAAAGACCTGGGCGTGGATTTTGCACTTGGTGGACCAGCTAAATTCAACCAAGAAATTTTTGATGAAATTGCTAATAAAATTGTTTTAGCTATAGCGATTATTATCGTTTCCACATTCTTTATTTTAATGTTGGCATTCCGTTCTATCTTAATTCCGTTAAAGGCAATAATCATGAACATTATTGGGCTTTCATCTGCATTCGGTATACTCGTTTATATTTTCCAATATGGTCATTTTGGTATTGAAGCAAGCTCCATTGTACTAATCATTCCAGTTATTGTTTTTTGTCTTGTTTTTGGCTTAAGTATGGACTACGAAGTCTTTTTAATTTCTCGTATCCAAGAGGAATATTTAAAGGGCTCCGATAATACGCGTGCAACAATTGATGGCTTAACATCCACTAGCCGAATAATTACATCGGCAGCGCTTATCATGATTGTTATTACAGGTGCATTTGCCTTCACAGATGTCATGCCTGTGAAGCAAATTGGTGTGGGTATCGCTATTGCTGTCGCTATTGATGCAACGATTATTCGTCTTATGCTTGTGCCTAGTCTCATGAAGCTATTTGGTGATTGGAACTGGTGGCTTCCTTTCTCAAAGAAAAGTAAATAACATAATGAAAATCCACCTCCCTTATAAACGGAGGTGGATTTTTCAATTAAGCGTAGATACTGTTATACCATTCTTTTGCTGCTTGTACTTCAGGCATTGTTAGTTGATGACCAAAATTAAACCATTTCGTCGTTACTGTTGCACCTGCAGCACTTAAAAGGGTTTCTAAATCCTCAGATTCCTGTGCTGTACACATCGGATCATTCGTACCCGCACCGATAAACACAGGTGTTGGAGAAAGTTGCGGTAATTCAATACCACGCCTTGGTACCATTGGATGATGCAAAATAGCTCCAGCTAACGCATCATCGTAGTGGAATAATAAGCTTGCTGCAATATTAGCACCATTCGAATATCCTATTGCTACAATTCGTTGGCGATCAAAGCCATATTGATGTGCTGACGTCTGTAAAAATTCATGAAGCTCCTTTGTACGAAAAATTAAATCCTCCATATCAAAGACACCTTCGGCTAATCGACGGAAAAAACGTGGCATTCCATGCTCGAGTACATTTCCGCGAACACTTAAAATATTGGCTGTTTCATCTATTTCCTTTGCCAGCCCAATAAGACTTTCCTCATTACCACCTGTACCATGTAGCAATAATAATGTCGGCTTCGTTTCGTCTGTACCTTTATAATAAATATGTTGCACTGACAGTCACCTCTCAATTATCTTGAATTCGAGATAATTGTAGCTTGTGGCAAAATTAAATTCAAGCTCTTTGACTTATTAATTTCACGATTTTCACGATTTGGCTGTTCTTCGTGGTTTTTATAAAAATTAGTAATGGTATAAACTGAAAATAAACATGCAGCAATCACAACAACAATAACAATTCCCACTAATTTTTTTCCGTTCATCTAACATGATCCCCCGTATTTCTTATTTCTTTGTACGAAAGCCTTCTTCTAGTAAATATTCCTTTGCTGCCTCATACGTACCAAATGCCTCTTCCAGATTGTCTCCATGATACACGTTCCAAGAACGTTGCTCAAAAGCTAGCTGTAACTGACTACCATCTCTACTATGCCAAATCTCTACAATTGGCTCCTGCTCTTCTACTTCTTCAGATAAATATTGGATTGCGTCTTCAATAATTTCACGAAGTTGTTGTTCATCGTAATCGCGGATATTTACTAATCCTTTATCATTAGCCTCATTCTCATAGCGTAATAAATCTCCCACAAAGACAAAGCCATTGCCATTTGGATGTAATTTCTCAACTACAATCGTTTTTTCATAAAGACTGTCCATATAATGATAATTTAGGCGCTTTAAAGAAACTTCTTTTTTTGTTAGCTCAGAAAACGATTCAATAATCACTTGTTTTTGTTCAAATGTTAGCATATAAAAAATGCTCCTTTTCTTTACAATCTATCTAACAGTATAACTCATTTTTTCCTATTATATCGTGTCGTTTCTAAATCATTTTTGCGCAAGAAAATAGGACAAGCTAATATTATAGCTTATCCTATTTAAATTTATGAGGTTTGATTAACTATTTTTTCACGTGTGAATTTTATCACCTGTGCAACATACAATTCCCGATACGGAACAAATTGTGCAGTACCTACTGGTCTGACAATTCTCACACGTTGACCATCAGGGAAATATTCATACCCTTCTATATTAAGTGTCGTCGTTTCTCCCAAGAAGAAAGCCTCTGCCTCATTTAGCCTCGCTCTTACTACACCCGATACTTCCTCATACTGCAAAGCAAAGGAATCCCAATCATGCTTGAAAGGATATATGTAGACATGACAAAATTCATTGTCGATCATATTTTCAGAAACGATACTACAAGAGGTCATGCCCATTTTGACAACCTCATGGACATCAATGTTGAGTCCTAATTCTTCTTTTACTTCTCGAATGCCTGACTCTACTGTCTCAATCGCTAAAAGATGCCCTGCTGCTGTAATATCGAGTAACCCTGGATAATCCTTTTTCTGCGAACTACGTACTTGAAAATAAATATAATCTTCATTTACAAGCCAGCAATGAAAAGTCTCATGCCAAAGCCCTTTTTCATGCACTTCCGCTCTCGTAGCTGTCCCAATTTGCTCATGCTGTTCATTAAATACCTTTACAATTTCTTGTTCCATTGTTTCGACTCCTATACTGACTTCGTCGCTTTTTTCTTAATCGCATTACGTTGATCATAAATATTGGATACGATAACCTTTAAGACTGCATAAAATGGTACAGCGATAATAATACCAATAAAACCTGCTATATTACCTGCCGCTAAAATAATTGTAATAACGGTAAGGGGATGGATATCAAGTGATTTCCCCATGACATTAGGTGTAATAAAGTTGCTGTCTATTTGCTGAGCAACAAGCGTCACAACCGAAACCCACACCACTAAAATTGGATCTTGAATAACTGCCACAATCAGGGCTGGTGCAAAGGCAATCCAAGGCCCGATAAATGGAATCATATTCATAAAGAATGCAAAAATCACTAGTAATAACGAATAGTCTAATCCGATAATTAAATAGCCTACATACATTATTAGTGCTAATAAAAAACTAATTTGCAGTTGGCCCTGAATATAGGTACGTAATACATCGTCAATCTCACTTAATGTTTTCTTTACCCATTGCTGACGTTCACCACTGAAATATTTATAGATGGATGGAGCAAACTTCTCGTGATCCTTCAGCATAAAAATAAAGAAGAATGGAATTAAAATGGCTAATAACGACACAGATACAATGGATTGTAAAAAGGACACAAATCCTTTACTCGCCACCACTGCAATATCTTGTACCGAATTCGCCATTTTTTCGATAACATCATTTAATTGCTCGGGGAAGTTATCCTTATTTTGCGTTACATATTCTGTTAGTTGCTGGATGCTCGTACTAATACTCGTACTAATCATAGGGGCATTCTTCACTAATTTATTGACCTGCTCGGCAATCGGGTTACCAATAATCCACCCAAAAATACCTATCATTGCTATTAGTCCGAACACAATCGTCAATATACTTCCCCATCGAGGAAATCTACGTTTTTCTAAAAATCTCTGAATTGGTTCCGTCACATAATAGAGAACACCACCAAGTAGTAAAGGCACAAAAATGGCTTTTAATATGATGACAAGCGGTGAAAAAATCCAATGAATTTCTATAAAATATTTAATGATTAATAGTGTAAGTAGTATCCCTACTCCTACTTGAAACCAAACTTTCCTTGTCACTTTCTTTCACTTCCTTTAATAGCAGTTACTGAAAATACTACTGATATATTAACCATTTCGCAAGTATCCTAGTATTTTTTTACAGAACTCTTCTGACAAACTAAAAAATTCGCTCACTTCCACAATAATAGTTATCGTGGAAGTGAAACGAATTTAAGTCATCCATTATAGAGAAGAATCATCTATGGAATTTAAGAATGTCTCAATTTCTCCTATAACCGATTCAACACAGCCATCCTCAAATGGCGAGATTAAACCTGCCTCTTTTACAAGCTTTGTAAAGGACATAGAGCCACCTAAACCACAAAGATGAATATAATCTTTCCAAGCTGCTTCAAATTCTTCACGTGAACGTTTCCAGAATTGGAAGGCACAAATTTGTGCTAACGTGTAATCAATGTAGTAGAACGGACTTGCATAGATGTGAGCCTGACGTTGCCAAATGCCCCCAGCCTCTAGGTAACTGTTATGATCATAGTCACGGTGTGGTAAATACGTTTCCTCAATTTTTTTCCATGCAGCTTTACGTTCAGCAGGAGTCATTGTTGGATTTTCATAAATAACATGCTGGAACTCATCTACTGCCACACCATATGGTAAGAATAAAAGACCACTACTTAAATGTGTAAATTTATATTTCTCTGTATCACCTTCAAAGAACAGCTCCATCCAAGGCCATGTAAAGAATTCCATACTCATCGAGTGAATCTCACAAGATTCGTAGGTAGGCCATAAATACTCAGGAATGCCAATGTTACGACTTGAATAAACCTGGAAAGCATGTCCAGCTTCATGTGTTAATACATCGATGTCACCTGAAGTACCATTAAAATTTGAGAAAATGAATGGGGAATGATAGTTTTCAATAAACGTACAGTAACCGCCACTTTCTTTCCCTTTCTTCGCTACAAGATCCATTAAGTCATGGTCAATCATGAAATTAAAGAATTCTCCTGTTTCAGGTGAAAGCTCCTCATACATTTTTTTACCGTTTGCTACAATCCACTCAGGATTCCCTTTTGGTGTAGCATTACCTGATAAGAAGTTAAGTGCTTCATCATAAAATTTAAAATCTTCAATGCCAATTCGCTTTGCCTGACGCTCGTAAAGCTTCGTTGCAACAGGCACAATTAAATCACGTACCTGATCACGGAATTTTTTAACCATATCAGCATTGTAATCAATCCGATTCATACGAATATAGCCTAGTTCAACATAGTTGTTATAGCCAAGTTTAATTGCAATTTCATGGCGTACCTTGACAAGTTCATCATATAAACGATCGAATTCATCTTCATGCTGTGCAAAGAAGCCAAAACGAGCATCCGTTGCTGCCTTACGTGTTTCTCGATCCGTTGACTCTGCAAATGGACCAAGTTGAGCGAGCGTTAATGTTTCCCCATTAAAGTCAATTTGTGCAGATGCAACAAGCTTATTGTACTCAGAAACAAGTCTGTTTTCTTTTTGCATCAAATCAATAACTTCTGGTGAGAAGCCTTTAATTTGATAAGTTGCTAGATCAAATAATTGTTGGCCCCATTTTTCTTCTAATTGCTCACGAAATGGTGAATCAATTAAAGCTTTATAGTATTCCGTCGTTACTTCTTCTAGCTCAGGACCTACTTCATCGAAATAATCACGTTCTGCTTGATAAAATTCATCGTTCGTATCGATTGAAGCACGAATATATACTAAATTAGCCATAGTCGCAAAGTCATTACTAATTGCATTGTGCTTTTCAATGATATTACTTTGCTCGTCCATCGATTGTGCTTGTTTAAATTGTTCAATGAGTGCTAATTGCTGCTCTTTCATCGATGCCACATTTGGACGGCTGTATTGATATTCTTTAAACGTTGTCATTAAAGTCCCCTCTTTCTGTCCTATACCCCGTAATATTTCTATTATATGCCAAATAGAATCTATTAAGAAACAATTATCTCTTTTCTGTTGTCATGATTTTTTTGAGAAAGAAGCAATTCCTAAATTTAATGGCGTTGTTGTTTTAATAGCCCACAATATATGTTTTTAATAACGCAGCTCTTTCTCTTATTCTTAATTTTGCTTCTACTGATTTTGGTGTTCTTGCTGATAGGACATCTACTTCAAAATCTAACGATTCAGCAAGATATTTTGCACGCTTCAAATGAAAGTCATTTGAAACGATGGTAATTTTCTTTGTCTCTTTTGGTAATAATTCTTTAGAGAAAACTAAATTTTCATAAGTAGATGTAGACTGGTCTTCTATGATAATTCTCGTGGCATCGATGCCATGCTGTTCCAAATAGTCTTGCATTACAGATGCCTCTGTACGATCTTCATCAGGTCCTTGTCCACCTGACACAATGACCTTAACATGTGGGTATTTTGTTAAGTATGGAACAGCCACCTCTAATCTACTTTTTAATGAAAGCGATGGTACACCACCTGGCCTTACTTTTGCTCCCAATATAATCATATAATCCGCTGAACCATTGGCATTCGGTTCCATCCCCTGATCAATTTCTTTTCCCAGCCAAATATAAAGAACGATTCCACTACCGATTAAAATAACACCAACTGTCATCAACCATCTTCTCACAAATCATCCCTCCTTTTCCTTTTATTAACGATGATAAAAAGAAAAGGATGCTTGTTAACCAAGCACCCTGAAAGATATTATCTCAATATAAATCGTTTAATAGACTCCTGTAAGGCAGTTATTTCATCGGTTAAATCATTGGAAGATTCGCTAACGAGTTGTATTGCGCGTTGTTGCTCATCTACAGATGCTGTTACCTCTTCAGACGCAGCTGCATTCTTTTCACTAATCATCGCAATGCTTTCAATCGAATGCATAATCGTATTCTTAGAGCTATTTAAATATTCTACACTATCTGTCGTATCGCCTATAATGGCTATGATTTTTTCAACAGCTAATTTAATTTCTTTAAAGGATGATTCTGTTACCATGACAGAATCATTTTGTTGACTTACAATGATATGGGTTTTCTGCATTTCATCATTGACTAAGTTTGTTTCACTTTCAATGCCTTTTAGCGTCGTGCGTACTAGCTCAGTTGCTACAGAGGTTTGATCAGCAAGTTTACGTACCTCTTCCGCGACAACAGCGAATCCTTTACCATGTTCACCCGCTCTTGCTGCTTCAATAGAGGCGTTAAGTGCAAGTAAATTCGTTTGATCTGAAATCTCTGTAATCGTCCCCACGATGCCTTCAATTTCACGTACCTTGACAATTAAGCTACCAAATACAGACTGAATATTCTGAACAAGATTTGAAGATTCCCGCGACTTATCCTTTAAGCTTTCTAGATTAACTAGGCCTTCTTCATTTGATTTTTTCATATGCTGTGAGGCATCTAACATTGATTCATTTTTATCATGCAACCCTTCAATTTGCTGCGCAAACTCGATAGCCGTTCGGTTTGTATCCTCTGCATCAGAGGCTTGCTTGACTGCACCCTTGGATACTTCATTGATTGCTTTGACTATTTCATCACCATAGGCATTTGTCTCTTCGGCTACTGCGGTTAAGTTTGCTGAAGTTGATTGTATTTCTACAATCGCTTCCTCCACATCTGAAATAAGTGTTTTAAGTTGATGTACCATTTCATTAAAGCCATCATTCAACTGTCCTATTTCATCCGAGCGCTGTAAATGCTCAATTTCAACCGTTAAATTCCCTTTTGCTACTTCACGCACACGTTTAGATAACTTTTGAACTGGTAATGCCAGATGTCTTGATACTAGAATGACAACGATCGTCCCTATAATGACGGCACCTACTAATGTCAAACCAATTACTAGCAATAAAGAATTCGCCTCTGCATTAAAATCCTGCATATATGTACCTGATGCAATAATCCATCCCCAATATGGATCTTTCTCAGAATAAATAATTTTATCTGCTAAGACATCCTGACCTGGTAGTTCAAATTCATATTGTGTAAAACCACCACCATCAAGTGCCTTTTCAGTTACTTCTCGAATAAAGTAATTGCCACTGCTGTCTTGGTCATTCCAAAGATTATCTCCTTCTCGTGTTGGATGTGTTGTTAATGTTCCCTTATCATCCAACACATAGATATAGCCATATTCCCCTAAATCACCAGGATAATTAATAGGCCGTTTTCCTTCGCTATCTTTCGGACCAAGAAATGCTTCTCGTACCCGTTCCTGTGCACCCTCTAAGGGAATGTCACCCTTTTCAACACTCTCGTTTGCGAGCTCGATTAATTGCAAAGCAGATTCAACACTATTGTAAAGTACCTGCTCTCCTATATCCTCCATCCCATTCTTAGCCTTACCATAACTAACTATACCAATTATTAAACTTGGAATAATTAGTAGTGACAATGAAATAATAATCAATTTCCCCTGTATTGAACGTAAAAACTTCATACTTTAGCCCCCCTATTTTCTTCGTTCAACAATATATTACTTTCTATTATGTTATGGTTTGAAAGTTTTCACAATGGGTAAAGCACAAATTATTTTCTAATTTCCCTTAATATGGTTTGTTTTCATGCCTTTATGCTAACCTCCAGTTAAATTTTAAATGCCAAAAATTAAAAGAACTATTTCTCCACAAGACATAAGCTTATAGAGAAATAGTTCTAAGCTAATCATAATTTAAATGTATTAATCGTTTCTATAACCTCTTTTGATGTTTGATCTAATATTGTTACAACTTCATTTAATTCAGAAACCATGGTTACTTGTAAATCTGAGGCAGTTGCTACTTCCTTTGTTCCTAGGACACTATGCTTCGCAATGGCATTCATCTGTTCGGTAGTAGCTAATACTTCCTCAGAGCCTGCTGACATTTCCTCAATTACAGCAGAGTCATCTTGAATTTTATTATTCACCTCAAGGACAGATTGCAATATTTTCTCTAGATTTTCACCTATGTGTTGCACTGCTTTATTGCCTGTCTGTACATCTATGGTACTACTAGCCATCTCCTGTAATGCTCGATCGGTAATCTTCTTAAAGCTTTCTAAATGCATGTGTATTTCGTCAGCAGATGCTTTAGACATCTCTGCAAGTTTACGAACTTCATCTGCCACGACCGCAAATCCTTTACCAGCTTCTCCAGCTCTTGCTGCTTCGATTGCAGCGTTTAAAGCCAGTAAGTTGGTTTGATCCGCAATACTCGTAATGATGGTTACCATCTCTTCAATTGAGCGGAACTTATCACCCATCTCCTCGACATGATTAGCCGTACGTAAAACAGAAGATTCTACGTTTTGAATTTGAGATACAACTTCTTGAGAATGACTAACACTTGTTTCCACAAGTCCTGTCATTGCTGATGATGACTCTGCAATTTCTGAAGTTGTATCAGCCAGTCGTTGAATACCAATTGACATCTCATTCATAGTTAATACAACCTCTTGATTATTTTGCTGCTGTTGCTCACTACCAGCAGCAATTTCGACAATTCGATCTGCAATTTGAGCGTTTGATTCTTCCACATGTTGAGAAGTCTCATCAATTTTTTGAACAACATTTTGTAAAGCAAATGTGCGTTGTTGAATCGTATGGAAAGTTTCTTTTAATTTTTGTAGTGATTCTCTGAAGGATTGTGCAAATATTGTAATTTCATTTGCTCCTTTTAACTGAATTTTCTCCACCTCTATCGTTGCCTTAGCAATATTTCCTTGAGCAAAACTTTGTGCTGCAACACCTAAATGTGCAAGGGGTTTTAATGCCCCATTAATATAACGATATAGGATGAACATAACAATACCAGTTAAAGCTAATATGACAATAATTAATGTAGGTAAAATAGCCGTTAATACGGCATTCGCAACATTGCTTACCTCTGTTGCTTCTATATCGACCCCAACAAAGGCAACAATATTCCCTGCCTCATCCTTTAATGGAACAGTACCAGATAAATAATCTCCAAAATCACTATGTAAAATAGCGGAATAATAACTTCCATTATTCTTTACCTTTTCAATATCCTTGTAGTATGTGGTGGAGGATTCATCTCCTATAGCTCCAGCATTTTCTTGATCATCTGCTGGCATACCGTCCACTAAAAAACGTACCTTTTTATCTTCCTGTGGTACTGCAAAAGTATAGGCATAGAGAACACCATTTATTTCACGTAATTCGTTGAGCTCTTCTCGAAGTCGCCAATATAACTCAGATTCTTTTGGTTCTTTTGAGAGTTGCTCATATTCAGCAGCATTTAGATGTTTTGCAATATTCTCAGCAACTGCAACTGCCTGTGTTCCCATGGTTTTATTAACAGATGATTTTGCTGTGTAGATTGTTGTTATAACGAAAAAAGATAACAAAGCCACTAACATTACCAATGACATTAACACTATTTTATTGCTTAATTTGCCTGTCGCTCGCATACTTTCCTCCTTTAATATACTGATATACTAATATCTTAGTAGTTCCTATTGTACTATTTTTTCAACTATTTCGACAATAAATCTATGATATTAAGCATATCCAAATAATTAATGCCATTAAAGTGGCGAACAGTGTCGGAATGGTAAGAATAACACCGATTTTAAAATATTGTCCCCAGCTAATTTTAATGCCTTTCTGGGCTAATATATGAAGCCATAGCAATGTTGCCAGTGAGCCAATCGGAGTCATTTTTGGACCTAAATTCGTACCAATTATATTTGCATAAATCAGCCCCTCTTTCATCATGCCCGATGCACTTGTTTCTGAAATTGCCAAAGCATCTATCATAACAGTAGGTAAATTGTTCATGACAGCAGACAAAATGGCAGCGACAAACCCCATCGTCATCGTTGCAACTACGAAGCCCTGTTGTATAGCTAGTTCAAATAAATTTGCTAACACTCCTGTCATTCCTACATTTTTTAACCCATAGACAACCACATACATGCCAATTGAGAAGAACACAATATTCCATGGCGCTCCTTTTACAACTCTTTTTGTATCTACCACAGAGCTACGCTGTGCTAGCCATAAGAATATTGCAGCGACCCAACATAAAATAAAAGATACAGGGATGTGTAAAACCTCACCAGCTACGAAGCCCACTAATAGAATCCCAATCACATACCAAGCGATCGAAAATAATTTGGGATCTCGGATTGCCTGACTTGGTTGCTCAACTGCCGCAAGAGAATAATGTTGTGGAATGGAACGACGAAAAACAAGGTAAAGTACTACTATACTTGCCACTAACGAAAAGAAATTTGGTACAAACATATGAACTGCATAATCTATAAAGCCTATATCGAAAAAGTCAGCTGATACGATATTCGTTAAATTGCTAATAACGAAAGGTAAGGAGGTTGTGTCTGCTATAAATCCACTTGCAATAATAAATGGAAAGATCATTTTTTCACTCAAGTTCAGTTTTCTCACCATCGCTAAAACGATCGGCGTTAGTATTAAAGCACCACCATCATTCGCAAACAAAGCCGATACAACAGCTCCAAGGCAACTAATATAAACAAATAAGCGAATTCCACTTCCCTTTGCAAGTCGTGCCATATGTAGAGCCGCCCATTCGAAAAAGCCAATTTCATCTAAGATGAGGGAAATTAAAATAATACCAATAAATGATAGCGTTGCATTCCAAACAATCCCCGTTACCTCTAACACGTCATGCCAGGTTACTACACCTATTAATAGTGCAATAGCTGCTCCTATACAGGCTGACCAGCCAATTGATAGTTTTCGTGGTTGTACTATGACAAAAAATAATGTGACTAAAAATAAAATAATGGCTAAAGCAGTCTGCATCTTTTCCTCCCTAATTAAAAACCAGTAGCTTAAATGCTACTGGTTTACTCATTTTGTTAATGGTTTATTCGCCTAAATCTGCGTTGTGGAAAACATTTTGTACATCTTCTAAATCTTCTAATGCATCAATTAGTTTTTCAAACTTCGCTACATCGTCGCCAGTTAAAGTCACTTCTGTTTGAGGCAACATAGAAAGCTCTGCTACTGTAAATTCTTCTACGCCCGCAGCCTTTAATGCTTCTTGTGTTGCAAAGAATTGGTCTGGCTCTGCATAAATAATTACCGCTTCTTCCTCTTCTAAAATATCGCGAGCATCAATATCAGCTTCCATTAAAATTTCTAGTACTTCATCAGCCGTTTTACCTTCTAAACCAATAACTGCTGTTGAATCGAACATATAAGCTACAGATCCACTGACACCCATATTGCCGTTATTTTTGCCAAATGCTGCACGTACATCAGATGCTGTACGATTTACATTGTTTGTTAAAGCATCCACGATAATCATTGTGCCGGCTGGTCCAAAGCCTTCATAACGTAATTCATCAAAGCTTTCATCACCGCCACCTTTTGCTTTATCAATGGCTTTTTCTATAATATGTTTTGGAACACTGTATGTTTTTGCGCGTTCAAGCACTACTTTAAGTGCACGGTTTGACTCTGGATCTGGTTCGCCTGATTTAGCTGCCACATAAATTTCTCGCCCAAATTTTGCATTAATACGGCTTGTGCTTTGATCTTTAGACGCTTTCTTTTCTTTAATATTGTTCCACTTACGACCCATTGTTTCCACTCTCTTTCAAAAGATAAATTTATAAAAATAATAGATACGCAGTTGCATATCTGTAAATGGTAATTAAATACTTATCGTATCTTTACTCTGCAAATAATAACACAATGATGCTTACAAAGCTAGATATACCAATGTTTAAGGTAGCATTTTTCTAAAAAAAATGGCTGTTAAAATTTACGATTTTAGCGCCATCTTACAACAGCTCTTGTTTAATTTTTGCTAGTAATGCCTGACAACCTTCTTGCACCAATTCATAGGTTTCCTGAAAATCACCTGTATAATAAGGATCCGGGACATCCTTGCGATGCGCTGTTAATTCTAAAAAACGAAAAATCTTTGGCGAGTTTGGATGGCCTAGTATTGTACGGATATTACGAATATTGCTTTCATCCATTCCAATAATATAAGCAAACTCTTCAAAATCTGACTTTTGTAATTGTCGACCTTGCATATCTATTGTAGAAATACCATATTCCCTAAGCTTATCCTGTGTACCTCTATGTGGAGGTTCACCAATATGCCATGAGCTGGTAGCAGCGGAATCCACTTCAATCTTATCTTCTAAATGCTCTTTCTTCACCAAGTCGCGCATGACCGCCTCAGCCATGGGTGAGCGACAGATATTACCTAAACATACGAAAAGTACTCGAATCATTTTATTTTCCTCCTACAACAAAGCACTCAAAATCAATTTGATTCTGAGTGCCATTTGCTTTTATTTTACGGGAATACGTTTTTGTAGTTCTTCTGTTAAAGCAACTAATTCATGCTCAAGGTGTTGAGTAAACTGCTCACGACCTTCTTTACCCTTGCCTGTTACATAAAATGGCTCACCATAAATTAAATAGCCTTTACCTCGCTTCATTACATCGCCCACATTACGTGCACCAACATAAGCAGCTGGAACAATTTGCGCCTTTGCCAACTGTGCAATGGTAATAGCCCCTTGTTTTAAATCTGTTCCTTCTGCACTACGTGTCCCAGAGGGGAAAATCCCTACAATTTTACCTTCCTTCAATAACTGCGAAGGAATTTTAATCACGCTTGGTCCAGGATTATCACGGTCTACCGGAAAAGCATTTAAATGCTTAACAAGCCAGCCAAGCCCTTTCATTTCAAATAATTGCTTCTTCGCCATAAAGTGAATTTCACGAGGGTACATGGCTACACCAAGGTTTAAAATATCAACATAGCCGGTATGTGTACAAGCTATAATAAACCCACCCTCTTTCGGCAAGTTTTCTTCTCCGTATACACGAGCCTTTGAACCCATTAATTTTAATATTACTTTGACAACATTTGCTGCTAGTTTATACACTGTTACATTCCTACCTTATTCAATAGTTATTCCCATTGTAATCGAAAAGACCAGTATACTGCAATTGCAGGTGACCAACTTAAACCTTCCCTACTAATAGATCCACATCAATCGTGATTTGATTTAGTTCAACGGCTGTTTGTTCTGCTTTATGCCACCCCATTGGTGTCATCTCTAATAGCGCGGGTACTAGCTCTTCTGAAAGCGGTAAAGTATAAGTTACGCGTTCTACGTTTACCTCACGAAAACTATCTTGAAAACGAGCTACAATTTGTTCATTAGAGTAAGTTTCCTTGTTTGAATCTGCATATAATTGAGCACGCAGTTCCCGCAAATAACCACTTTGCGGTACAACCTTCACAAGACAGCCATTCGGTGTAAGAAGTCGTTTAAACTCCTCATAATTTGCTGGCGATAATATATTTAAAATGGCATCGAAACTCGCTTGAGCAAATGGACTTTTAGCTAAATCCCCTACACACCAAATTTGTTGAGGATAATGACGTGCTGCAGCCAAAATGCCCTCCTTCGCTATGTCAATTCCAACGCCAATACCATGCTCCCTATCATTCATAATGCGAGCTAAATGTGAGCCCTCTCCACAACCAGTATCAAGCACTGTTTTTGCAGAGCTTATAAGCTCACCGATTCGAGCTTCTACAGCATCATAAATCCCACTATCAATAACAGCCTTGCGGGATTCAAAAAGGCTCTTACTATATTTAGAAGCGGCGCTATGTGTCAGCATATTGACATAGCCTTGTTTCGCAATATCAAAGGAATGGTTAGAAGCACAAACCAATCTCCCCTGCTCATAGACATGCATGGATCGCTGACAGATTGGACAAGCAAAAAGGGTGATATATTGATCCATTAATGCCGCCCCGATAGCACGTTTCGATAATGCGCCCATTTCTATGCCTCCTTCTTGTCGTTTGGTGATACAAGAGCATAGCGCTCCCATTTACGACTTTTCCATCTAAAGTATACGATAATTGCCCGCACCCATTCATCTGCTGAAATGGCTAGCCAAATTCCGACCAAGCCCCAATCCAATACAAAGACAAATAAATAGCCAAGCGGCAGGCTCATGCAAACCATTGATAGAAAACCAATTTTCACTGGGAATCTAGCATCCCCAGAAGCGCGTAAAGAGTTAATAACAACGATATTCATCGTGCGACCAGTCTCTAGTAAAATACTTAATGCTAACACGGATGCCCCAATCTTAATGACTTCTGGATTATCAGTAAAAACCTGCATAAGGGGCTTACGGAATAGCGTAACGACTGCAACCATAATAATCGTAAAAACAAATGCTGCACGGACACTTTTCCATAGCTGATGATACGCCTCATCTTTTTCTCCTGCACCTACATGACGACCAATAATAATGGCTGTTCCTGTACCAATGGCAATCGCAAATAAATACGTAAACATCGAAATATTCATAGCATATTGTCGTGCTGCTAGTGTTTCTGCTCCTAAGTAAGTCGCATAATATAAAAAGATGATTTGGCAAAATTGATAAAGCACCTGTTCAAACGCAGATGGTAAACCAATGTTTAGTATTTTCCTCACATATTCCTTTGAATACTCAAAATAATATTGTAACTTTACACGCACTTCCATTACCTGATACAGCAACCAGAAAAATACTAGGACGGCTAATCCGCGACTAATGACAGAGGAAATAGCCGCTCCTTTCACACCAAGCTCTGGGAAACCTAAATTCCCAAAAATAAGACCGTAGTTTAGCACAACATGTAAGACGTTCATGCCAAGCGAAACGTACATAGTTTGTTTTGTCCAACCATGTACACGAATAATTGCTGCGAGTGCATTAATAATAGCCTGTAGGAAAATAAAACTCCCAATGATGGCTAAGTAACTTTGTGCATAGTGGAGGACTTCTCCCTGCAAGTTCATCATTGTCATTAAATGTCTCGCAAAGAAGAAAAATAAAATACTCATTAAAAGCCCAACGACCAAATTCATCGTGACCGCTAACGCCGAGATCTTGGCCGCTTCAAAAAAGCGTCTGGAGCCTAAATATTGGGAAACAACAATAGATGCACCATTGCCCACTACTTCCAGAATCAAGATGGCAATATGGATATATTGATTGGCTGCACCTACTCCTGATACAGCATTATCTGATAAAGCACTGAGCATAAAAGTATCGGCTAGTCCCATCAACATAAATAGAAAAACTTCTAAGAAGATCGGCCATGTTAAATGGAATAGACTTAACTTATTTGTCTCTTTAATTGTGTCTGCCAATACTTTCACTTCTCCTATATTTTCTTAAAAATCTATTGTATCTTATCACAAATATTCAGACTGTAAAGAGATTTATAGGAATACAGCGCTTCCACATAAAAAATCCCTCCCACATCGTGTGAAAGGGCCATTTTTTAAATTAAGCAATAGGATTGTAATTGCTCTCGTTTTTCAATTGTTAGGCCAAATTCCTGCTCTAAAAACCCAGTCTTAGAACCATAGCGACGATCCATCGCATCCAATGCTGCTTGTAAATAGTCTTCACGGGCGGACATTAATGCATAAAATTGCTGTAGTTCTTGCTCATTATACTGATGCTGAATAGCCTGAGCCATTCTTTCTACCATTGGACGTAAATGTATATTAGTATCTAAATAGTCCTCCATGATGGTCTCCTCTGGTACATCTAAAGCTAGTAAAATAAGTGCTCCTCCAATACCCGTTCGGTCCTTACCAACTGCGCAATGATGTACAAGACCTAGATTATCAGGGTTTTGAATCGTTTGCATTAACTCTTTAAATGAAAGATTGTTAAAAGGCATTTGTGCATAAAAATCTCGAAACATCTCAGGGCTTACCACTTTATAGAAATCTCTACCACCAGCATTGGTAGGCATTTCAAAAGCATGATTACCCTTCGCTGGGATTTGTATATATTGAGCATATGAGAACACTGGGTTAGGATTATGATACGCCTCATTGTTATCGCGATAATCAAAAATGGTTTTAATCCCTAACGTTTCAAATAGCTCTTTATCCGCCAGTGTCATTTTTCCAAGAGCAGCTGAGCGGTAAAATAAACCGTTCTTTACCCTACGCCCATCTTTTGTCTTATATCCACCCATGTCTCGGAAATTATGGACTGCTTCAAATGGAATTACCTTTGTCTCTAATTGCTCCACTCACTACACCTCCTAAGATTATTAAGCATACTTACTTTTATTTTAAAGAACAAACTACATTAATTCCAATTTTCACGCTAGGTAATAATTTAAACCACATAAAAAATGCTAGCTGAATGGCTGACAGCTAGCATGGAAACATTTCTTATTTAAATAACTCTGGGTACACAGCCTTCGCTACTAATTCTACAGCTTCACCAATACGCGGACCAGGTCGATTAGAGATATCTGTATCGATGGACAATACCGCTTTGTTTTGAATAGCTGTCACAGTATTCCAACCATCTCGTCCAAGAATTTCTCCTATTGGATCTTCTGTATAGTTTACTGTTGTTAAAATAATATCTGGATTTTTAGCAATAACATCTTCCTCATTCACTTTTGCCCAGCTATTCAAGTCAGAAAAAACATTATTAACATTAGCTGCATCTAATATTTCTTGCTGGAAAGTGCTAGAGCCTGCTGTATATATGTCTGGCTTAGGGCTAACCTCTAAATAAACATTTTTCGGCGTTTTTACGTCCTTCACCTTCGTTTGTACTTCAGCAATTTTCGCTTTAATCTCTTCATTTAATTTATTTCCTTTATCAGCAACATCCATCACAGCAGCTATTTGTTCGATATCTCCATAAACATCATCGAAAGTAGTCGCAGATTGAATAACAAACACTTTAATTCCTGCGTCCTCAAGCGGCTTTAGTGCATCCTTATCACCGATTGTATAAGCAATAACAACATCTGGCTTTAACGCTATAATTCTTTCACTGTTAAAGTTCGTAGTATCAGAGACACGTTCAATTTTTTGTGCTTCCTCTGGGTAAGTATCGTACTCAGTTGCTCCTACAATTTTATCGCCAACACCTAAAGCAAACAAAATTTCAGTATTACTTGGTTGTAAAGATACAACTGTTTTTGGTACTTCATTAAACGCTATTTCCACTCCACGGTCATCTGTCACTTTATAGCTTGTTTTCTCTACGTGTTGTGTACCCTGCGAGGCATCTTTATTTTTTGTATCTTCAGCAGTGCCACAGCCTGCTAATACCAGTGCAAGTAAGAGCACTGATAGCCATTGGAAATTAAATACTTTCTTCATTGTTATTCTCCTTTTTCTTTTTCATTGGGTAGGATTTACTAATAAACGGTATTTCAGAAATTCCAGCTTGCTGATTCATAAAAACAGCCATGACAAAACATACATTAGCTAATAAACCAAGGTAATCGAAAAGAATAGCAGGAACCTCTCGTTCTTCTGATACTTTGTGTAAAGTTCGATATGATTTTTTTGCCTCACTGCGACAAAGATGTAAGGCTGCAGCGGCCTCTGTTCCTTGAGGTAAAACAAAACTTTGAATCTCTTCCTTCACATGGCGAACGTAAAAATCATAACGCTCACTTAACCAAGATAAATCCTCTTCAGTTACCGCTAATTTCCCACGAACTGAGCCATTCACATGATACGCCATAGGTAACATAAGTAATAAATCCTCAGCAACAACTTGAACATCCTCTTTTTTTACCGCAGCTAATGCAACTCCTAGATGTGTTGTAAGGCTATCTGTTCGAATTTCAAAATCAACCGTTGAAGCTTTCTCACGCATAAATGGATAACAAGAATAACGGGCATCTTTTTTCACTTGCTTCCCCCCTATTTTCTATAATGAAAAATTCTTACTTGAAAGGCATAAAAAAAGTCGCTCCTTTTGCAAAGGAACGACAAAAATACAAGATTGAGCCATCAAACTAGACAAAGCCTATGTATTTGCCGTATATCCTCCTAGCTTCCGAGAAGTTTTTATACGTTCAAATAAAGGTCGGTCTCCTGGCTTGTACAGTTCGTCACATAAAACGAATGTGTTATAAAGGACCTTCCCATCTTCTTTGAGACAGTGGTAAATCTTTATAATGGCTGTACTTACAGTTGCGGAAACAGCTCCGGTTTTTCACCGGATTCCCGATTATGCTTACTAGCACCTTTATCCTGCAAGAATATTTCATTTGTAAAGCAGTTTATCATATATGATTCAGAAAAAATAGCTGTACTCAATTTTAAAATATAGTAACACTAGAAGAGAAAATTCCAACAAATTTTTACATTATTAAGAAATTTACTATAGTAGTGTTTCAATTGCTTGTTCAATATCGAGCTGTGAATCTGTTGGTTCAAAGCGTGCGACGGTCTTACCATTAGCATCTACTAGAAATTTTGTAAAGTTCCAGCGAATGTTACGACCATCTAAAAAGCTTGGGGCAAGTTGAACAATTGCTTCTGCCAACATTTTCTCCTGCATACTTGCCTTCCCAAACTCTCGGTAATTCACTTCATGCTTTAAATAATTAAAGAGTGGATGTGTAGCCTCTCCATTTACCTGTACAAGCTCAAAAATCGGGAATGTGACCCCATAGTTTACCTTGCATAGATGCTTAGTTTCCTCTCCATCCTCAGGATTTTGATGGCCAAATTGATCACAAGGGAAGCCAAGAACTACAAAATTCTCTTTTCCATATTTATCATACATTTTCTGTAAGTCTTCAAATTGATATGTAAATCGGCATTGGTTTGCCGTGTTAACAATTAACATTGTTTTTCCACGATATGTTTCCATTGATAAAATTTCGCCATTAGGCTTCCGAACTAGATAATTATAAATGCTCATGCTATAATCCCCTTTTTTCATTCATTATAGTTGACTATTCTACCGTTCATCAAAGAATTTGCACAAAAAAACACCACCTCGCTACTTTGAACGGATGGCTGACTTATACTTCTTTTTATATTTAGCATCTTGTTCTTCATTAATTAAACGATGGGCAATATCTAATAATTTCGAGTCATTTGTTTGATCATATAGCTTTTTAAATGACATAATAATATCCTGACGAATAAGAGATGGCTGTTTTTCATCTATACATGTTTGAAATCTTTTAGCTAGATACGATACAACCAAATCTCTTTGTACTTGACCCGCCTGTCCAATTTTCCAAATGGCCTGTAATGCATGCCTTGCTGTAGCAGATTGTTCATCGTAAGTCACAGCCCAAATCTTTAAAAAATCCTCCAAGACCCTTTCTTCTGGATCACTTTTTGCAGCTAAAGCGCATAAAATTTGTGCAGCACGTGCACGAGAATAACCATTATTGTATGTAAGTGCTTTTATTAGCTGTTCCCAAACTGCATATGTCCAATCTACAGGTTCCTGCATAATTTTCATTAATTCCTCGTAAGATTCATATTGAATATCGCGATCATGCTCTGTTAGATTACTAAAAAGTTGCAAAATCTCTTTTTCCATAATTCATCCCTACCTTTATTGTTTCAGAACGTAATAAAATTTGATTTATGGTACACTTAACTTAATTTTTTTCGCAAAGAAGGTGAGTTTATGAATAAATTTAATGCTAGGAAATTGATTTTTCGGTTGATTGTGATAATATCCCTACTTCTAGCTGCCTATTTTGTTATCCCAGTGTCCATGCCTTTAATACTTGCTGGGATCAGTGCATTTTTCTTAGAACCCATTGTCATGTTCTTTAAACGAAAATGGAAAATGTCACGGAAAATAGCAGTTGCTTTTATTTACATAGTGAGTGTTATTGTTATATCTATTATTTGTTATCTATCCATTACACAAATAATGACACAAATAATTTTACTATCTAAGCAAGCTCCCTATTATATTTCCAAGCTATCAGATATGTGGCTTCATATGCAAGAAAATATTTCTAAATACACAGAAGACTTTCCACCTGAAGTAAGTGCTTCGCTTCAAAAAACCACAATGGATTTCATAAAGAAAGTTGAAGAATCCTTTTTAAGCTTCTTTAATTATAGCAAAGTTTCTGCCTTCTTTTCAGAGATACCCAGCCTATTTATCAGTCTTCTCGTTTATATGATTGCGCTATTCCTATTTATGCTTGATTTGCCTAAGTTAAAGCAAATCACTTATAAATATTTAAAGCCCAATACAGCAAAGAAGATAAAAATTATTTTAAATCGCTTAAAAGATGCTACATTTGGCTATATGAAGGCTCACTTATTTGTAAGCTTTATTATTGGAGGCGTCACACTCATTGGACTGCTATTAATCCAACCGAAATACGCAGTAACAATGACGGTTATTATCTGGTTAATAGATATTGTACCATTCCTAGGCTCTATCATTATTCTAGCGCCATGGGGGCTTTACCACCTATTGATGGGAAACACCTCTATAGCTGTAAAATTATTCATCTTAGCTGCTATTTTACTTATTATTCGTCGAGTAGTCGAGCCTAAGTTAATGGGAGACCATATCGGTTTGTCCACTTTACCAACATTAATTTCCATGTTCATAGGTCTACAGTTATTTGGTATTATCGGTTTACTTGTTGGTCCATTCGTTATTATTTTCTTTATTGCGTTGAAAGAGACAGGTGTCATCAAAGTAAATTTTAAAATTTAATATCAATCTAGTATGCAGGGAAATCTCTTTTCAAGAATAGACGTAGTCGTCTTGTTTCTTTTGAAAGAAATGCAAAATAAAAAGGTCAATCTTTGTATATTTTTCTCTACAAAGATGACCTTTTTCTTATATCAACCGTCTATATAATAGTGAGGCCTATTGAATACGTCCAAAGCCTACTAAGTATTGATTCCACCAATCAAGTGACTCAATTACGACACCATTGTTTTGAGCGTCGATCATTGTGTTATTACCTAAATAAATACCTACGTGTGCAACCCCTGAACCATAGCTGAAGAACACTAAGTCCCCAACACGTGCTTCACCTGCTGAAATGCGTTGTGTTGCTAAATATTGTTGTGATGCTGTACGAGGTAAAGAAACACCCGCTTGCTTATATGACCATTGTACAAGACCTGAACAGTCAAAACCTGTTGATGGGTTGCTACCACCCCAAACATAAGGACGTCCTAGGAATTGTTTAGCTGTTGAAATGGCATCTCCTGAAGAAACAGTGCCAGCTCCTGACCCAACAATAATCTTTTGTGGTTCGCCTCCACCATTATTTTGAGTTGCTTGTATAACTGGTGTAGCTGCTTGAAGTGCACGTAAACGAGCTGCCTCTTCTTCAGCTGCTTTACGCTCTGCTTCTAAACGTTCTTCTTCTTGTTTCGTTGCAATTTCAGCTTTTAATGCAAGTGATTTCGCTTCGTTCTCAGCTTTCTTCACTTCCATTTCGCTTTCTTTTTGCTGAAGCTCTTGGAATTGTTTTTGAAGTTCCTTTTGTTTTTCATCTAATGTAGCTTTTTGTTGCTCTAAGCTTGCTTTATCTGCTTCCTGTTGATCCACTAATTCTTGGTCAGCATCCATTAATGTTTTTACCGCTACGACACGATCCATTAAATCTGCAAAGCTTTTTGCCTCAAGCACTACGTTTAAATAAACACCTACAGTGTTGTCTTGCGCTTGGTATGCAGCCATACGTTCACTTAAAATTTTTGAACGTTGCTCGATGCGTTTTTGTGTTTCAACAATACTAGCATCCACTTCTTTAATATCAGCTTGTACTTGTTTAAATACCTTTACTTTTGCGTCGATCTCTTGTTGTAGTTTCGTTAGTTCTTCTTGTAATTTTTTAATTTGTGCATCTATTTCTGCCTTTTTCTCAATCATTTGTTGAGATGTTTCTTCGGCATGTACTTCTGTTGGTTGAATTGTATTAAATAATAAGCCGCCAGCTAGTGCTAATGCTAGCACCATCGACTTACGCCATTTGTTACGCTTAGCCACGTTACCTTCATTTCCCTTCATCTATCAATTTCGCTCTCGATATTCTATGTAATCACTTGAACGATTTCTATTTTAATTAAATGTTCTTATATTTATTTTAGCCTTTTAAAGTTTAGCATTTTCTACATAACTTTTATACTATTTCATGTCTATTTAATACATTAGTAAAACTCGAAATATTTCTGTAACATTCGCCTATAAACTACATTATTCTACAAAACACATTTTTCTTCTACACAGGGAAACTATTAGCTAATTCGACATTAGACCCAGTAGATCTTTTGTAATGTTTTTGTAATATTTGAGGGTATCAAAGAAAAAAGGTAGGGAAAAAATTCCCTACCTATTGCTTCATTGACCTTAATGCTTGTATAGATAATCTCACTAACAAAATGGCACATAAAAATAAACCTAAATATGCTGCTGTGTTCAAATAGACCGCATAAGAATCATGGATAAATTGTGATATTGCTAAAAGAGCGACAGATATAATACCAAAAGTTATACCCACCAGCAGCAAAACAAATTGAGAAAACAAATGTGTAATAAAACGTGCATTATGCTCATCCGAAAAGACATCATGATGTAAAATGATTTTTCCGCTTTCAACTCGCTGAATGAGCTGATCGACTCTTCTAGGCATTTTACGCAAAGTCGGTATAAGCATAGATAATTCTTCTTGCAGCCGCTCCTTAGTTGCCATCGGTTCTTTAAAAGGTTTAAGGAAAGAGGCACGCATATATGTAGCAGAAAAATCCTTTGCCTCTGTAAAGATATCAAAACGTGAATCTATTACCCGTAATGTGCCATCTAACGTTACTAAGGAACGGAGAGCCAATCCCACCGCTGGATAAAATGCAAGTCCAAAATCTCTTACCACTGTAAACAGGGCGTGAATTAATTCTTCAGTAGGTATACGGTCAACATAGGAAATTTTCAGTAATATTTGGTCGATTGCCTGTTCCATTCTCGCACGTTCTGCATGATCAGCATTTTCCACTAATAATGTTAAGCCATCATATAAAACGCTTGAATCATTTAGTTGAATGCCCATCAAAAATAACTTTAAGCCTTCTTGCTGTGTTGCACCTAGACGTCCTACTGCGCCAAAGTCAAGTAAGACTGGTGTGCCATCTGATTCATCTATATGGATATTTCCTGGATGTGGGTCTGCATGAAAAATACCAGAGAATAGCATCTGCTCAAAAAATGAATAGAGGACGGTTCTTGCAAACTGCCTACGATCAATAGACAAACGATTAAATTCAGATGCCCCATCTGCCACACTTTGTCCACGAATATACTCCATCACAATAACATTTTCATTACTGTAAGGCGTAAATATTTTAGGAATTCGAACCTTGTAATCGCTTTTCGCCAGTGCATTCTTCACCTGTAGCGTATTACGTACTTCAATATCTAAATGAATCTCCTCACGTAGTCCATCTGCAAATCCCCCAGCCAACTCTCTAAAGCCCAATGATTCTGCCCAGGTTGATTTTGTGGATAGCCAATTAGCAAATTCCTCTAAAATTTCAAGGTCATCGCGCATAATACCTTTTACTTCTGGACGCAATAGCTTGACTACCACCTCTTCATAATCCTTAAGCCTTGCTTTATGCACTTGGCCAATAGAGGCTGCTGCAATGGGCTCCATTTGAAATTGGCTAAATATTTCGTCCATTGATTGCGGAAGAGACCTCTCTAAAATTTGTTTCACTTGCTCCTCTGATAAAGGCCTTACTCGGTGCTGCAGCCTTTCTAATTCATCAATAAAAATAGGTGTAAAAAGCTCTTTTCGTGTGGAAAGCACTTGGCCAAATTTAATGAAAATCCCACCACATTGTTCTAAAGTTGCACGCAAAGCAATTGCAAGCTCTTTTTCATTTTCTCGTTGCCTCGCATATTTAATCGTTTGTACGACACCATTTGTAACAGCAATTTTTAATACCTGACGCAGGCGTTTCTGCTGTCGCCAATAGCTACGCAATCGCAATAGTAAAGATTTTTGGCCGTGACGGCGATCTCCATTCGTAATGCCGCTAGGGTCAAAAAGCTCAAATACCAAATAAAGCAACATCGAAATGAGTAGCATACTACCGATCCAAATCAGTGTGCTTACCTCAGTTACTGTTTGCATCATCGTTTCTGATAAAAAATCTGTATGGCGCAGATAAGAATACCAGTATACAAAAGAGGTTAATGTCACACTAATAACGACTGACAGCACTCTTCGCACAAAATTAATATTCGAGCCAATTAATCGTCCACTTACAATATAAATCAAACCCGATACTATGAGGATTTGGGTTAAAAATTTCAAAAAGATCAACAGTGTCACCCCCTAAGCCATTTCCATTTCCTACTACCGTTAGTATAGCAAATTTGTGCACCAACTTTCTTGAACGAGGAACACAACAAAAAATATATTAGTTCTATACCTTGATAAAATACCTATAAGGGTATATTATTTATTTGTAGTATTTAAACTATATTATTCACCTATTTTCAGAAGCAAAACCTTCATTTAAATGCTTTTAAATACCCTAATAAGTATTTACTAAGAAAAGGAGTGTTTATCAATTGAGAAAAAAATTTTTAGTAGTAGGTGGCGTTGCAGGTGGTGCATCCACGGCGGCACGTATTCGTCGTCTCGATGAAAAGGCAGAAATTATTATGTTTGAAAAGGGGCCAAATGTTTCATTCTCTAATTGCTCTCTACCCTTCCATTTAAGCGGGATTGTTGAAGATAGCAACAAATTAATTTTAATGACGCCTCAAGGCTTTCAAACAAAATACAATATAGAGGCTCGTGTTCAACAAGAAGTTGTACGTATTAACAGAGAGCAAAAAACCATCACCATTAAGGATTTAAAAACGAATAGAGATTATGAGGAAAGTTACGATACGTTAATTTTATCCCCAGGAGCAAGTCCTATCGTCCCTGACTTAGAGGGCATTCATTCTAAGCACGTCTTTACCATTAGAAACGTGGCTGATATTGACCGTTTAAATCGGTATCTACAAGCAGAGAATGTACAGGATATTGCCGTGGTCGGCGGAGGCTTCATTGGTGTAGAGGTAGCAGAAAATTTGAAGCTAGCAGGCTTTAATGTCTCTCTAGTTGAATTTGGCCAACAAATTATGGCCCCTTTTGATTATGATATGGCTCAAATCTTACACAAGGAAATGACTGATAAAGGGGTTCAAGTTATTGTCAATGACGGCCTTGCAAAGGTTACGCCAAATAATGTGACGTTGAACTCAGGCAAACATTTGAAAGCACAAGCAGTCGTATTAGCGATTGGCGTTCGTCCTGAAATCCACTTAGCCAAAGAAGCCGGGCTAACTATCGGTGAACTCGGAGGCATTCAAGTTGATGCTAATTACGTGACATCCGATCCTTCTATATACGCTGTGGGAGATGCGATTGAAGTATTCCATCAACTTACCCATAAAAAGACACGACTTGCTTTAGCCGGCCCCGCTCAGCGACAAGCTCGTGCTGCAGCTAATCATATGTATAACATCCCTCATCACAATAAAGGGGTTATTGGATCTTCAAGTGTACAAATTTTTGAACTCGCATGTGCGACAACAGGTTTGAACGAAAAAACAGCTCTAGCAAATGGCTTTCAGGCGAAAAGTGTTTATCTGATAGCTCCTGATAAAGTAGGCTTAATGCCAAATAGTAATCCGCTTCACTTTAAGCTCGTTTATGAAACACCAACGGGTAAAATCCTTGGAGCCCAAGCTATAGGTAAAGGCAATGCAGATAAACGAATTGATGTAATAGCAACCCTCATCACAATGGGCGGTACTTTAGAAGATTTAAAGGAGCTGGAGCTATCCTATTCTCCAATGTTTAGCACTGCCCGTGATATTGTTAATTTGGCAGCTCTTGTAGCTCAAAATCAATTACATGGACACTTCAAACAAGTAAAAGTTGATGAAGTGAGAACACTCATTGAAAATCAAGCCTACTTCTTAGACGTACGCGAGAAGAATGAATTTGAATCCGGTCATCTCCTTCATGCACACAATATTCCTCTAAGTGAACTTCGAGAAAGAATGGATGAAATCCCTAAGGATCAAGCAGTGTATGTGCATTGCCGATCCGGTCAGCGTAGCTATAATGCTGTTATGACCCTTCAAAATAGCGGTTTTTCTAACGTCTTTAATGTAAGTGGGTCATTCCTTGGGATTAGCTTATATGAATATTTTACAGATATCACAACGAACAGAGATAAAATAGTAACTGCTTATAATTTTAAATAACTTAAAAGGGATGCCGATTATTAGCATCCCTTTTCTTCGTTAGTTTGTAGACAAAACTTTTTCCCAGTCAATCGTACCATTTTTAACTTGTTCACGTTTTTCCTTATCCATGATGTCATTTGGACGCCCGCCTTTTGGCCAGTCTTTTTCATGGTTTGCCCACTCTGGACGATCCTGCGATAAAATAAAGGCAGCTAAATCTGCAGCTTCTTGATCTGTTAAGGTCCCCGCTGCACCTATCGGCATATTATTTTGAATATAACCAGCCATTTTTGACATACGTGCCATGCCTGCGCCATCATTAAATGAATCATCTCCCCATAAAGCCGGACCAGTATTAGCACCAGTTCCTGCGCCATCAGCTGCATGACAGGCTATACAGGACTGTGCATAAAGCTCCTCACCATCTGCAACATTTGGAATCGGCACATTCTTCATATCACTAGTGCCCGCCCATTCACGTTTTGCTCCAATCGGAACACCTTCAGAAATATAAGCGAAATACGCCACCATAGCCTCTAGTTCATCACTATTCATTTCGAATTTTTTACCATTCATACTACGAACCATACAGCCATTAATGCGCTCTTCTATTGTAACCACACCACCTGAGCGTCCAATATACTGTGGATAATTTGCCATTACACCTACTAATGATGAGGCTTGCTCGTCATAGCCTGCACCAGCATGACAGCTTGTGCAAGATAATTGGTTGCCCACATATTCATCTGCCGCAACATGCGTGTTATTAACAAGTTCATAGCCATTTAATATTGCTTCTTTCATTGGACCATCTGGTACTTCTTCAATACTTGGCGGAGCATAGACCACTGACTGAGCAGCTGCTGTTGTTGGTAATTGTGTTTGCACTGTCGCTTCTTTCTCACTTACATTCGAATCAACTGTAATTTTGTCACTGACAAACGTCCCAACAAAAATGGCGCCTGCTAACAGTACTGTTCCTGCTACTCCTGCTACTATAGGTTTCATCTATAATACCCCCCTTTGTATTCTCACTTATATTTTAGCAACATAACAATTTATTGGATGTGATTTTTCTCACACTACCACAAAATAGAACCATTAAGATGATAAAAATGGTTAATTTATACATTTAATTTTGTTCTATAACACAGAAAACAAGACTTAATACCTCTTGCAGTATCCATATACTTCGAAACAAAAAAGCATCGAGTACAAATTCGCACTCGACACCTTTTAGTCTTATAGTTTACACTGTCCATCAGCACATGCTGATTCTCCATTACCATTTATCGATACTGTTGGCTGAATACCAGCTATTTCCGCAGCTTGATGCAAAGTCCGCACAAACACTTCATTCGGCTCAGCCCCTTTAATACCATAACGGTTTTCAAATACAAAGAACGGTACACTTTGCACGCCAAGTTGCTGTGCTTCATAGCGATCCTTGTCTAGCTCTTCACTAAAATCAGTTGAAGCTAAGATTCTCTCCGCTACTCTTCTATCCAAATCTAATTGCGCAATAACTTTTAATAAAAATTCATCTTTATTTAAATCTTCACCATCTTTAAAATAACCAGCCATTAGTGCTTCCGTATAAGCTGTCGCTTTGCCAAATTGCTGCGTCCATTTCGCTAAACGATGAGCCTTTTCTGTATGCGCTGTTTTCATCTTAGCAAAATCATAATGCAAACCAACTTCCGTTGCTCTCAAAGCTATACCTTCAACCATATCTTTCACTTCTTCTAGCGTGACATCATATTTTTTAGCCAGCGCCTCATAAAAAGATGGTGCATTCGCTTTCGGATTATCTGGGCCTATTTGAAATGCTTTATATTCTATTTCTACTCGTCCTGTATAGCCTGCAATGTCAATTGCCCGTTCAAGTTCTCGCTTGCCAATATAACAAAATGGACATGTAAAATCAGAGAAGACTTCTATTTTCATTACCATACCCCCTTTATAATATATCCACCCAAATTTTAATAGCTGTTGCTAATATAAGAATCGCTAAAATAATTTGTAGGAATTTTGTATTTAACTTGCCCCCTATTCTCGCACCTAGAGGAGCAGCTATTAGACTTGATACAATCAAGATGAGCGCCGGGTAATATTCCACTTGTCCAGTCATTAATTTACCAATGGTACCTCCTATTGAGGAGATAAACGTAATAGCAAGGCTTGACGCAATAGTCATACGAGTAGGAATTCCTAAGACCACAAGCATGATAGGTACTAGTAAAAATCCACCAGCTGCCCCCACAATCCCGGAACCTATACCAACAACGAAAGCTAATAGGACCGCCAATGGTTTATTAAATGTAACAGCCTGCATTGGTTTATCATCAATTTGCTTTTTCGGTATGAACATCATCACAGCAGCAATTAATGCAAGAATTCCATAGACAATGTTAATACCTGACTCTGATAAAAATTTCGAACCGAAGCTACCTACAAAGCTTCCCATTAATATGGCGCTCCCCATATAGATAATGAGTGATTTATTTAAATACCCACCTTTGCGATAGACCCAAACACCAGAAAGAGCAGCAAAAAGTACCTGAATCGCACTAATCCCTGACACCTCATGTGCTGAAAAGGCCGCAAATCCTAGTAATGGCGGTATATATAATAGCATTGGGAAATTAATGATGGCACCGCCAATACCTAACATCCCTGATACAAATGAACCGAGAAAACCAATAAGTAAAATGGTTAAGATCCATGCAATATCCATTTATTTTTCCTTCTTTCTGGCTGTATTCAACAAAGTGAAAGGAGGGTTGTTCTACTGTAATAGACAACCCTCAATCAGCCCTATGCTTTCTGAATGAAAAATGTAATGACGCCAGCTTCTTCAGCTTGATCTAAAATGATATGACCTCCAGCTTTTGCCCAAGCAGGAATATCCGCTAAAGCTCCTTTATCTGTCACCTGAACTTCTAAAACTTCCCCAGACTTTAGGGTATCTATTGCTTTTTTTGTCTTCACAATAGGCATTGGACAAGAAAGGCCTTTTGCATCTAGTTTTAAACTTGATTTCATCATATTCTCCTTCGACTCGGCAAAGGTTGTAAGCGATTTTGCCGGTTCTTCTTGTTTTATATCTTCATGAAGGATGAGCGCCTTCAATTCACGAACTTTACATATAATAAGCATACATGCATACTCATTGCACTTTAGCATGTTTTATCGTACTGCACAGCGATTTGGTCCAATTTCCATTTCTGTTTGCTGATCTAACTCAGGTGTTATTTTCCCCATATTCACCTGACGAATTTCCTGATAAGCATTGGGTTGTGGAGGTAATTCATCTGTTACCACACGTCTAAATTCTGCTTCATCTTGAATATTTAATCCATGGTTTTGTACAAATAAATCCCCTAGTCGTCTTGCAACCGTTCCATCTTCATTCAGCTCATCAATAATCATAAAATGTGCTGGTAAGACAATAAGTTCATCAGACAATTCTCGATAACGCTTGTAAAGCGTGTCTCGTAAATCTCCAACCCAGTCATCAGCAAGGCCAGCTAAATCAGGACGTCCGATTGAGTCGATAAATAAAATATCTCCTGTTAATAAATATTTGCTGTCAACAACAAATGAAGTAGAACCTATTGTATGACCAGGAGAATAAATAGCTCCTACATCTATTTTTGATGCACCGATTTGAACAGTCGTTCCATCAACTAATGGTGTATAGTGGAACACAACTTCCTCAGCGTCCTTAGGTGGCAAATAATAGGTTGCACCTGTCATCTCTGCGATATGGCGCCCACCTGAAATGTGATCAGCATGTAAGTGTGTATCAAAAACATGTTTAATTTGGACATTTTTAAGTTCTGCAAAGTTTATAAACACATCTGTAAAACGTACAGCATCAATAATAGCTGCTTCACCTTCAGAAAGGACCATATAAGACAGACACCCCTTTCCTAAGCGAACAAACTGATAAAGCTCACCACCGCCTGTTAAATCACCTACTTTAATCGGCTCTAAATATTCACTCCAGGATTTCATACCTCCTGCTAAATAGGCAACCTCAATACCTGCCTCAGCTAACATTTCAGCGACCATTAAAGACGATCCTTCTTTTGCACAAACGACTAATACTTCTTTATCAGTTGGGATATTCGGTAAAATATTATCAATACCATCTAACAGTTCAAAATACGGTATATTTAAATACTCAAAACGATGGCCATCAATTTTCCAATCTTCGAATGCATCCGCATTACGAACATCTAAAATAAACAACTCTTCATTGTGAATAACCTTTTTAGCTACTTGTGACGCGCTCCATTTTTGAATTGACATCTCAATTACCCCCATTGGTATTATTTTTACGTTTTTTATAGCGGAGAGGGGTGCCCTCTCCGCTTTTATAGGTAGGTCACTAGAATGTAAGTGACGGTGCTGCGTCTTTCGCGAATTCTAGGAACGTTACAGCTCCACCCACTTCAATACCCTCGATGAAATCTTCAGTAGTTAAACCCATAACATCCATCGTCATCTGGCAAGCAATAAATTTCACACCTAATTCTTGTGCCATTTCCACTAGTTGAGGAATAGCTGGCACATTTGCTTTTGTAAACCCTTCAGCATAGTGTTCTGCTCCAGCGGGCATTGGTAATACATGCATACCTTGCTTATGAATTAGATTCAAACCTTCAAATGTAAAGAAGATAGCTACCTCTTTCTCAGAAGCTGCCGCAGCTGTTGCGATATTAAATACCTTATACGCATCAAATAAACCACCGTTACTTGCAATGATTGCTACTTTGTTCGACATAATAAAATTCCTCCAATTTAAATATTTTTTGTTAAATCGCCTGACCACGATGTCATTCCTGGTAAGACGTTAAATACTTTCGTAAAACCACGTGAAGCCAGCTTTTGCGCAGCCATGTCACTTCGTTTTCCAGTACGACAAATAACATAGATCTCCTGCTCTTTATCAAGCTCAGAAAGTCGCGTCTCCAGTTCGCCCATTGGTATCGATTTTGCTCCCGCAATATGCCCAAAAGCGAATTCCGCTTCCTCACGTACATCTAGAATTAATCCTTTACGACTTGTGATTTGCTCTAAATCAATTGTTTGATCAAACGTCATTTCTTCAATTTGGTCGTTTGTACATTTACGAATATAATGTTTCATTACACCATCATCTTCTATAGTACCAATATACTGATGACCTACAGTTTCAGCCCATGCCGCAATATCAGCTTTTGATCCTTTATCTGTCGCAGCTACTTCTAAAACTTGACCATCTACTAAATCAGCCATCGCTTTTTTTGTTTTCACAATCGGCATCGGGCAAGAAAGGCCCTTGGCATCTAGCTGAAAATCCGCCTTCATACTTTCCATAACCTCCATATACCTATAAGGGTATTTTTTTATTCAAAAAAATATAGATTTAATCTATAACTGTACTTTTCCCTCCCAAGCTAACATACCACCAATCATATTAGTTACATTAAAGCCATTACTTTCTAATATTTGAGTAGCCCGAGCACTACGTCCACCTGATCGACAAACCATAATATACGACTCTCCCTTATTTAATTCAGGTAGTCGAAACTCTAATAAACCTAGTGGGATATGAATAACGCCTGGAATGCGACCAGCCTCTACTTCATCTACCTCTCGCACATCAATAAGATTCAACTTCCCACCTTGCTCCATAATTTGCTGAACTTCTTTGGCTGTAATTTCTTTCACCTTTTTCTCCTCCTAGTATGCACTCATTCCACCACGAACATTAGAAACACGATCAAAGCCTTGCTTTTTCAGTTGCTTACAAGCCTGACTACTTCGCATGCCACTCTGACATATAACTACGATCTCTTTATCCTTCGGTAGGTTTTCAAAGTTCGATCCAAGCGGAACATTTTTAAATTGCGAAATATGCCGACCTTTATACTCAGCAGGCGTGCGTACATCGATAAATATCTTATCCTTATCATTCAGCATATCTTTTAATTGGGCTGTAGAAATTGATTGAACGCCCTTCACAGGCTTCATTCGCCAAACGAAAAAGGCTGCCACAAGCACAATAATAATCCATATTTCCATATGATCAGTCCTCCTTTTTATACGATTATGGGTATATTAAGTTATCGACTTTTCACGACCAAATCCATCGCCTCTTGGATAGCAGCATTCATTTTTTCAGCATTGCCTTCAGCAGTCGATACACAATCTAATAAATTTTCACTTACAATGACACCGATCGTCCGGTCAACAGCAGAACGCACGGCAGATAGCTGTGTAATCACATCTTTACAACTTTGATCTTCTTCCATCATGCGTAAAATACCGCGCATTTGACCTTCCATACGTTTCACACGATTTGCAGTGTTTGAGCCATACGCCATTCTGTTATGCCCCCTTTCAAACGATAGATTGAACTTCCTTACGAGTTTTATATTATACCCCTATAGGTATATTGTCAATATAAAGCTTCAATCTTTTTTAAGATGCTGCAATTGCAAGGCATAATGTTCTCTATATTGCTTAAAACTCATCTATCTGCTTCCTTATTATTCAACAAAAAACCCTACTACGAGTTATTACTCATAGCAGGGAGTTTATTTTTTATTTAGCTAATTGCATGGCCGGTCCAAAGAATTCATAGTGAATTTTTTCATCTTTCACGCCAATTTCCTGTAAATTTTTAATAACCGCTTCCATAAAGCCTACAGGGCCACATACATATACATCTGCATTATCAGCTACTTTTTCAGCCAGCAATTCTTTTGTAATAAGCTTGTCTTCATCAGAGTATAAAGCTGTATAGGATGCATTCGGTAATACGTTTACTTTCCCTTGAATATCATCGCTGAACGCTACAACCTTCTCATTACGAGCACATTGGATAAAGTTCACTTCATTCTCTGCATTATCATTTAAAGATTGCAGCATACTGTTTAAAGGTGTTACACCAATACCGCCACTTACAAATGTAATTGGTGCAGCCGTTTCTTCTAATACAAATAATCCAGCTGGAGCACTTACATCTACTAAATCACCAACTTGTAAGTGATCATGAATATAATTTGATACTTTACCATTTGGCGTATGGTCACTTTCACGTTTCACCGAAATACGATAGCCATCTTCTGCACTCGCTTGTGATAGTGTATATTGACGGTTCATTAAATACTCTTCTCCCGGCACTTTCACTCGAATAGAGATGTATTGACCTGGTTCATAAGTTGGTAGTGGTGATCCATCTTCATTTACAAAATAAATAGAAGTTACTAAGTCACTTTCCACAACTTTTTTCGCCACTTTTAATGGTTTAAATAGACGCCATCCACCATTGTTCTCAGTTTTTTGGTATAACTCTTCTTCTACTTGAATGAAAATATCTGCGATAACGCCATATGCCTCGGCCCATGCACCAATAATGTCATCAGTTGCTGCATCACCAAGTACTTCTTTAATCGCTTTTAATAAATTTTCACCCACGATTGGGTAATGTTCAGGTAAAATTCCTAAACTACGGTGTTTATGTGCAATAAGCATTACTGCTGGTAAAATTGCTTCTAAATTTTCAATATGAACTGCTGCAGCGTAAACAGTATTAGCTAATGCTGTTTGCTGACGGCCTTGTTCTTGGTTCGTGTGATTAAAAATATTTAGTAATTCTGGATGAGCTTGAAACATATTTTTGTAAAATGTCTTTGTGATTTCAACACCATGAACTTCTAATACAGGTACTGTTGCTTTAATAATTTGAATTGTTTCTTGTTTTAACATATCGCTTACCATCCTTTCGTGATTACAATATAACGCTTTCATTCTCTTAAAGCAATATATAAAATACATCTTTAACAAAATAGACATATTTGATGTATTCTAAATACATCTTTAAAAATAGGTTGAAGATATTATACTTCAATGTAAAAATGCTATAATTATTATGAATTATAGAAAGTAGGGTGTTCGGATGCGCTTAACTTTATACACGGACTACTCTCTGCGCACGCTTATTTATTTAGGCGCAAAGGAAGATGGTCAATTATCAACTATTCAAGAGATCTCAGATGCTTATAATATATCGAAAAACCATTTAATGAAGGTGACACACCAGCTTGGATTATTAGGTTACATTGAAACAATTCGTGGACGCGGCGGTGGTATTCGCCTTGCTATCGATCCAAAAACCATTACCATCGGTGAAATTGTTCGTCATACAGAAGAGGATTTTCATCTTGTAGAATGTTTCGATAAAGAGAATAACCTATGTAAAATAGCTCCAGAATGTCAACTAAAAGGTGTACTGTATGAAGCTTTGCAAGCCTATTTGAACGTGTTAGATCAATACACCTTGGACGATTTCCTTCATTCTAAGGAAAAATTAATGGCGCTACTGCTCGGTAAATAAAAATACCCGCTCAACATTTGTTGAACGGGTATTTTTTTATGAAGTTGCTTATAATTGTTTTGTAAAGAAAATCATATCCAATGCACGAATACCATTTTCATAAATTGGTTCTGGGTAATGACTGAAGAAATCCTTTTCAATAGCCTCCATGCGAAAGCCTGCTTTTTGATAAAAAGCGATATTATCAATACTTGAGTTCGCCGTTCCAACCAACACTACCTGATAGCCTTCCTTACGGCATTTTTCAGTAAGTTGTCGTAATATCTCTTTGCCTATTCCCTTCCCTTGGTACTTGGTTTCAATAGCAATATTCTTCAATTCAATTGTAGTGTCAGATTGAGGAATAACTAATGCCACTCCCACTAGCAGTTCTCCACAATTAATTTTATATAATGTACCCTTATCTAAATATTTTCGAACCGCCACTTCACTTTCATCCGCTAATAAAAGCTGAGGTAAAAAAGCTTCTCGGTTCCCTTCTACCTTTTCTAGGGATGTTCGATAACGGACATAATCTTCTCGTTCAAAAACATTTAACACACATGGTTGCTTTTCCTTCACTTCTAACCACGAATGCTCCTCAGGATAATCCTTTTCCACTCCTAATCGAACAAAAGGTAGCTTTTCTTGTGCTTTCTGCGAACGGATATTAACCTTTCGGGCTCCTGCAAATACACGTGATAATCCCAGTTCAAAAAACGCAATATCTAAAATAGCCGTTTTTGCTTCAAGATTATAGCCCTTCCCCCAAAATTGATAGCCAAGCCAAGAGCCGATATGACAGCTCTTTTTATGACGATCGATAAACATTAATGATGTCACACCAATGACTTGCCCCTCCTCATCTAAAATCACACGAGGGACGGTCTTACCTTCTTCTTCATCTATACGTTCACGCTTAATAAAATGAATTGTGTCTTCTACCTTGCCAGCAGGTAAGCCTAGGGCATCTCGAACCTGTGGCATAGAAGACAACGCATGCATAGCCTCAGCATACTTCACATCATGCCTTACTAACGTTACTGCCATCTTCTATTCCCCTTTATTTCTTAGGATTGAAAACTTATTCTTTATATATACTCCATATACTATAGATTATTCAAAAGCCTTGTTTTGCTAGTATAACTGAATATCCATCTACTTTATATAAATATAGAAAAATAAAAATTGAGAAAGTGAGCTTTTACTACACTTTCTCAATTATTTTTATGGTTGAACTGGTATAGTGATCTCTAATTCAGGTATATATCGAATTTTTGGATAACCGTTTTTATCCAATTGAAACATACCTTTTTCGTTTTCCTTGAAAAGATGGATATAGGGTTTTAAGGTTATTGTTTTTGGAACAGATTCAAAAGGAGTGTATCGAAGATCATCAAGATGAATGTTTCCATTGGTAGCGTTCCAACCGTTTCCTCCAATTACTTCAATTTCACGACCATACTCATCAATAATATCTATCCCCATTGTTAGTAGTGTTAAATTACCAGTGAACGTTGAATTATCAGTTAAAACCATTCGTGTTGTGATACTTGTTGTAACTGGTGTTAGCTTGACCTTTTCAAGAGTCAGATGAATATTGTCATATTGTCGACTTATATTTGGTGCTAAAGCTACATAGTCTTTCACTTTATTTTTCACAGGAATATCAATTTCAATGGGGTCTTCTATACCTCTGACAAAAGCTTGAATGGTTAAATCAAATTGCTCTGGGAAAGGCTGCCCTCCCTGATTTCTCAGATCGGAAAATTCAATAATGGCAGAAGCATTATCTTTACCAGAGTACATAAAAGGACTAATAGAATTGGACTCACTCGGAGCAAAAGAATTAATAGGCTCATCATTTATAAACAAATTATAATTACTGATACAATCCATTAAAGCTTCTTTCTCATCTTCTTTATAGGGGCGTTCAATAGCAATTGAAACACGTGTACCGTCATATGCTACTTCCGATACACTTAATGTAAACCCCTCCTGTGTCATACTTGCCTGTGGTTTTGTAGAAAGTCCTTTTTCATCAGCCATCTGCAACCCCAAATCACCAGCGAGACGGAAAATTGAGGATAGTACAGGCACTTGTTTAAACGTTGCAGCCATTGTTGGTGAAATAAATGGTGTAATAACTAGTAGGCAAGCTAGCATAGCTGTTGCAAAAGCAACTTTATAGTGCCATTTCTTCGGGTACTTTACTATTTGTGGCTGCTCGTTACGTTCATATTTACTGATTACACGATCAACCAAATCAACTTCTACAGGTGTTTCACGAATTAGCTGCTCTATTTGTGTCATTTCTTTATCCTTCTGCTTTAAATGAATGCTCATAAAATCCACCTCCTAACTTATTTTCCTTTATTATTTTTTTCCGTAATCGTTCATACTTTTTTCTTACTGTAGCTGCTTTCAAATCCATAATGGCAGCAATTTCTTCAAAGCTATACTCTTCAATAGAACGAAGTAATAAAATCCTTTTTTCATCTACACATAAGTTTTCCAGTAGCCTATGTATCATTTCATCATATTCAGGCATTGGTGTCTGTGTCTGCTTCACCTGTTCTTGCTTCATATTTAGCCAAAATTTATAGCCCTTATTTTTTGCTTTTATGACATCAATACAATGATGATGAGCAATTTTATAAAGCCAAGCTGATAAGGAGACCGTATAAGAAAATTTATGAATATTTTCTAATCCCTTAATAAAAATATCTTGCGAAGCATCCTCCGCCTCCTCTTTAGTTCCTAGCATATAGTAACAATAAATATAAATTTGCTTTTGAAAACAACAAATGATTTCTGCATAGGCACGCGTGTCCCCTGATTGAACTTGCTCCACAATTGATTCAATATCTATATCAGCTCGCTCTTTTGATGGATCTCGTGTAGTCAAAGTTGCCCCCCCTTTCCAATCTATATAACTGAAATTAATAGAAGTTTGTGACAAACTATAAAAATTTTTTCACAAAAATAAAACGCTTAAGAGTATCCTAAGCGTTTGAGTCTCACTATTTTATTTTGTAGCTTGTTATAAACCCTTTAATGATTGGGATCAATACACCTATCAATACAATGGGTAGGAACCACCAGCCTAATGAATTTACCTCACCAAGACCAATACGAACCATCTGAATCGATATAAAAGCAAATAAAATGAGACAGATATTTTTCACTTCATTTAGTATTTTTCTGCTATTCAAATAAAATGCTTTTACATTACTTTCATTTAAACGTGACGGATAATTATGCATATGAGGTACTTTTTCTAGCAGGCCCATTAGCATCCATAAAAATAAACCGATGAATGGAAGAATAAATAATTCTATTTTTGCGCCCCAGCGATCAACCTCACCCATCCCATTGAAGTGACCAGGTATTTCATCAGGCAACTTACCCCATGCCAATATAATATAAAAGATGGATAAAATAAATATACTACCACCAATATAGTCCCATATCTTTTCTGATCTTGTTTTAGGTAACTTTAAAATTGGCCTATACATTTTCTCCACCCCTGTTTTTTTCCTTTACTACATCTACGTTATGACTACTAGTAAAGTTTCAAAATTTATGAAAATTGACTTAATATTCAATCTGAACCATTAATTATCCCTATTATTAGTAGCATTATAGCGATAAAATCTACTTTTTTTATTACTTCATATATAATTAATACCCATTTTCAAACTACTAATTACTGTAGAAATACTCATAATACTTTGTAAAATTCATATAATCTGATATAAATGATATATATACATATTTCATTATTTTGTAACATTTCTACTAATTACTGAGAAAGGATATTTCAACTATGCGATTTACTATCTACAAGAAATTATTACTCGGTTTTTTTATAGTTATTTTGGTACTCGTTACAACAATCGGCTTAAATATAAAACAGCTTGATTCTGTAAATAAGACATATCGTACATTACTGGAGGAACAAACTACTAAATCTATAAGTATTCAGGAATTACGGGTGATTGCAAAACAGGAAATTGTCAGCATGCGAGGCTACTTATTACTTGGAGACAAACAAAACTTTCAAAGTAATCAAGCCTCACGCGAGGAATTCAAACAAAAATCAGAAGAATTAATGGCTACTTTAGATTCAGAGAAATCAATTAAGATGCTTGAAGCTATTAATAAAAGTGAGCAAAATGTTCAACAATTTGCAGATCGTATGTTTGAGTTAAAAGCTGCTGGAGAAACAGAGAAGTACGAAAAATTGGATAGTACTCAAGGACGCTTAATTATTAAACAATTCGATGAACGTGTTGAAAACCTTTCTAATTATCAAAATGAATATGTAGAAGGTAAAATGGCTGCTACATCCAATCAAATTCAAGACATCAAGCTCCAAATGATGCTTCTTGGAGTCTTTGCTGTTGTCATAAGTCTGATAATTGCTATGGTGGTTGGTAGTCTAATGTCTCGTCCAATTAACGGTATGGCTAAGGCTGCGAAAAAAATAGCTGAGGGTGACTTAACAGCTGAACAAATTCGTATAAAGAATCGGGATGAAGTGGGTGATTTAGCGCTTGCGTTTAATCAAATGGCTACAAATTTAAAGGATTTAATTACGAATGTACGCCAAAATACTGTACAAGTAAGTGGCTCTGCTGCCGAGTTAACAGCTAGTGCAGAGCAAACTATACAGGCTACAGAACAAATCACTTCTTCTATTCAAGAGGTTGCTAGTGGCTCAGAGGCTCAAGGGAAAAACGCAACTGAAAGCTCAGAAGCAATGAAAAACATGACAAAGGGTATACAACAATTAGCTTCTACTACTGCTGCTGTTTCTGAACTGGCAATCGAGACAAATTCAGAGGCTAAGAAAGGAAATGATTCTTTACATCGTGTTATCTCTCAGATGACAACAATCAACACGGCTGTTTTAGAGTCAGCAAGTGTTGTTAAAAACCTAGACGGTCATTCCATTGAAATTGGCAATATCATTGGTATTATTACTGATATTGCAGAACAAACAAATTTATTAGCACTTAATGCTGCAATTGAAGCAGCCCGTGCAGGCGATCATGGACGCGGCTTTGCAGTCGTTGCAGATGAAGTGAAAAAGTTAGCAGAGCAATCAAAAAAATCCGCTGAGCAAATCGCTACCTTGATTTCTGAAATACAGCAGGATACAAACCGTGCTGTAACGGTGATGGATACTGGAACTCAAGAGGTTCAAATTGGTATGCAAGTAGTAAAGGTAGCAGAAGAAGGTTTCTCTAAGATTGTTGAGCTGATTGAGCAAGTATCCATGCAAATCCAAGAAGCAACGACTGTTTCAGAGGAGATGTCCTCTAGTGCAGAGCAAATTTATGCTTCCTTTGATGAAATTGCAACTATTGCCCAAATGTCCTCATCTAATTTACAAAATGTTGCATCTGCTTCCGAGGAACAATTAGCTACTATCGAAGAAGTAGCAGCTTCAGCAGCAACACTTTCAAATATGGCAGAAGAACTTCATACGCAAGTCTCTCGTTTTAAGCTAGAATAAAAGACTGCTCGTTTTCTTTAGGTTTATAGAAAACGAGCAGTTTCTTCATACAAAAAAATATCATGATTTTCCAACCTATCATATGTTAACTCCCCTAACCATTTACTCACGGGAAATATATATTTTTTAGTGCCTCCATCAACATTTCACTAAATATCAAATATTTAATAAGGTAGTTAATACTTAAGACAGAATTAAATAAATTTTTAGAATATTATTGACAGGAAGTTAATATCCAAGTAATATTGCTTTCAACAACACATTGCAGGCCAAGATTGGAAATAGTAAAAGTGGTTGTGTACTTGTAGAGAGCCGATGGTTGGTGTAAATCGGTAGGCACACATTTTGAACTCGTCCATGAGCTACTCCCTGAACTTTTCAGTAAGGGATGTCGGTTTCCCCCGTTAACAGGATAGACAGTGATAGCTGTCGATAAGGGGACTTTTTCTATATAGAGAAGGTCAATTAGAGTGGTACCGCGAGCATAAACTCGTCTCTATTTTTTACATAGAGACGGGTTTTTTTATTTTTTAATGACTTATTGGCCTAAGTGTAGATTTTAGATACTAATCACTAAAAAGGAGTGTTTGAAAATGGGAAGAAAAATTTGGGTGTTTGATACAACTTTACGTGATGGCGAACAGGTGCCTGGAGCAAAGCTAAATCTTTACGAAAAAGTAGAGATCGCACAGCAGCTGAAAAAATTGGGTGTCGATATTATAGAGGCTGGATTCCCCGCTTCCTCTCAAGGTGATTTTGATGCCGTCAAAGCTGTAGCTGAAAAGGTTGGCAATACAAACGACATTATGATTACAGCATTAGCACGTGCTGTAAAGGCTGACATTGATGCTGTCTATAACGCTGTGAAATATGCTCAAAACCCGATGATTCACATGGTACTTGGCACATCTGATATTCATGTAGAGAAAAAATTCAGCAAGTCAAAAGATCAAATTTTACAAATTGGCGTGGATGCTGTGAAATACGCTAAAACATTATTGCCGCAAGTTCAGTATTCCACAGAGGATGCCTCTCGTTCAGACTTTGAATATCTTTGGAAAACAATTGAAGCTGTTATGAGAGCTGGCGCAACGATGATTAACGTTCCTGATACGGTAGGCTTTGCAGAGCCAGAGGAATTTGGCGAAATGATTTTTAAATTAAACGACCGTATGAAAAACTTAGATGATAGCGTTCTTTTAAGTGTTCATTGTCACAACGATCTTGGAATGGCAACGGCTAATACGCTAGCCGCAATTAAAAATGGTGCAGATAAGGTAGAATGTACAATCAATGGTATCGGTGAACGTGCAGGTAATGCTGCATTAGAAGAAGTTGTCATGGCACTTAAAACTCGTGGCTCCGTCTACAATGCAGAAACACGTATTAATACAAAAGAAATTATGAATACTTCACGTCTTGTTTCTAGCTTTATGGGCTTAGATGTACAGGTCAATAAAGCCATTACAGGAGATAATGCATTTGCCCATTCTTCTGGTATTCACCAAGATGGTTTGTTAAAATCGCGTGATGCTTATGAAATCGTCCATCCTGAGGATGTAGGTCTTGATGATATGGAGCTAGTACTAACAGCTCGCTCTGGTCGCCATGCAGTGAAAAATGCTCTTGAAAAATTAGGGTTTACTAATCTTTCAACAGAGGAATTTGAAGGTATTTTTGAAGGGTTCTTAAAGCTAGCCGATGCAAAGAAAGAAGTATATGATCACGACTTATATGTTATTGTTGAAAGCTATTATGAAAAACATGATGCCAATAATAAAAATGCTACACATTATAGTGAGCAATTCTTTGATTTTGATGATCTACAAGTCGTCAGCAATACAAGCTTCCCTTCTGCAAGTGTTAAGGTTCGTAAAGGCGGTGAAGTATTTAAAGCTAGTGCAGTAGGCTCTGGCCCAATTGATGCCCTCTATTCAGCCATTGCAAAAATTACAAATATGGATGTAAAACTAGTGGAATATAATATCAATAGTGTTTCACGAGGCAAAGAGGCTTTAGGTAAAGTAAAAATTACGATTGAGCATGAAGGCGAAAAGTATATTGCAAAAGCAGCAGATACTGATATTCTTAAGGCAAGTGCATTAGCCTATATTAATGCGATCAATAGCATTGTAGTGACAAAATTAACACCTGTTATGAATTAAATGAAACTAGCAAAGCAGTATGGCTCTTCCGCCATACTGCTTTTTCAATCCTAGTGACTATCCCTAACTAGTTTTTGATATTCCTCATCGATTCGTTCGATATCAAGACGTTCAAATAATGGTGTCACCTCTTGAATGACTTTAGGGAGCTCTACTTGCTCATGCCACATCATTTCATTTATACCTAACATATTTCTTACTTTCTTTGCTGAAAACGGTAAGAAAGGATGCAGCAGCTGTCCTAAATTCGCAATGATATAGACGCAAGTTGCTAATGTACGATTACCTGCCTCTACGTTTTCTTTTACCTGTAACCATGGCTGTTGTTCATCAAAATAACGATTAGCTCCTCGAATATACTCAAAAATAGACTCTAATGCCTGTTTGAAATGACCACCTTCGATAAGAACGCCCGCTTCATTAAACAATTGTACGGTTTGTTTTCGAATGTCGCTATCCACCTCCGCTTGTGGCACCTGACAAGCAAATGATTTCTCAATAAACTTCAATGTACGGTTTACAAAATTACCAAAGGCTCCGAGTAGTTCGCCATTATGGCTATAAATAAATTCACGCCATGAAAAATCAGTATCACGATTTTCTGGCGCATTCATCGTCAAGAAGTAACGAATAGAGTCCGCATCATAACGACTTAAAATATAAGGAACCCATACAGCCCAATTTTGACTAGTAGATAATTTGCGTTTTTCTAATGTTAAATACTCATTGGATACGATATGGGTAGGTAATGCCTTAGATCCAATTCCCATTAAAATGGCTGGCCAAATAACTGTATGGAATGGAATATTATCCTTCCCATGTACATAGTATGAAATGGTCTCTTCATTCCATAAATCTTCAATGGCTATTTGATGCTCTTTTGCCCATTCCAAGCTTGCTGTTAAGTACCCTGCTACAGCTTCAATCCATACATATATTTTTTTCCTTTCAAAACCTAGCACTGGAACATCTATGCCATTCGGTAAATCTCTTGTTACTGCTCGGTCGGGAACTCCCTCTGCCAAGTATCGCTCCGTTAACCCTAAAGCATTGTCTCGCCAACGTTTCTCGACTTTCGCTTGTGCTAAATAAGACTCCAACCTTCCTTGAAATTGACTAAAGGTAAAATAAAAGTGCTCAGTTTCCCGAATAACAGGTTCGTTCCCACATATTTTGCAGCACTTATCAATTAAATCCAATGGGTCTAAAATTTCTGAGCAGTTATCACATTGATCTCCCCTTGCTTTCGCTCCACAATTTGGACAGAGCCCCTCGACAAATCGATCTGGTAGGAATTGTTTATCCGTCTCACAGTAAGCCTGTTCAATTTTCTTTTTGTATAAGAAATTATTAGCCAGTAGCTGTAAGAAAAGGGCCTTAACGGATTCATGGTGGTGCTCCGCATCCGTTCTTGTGTACAAATCATAGGTAAATCCTAAATCATGAAAGCATCTAGTAAACTCATCATGATAGTGATTAGCTATAGCCTCTGTCGTTGTATTCTCTTGTGCGGCACGTATAGAAATGGGTGTACCATTACAATCACTGCCTGATACATATAAAACCTGCTCGCCTTTTTGTCGGTAATATCTAGCCAAAATATCACCTGGTAATAATGCGGCAACATGCCCTAAATGCAAAGAGCCATTTGCATACGGCCAAGCGCCTCCAATAACAATCGTCATTCTAAATTGCTCCCCTCACAGAAAAAATAGTAAAAAAAAATCGCCCTAATCAAATCTGATTAGGACGAGTATACCCGTGTTACCACCTATATTTACAAATAGCTCACACTATTTGCCTCTCTCAGTACGTCTTCACTCAAAAAGAGATACTGCTGCTGTTGTAACGAGTGCCCATCTCGTCGTAATCTACTGGCTAAAAAGCTTTCGGTACGAAGCTCAAAGGTCATTTTCAAAAGGGTTCATTTACCTCATTTCCACCAACAGAGGCTCTCTACAAAATGCTAATCCAATTTACTTTTCCTTCTCCATGCTTTTTCTATAGGATTTGGCATTATTTTACGCCTTCTTGTGAGGAAATGCAATGACTGTTATAAAAGCGTCCTTTTTTTGATTCACTTTCTTGAGTTAATCTAATGTAACCTTTAGCAAATCAGTTAAATCATCAATTACTATATCTGCTTTTTCTAACTCCTTGTCTTGTGCAAAGTCAAAGCGAACACCTATTGATAGTAATTGATTGTCCTGTGCAGCTTGGATATCCGAAGAACGATCTCCTACCACTGCTCCGTAATCAATTTTATTTTCATCTACAACTCTTTTGACCAGATCCGATTTATGCCCACTTGCAATGGCTTGAATGCTATAGATTCCCTTTATAAAACGCTCCAACTGATAGGTTTCGACGATTGCTTGTAAATAGTCAACCTGTCCATTACTCGCTATGTATAACGGATAATTCTCTGACAATGTTGCAAGGGTATGTTCAGCGTTTGGATACAATGCACCTTTATGTCCACGTATTTGCTCAATCAGCTTTACATGGAATAATACATTGCTCTCTTCTCGTATCTCTACCGCATGCATAGGACATAATGTTTCCCACACAACAGGTAAAGGAACCCCCATTATTTCTCTATATTTTTCTATCGGTGTTTCTCCCTGCCAAAGCCCATTTGTCCGCAGCACATCGAATGTTGCATCGAGCGCAGGCTCTAAAATAAGATTGGTTTGAAATAATGTTCCGTCCATATCAAAAATAAACGCTTTATTCATAAAATCACTCCTTAATTAGTTATCAAAAAACGCCATATGCTGCTTTTCTTGCTTATAATAATCCAAACGATCCTGCAAAGTTCCTGTATGAAATTCAAATTTATGACCATCAGGATCTGTAAAGTAAATCGATTTTTTATCCTTTTCATCTCTTTGCCGACCTGCTAAAATATTGACCTTTAGCTGCATCAATCTGTCATACATCTTATCAAAGTCATCCTCAGCGATTGTGAAGGCAATGTGTGTATAGGAATGATGGATGTCATTACGTGGTATATCCTTTTCTACATTAAGAGCTAGCCACAGCCCATTTACATCAAAATAGGCTGTGCTGTTCCCCTTTACTAGCAACTTGGCATCGAATACTTTTTCATAAAAAGTGATGGATTCCTCTAAATTAGAAACTGAAAACAATAAATGATTGATGTTTTGAATTGTCATGGCTGTGCTCCTATTAATTATTTCTTCCCCTTTTTCATTCCCTTGGCTATTTGCTTCCACTTGCGCTGCTCCTCAAGTTTTGCTTGCATATTTGTTTTGCGCTCCATATAAGCCAATTCTCTTTGCAGCTTAAAATAGCTTTGTAGACGATATTGGTCCAAGTCCCCATCTACAATAGCTTGCTGGACAGCACAATAAGGCTCTTTTTGATGTGTACAATCACGATAACGACAAGCTGTTGCTAGTTCCTCAATATCTTGAAAGCTAGAAGCTAAACTATCCCCTTGATCCCACAGTTGAAGCTCACGCATCCCTGGCGTATCAATTAGGCAGCCACCAGCAGGCAATACTACTAGCTCTCGATGGGTTGTTGTATGTCGTCCCTTGGCATCATCCTCACGTATACTCGCTACTTTCATCAGTATCTCACCACATAAAGCATTTGTTAATGTGGATTTCCCTGCTCCAGAAGACCCCAATAATGCCCCCGTGACCCCTTCTGTGAATAGCGTTTGAATTTCCTTTAGACCTTCGCCTGAAAGAGCACTCGTTACGAAGATATCCACACCAAAGGCTACAGACTCCACTTCTTGTACTAAGCTTGAAACATCCTCGCATAAATCAGCTTTTGTCAGGACAATAATGGGCTTTGCACCTGAATCCCAAGCAGCCACTAAATATCTCTCCAAACGTCGAATATTAAAATCTGCGTTCAAGCTCATAACAAGTAACACAATATCGACATTTGATGCGACAATCTGTTCTTGAATTTCCGTTCCTGCAACTTTACGTGAAAATACAGATTTTCGTTGGAATAGCTGATGAATAATTGCTCGTTCCTCACCGGGCATTTTCTCCACTAGCACCCAATCACCAACTGCTGGATAGTCCTCCCTCGCTAATGAGGTGTACGCATAATGACCAGCAATTGTCGCAAGCCATTCTCCCTCTTCAGCTAACACCCGATAAGAATGCTTATGCTCTAAAGTAACCCTTGCAGGCACACAATTTTTTAATTTAGCCTGTTTTTTCATTTCTATCATTTGCTCTTCAAAATATGTTGTAAAACCTAATATTGTTAAATTCAATTTATTTTCCTCCTAAACGTATGATGCCTCAGCGAAAATAGTTGCCATCCGCAAGAGGCCCTATCGCAATTCACCTTTTGGAACTACGATAAAAAAACCTTGTAGCTGCAATTCGGCAGTTACAAGGTTTCACAGGCACGTTTAAAAGATACACAAATACCCCGAGTTATGGCACGGCGTCACTTTGTATATTTTAGGCGTGTGAAATTGAACAAACCGAATTGCAGTTCGCTAATTACAGATCTATTCATCATGTCACATCACCTACTTTCCATTTAGTTGTTATCAATATAGCTAAATTTTCAGAAATTGTCAATTACAATATTATAAGCATTTATTCCAATCATCCACGCATACAATGAACAAAACCATTAAATGCGAGGAGATGTTGGATTGCCTAAAATCATTTCAATTAGCACATATCAACCACCTTACACATTACAGCAAGATAACGCAGAGGAACTAACGAAAGAGCTTTTTTATGCAAAAATTCCAAAACTAGAGCGCTACTTAAAGGTTTTTGATAATGGTGGCATCGACACACGCCATTTTTGTGTGCCAGCTGAATGGCATCGTACGAATCACTCCTTTGAAGAACGTAATAATTTATATATTGAGTTGGCTACACAATACAGTGTAAATGTCATTCAAGCATGTTTAGCTAATACAGCTTTTTTATCCTCATCTATTCCAACTGAGGACATCGATGCCATCATTTTTGTTAGCAGTACAGGAATTTCAACACCTAGCATTGACGCACGTGTTATGAACAAGCTTCCCTTTTCAGATAGACTTAAGCGCATTCCTCTATGGGGTCTTGGTTGTGCAGGAGGAGCCGCTGGTGTAAGCAGAGCCTATGATTTTTGTAAAGCCCATCCACATGCAAAGGTGCTTGTCGTTTGTGTCGAGTTATGTAGCCTCACTTTTCAGCCAAATGATTTTTCTAAAAGTAATTTAATTGGTGCTTCCCTTTTTGCCGATGGTGCAGCATGTATACTTGTTTGTGGGGATGAAGTAGCTTTCGCAACAAAAAGGCCAACCCCTAATATTCTAGCTACAGGTTCTAAATGGATGCCAGATTCGGAAAATGTAATGGGTTGGGATGTGAAAAACAACGGGCTTCATGTCATTTTCCAAAAAAGCATTCCTTCTATTATTACCAATTGGCTCGGACCTTTCATCGAGCAATTTTTAATGGATCAAGAACTGTATAGCGAACAATTGACTCATTTTATTGCGCATCCTGGAGGAAAAAAGGTATTAAAAGCTTATGAAGATACACTTTATCTATCTCCCCAAAAAACCGACATTTCTCGGGAAATATTGAAACGACATGGTAATATGTCATCACCGACAGTGTTATACGTATTAGAGCAGTTTATGTTAAATGAAGGACAAGTGGAGGATACAGGTTTGCTCGTAGCTCTTGGCCCTGGTTTTTGTGCAGAAGCTGTATTATTAAACTGGAGGGAGTAACATGATCTTCTATTTTATTTTTATCCTTGTCGTTCTACAAAGATTGACAGAGGTTGTCATTGCCAAGCGCAATGAGAAATGGATGCTCTCACAAGGAGCCTATGAAGTAGGTGCTTCACACTACCCCTATATGGTAGCCATGCATGTTAGCTTTTTTCTGTTTTTAATAGTGGAAATCGTCACAAACAACAATGGCATCTCGCCCTTATTTCCGTTATTTTTTATAATATTTTTAGCAGTGCAGGCTTTACGGATCTGGTGTATTCGCTCTTTAGGCACTTTTTGGAATACAAAAATCCTCATTTTACCTGACGCACAAGTTGTTCGTAAAGGGCCATATGAATATATGCGCCACCCCAATTATGCGGTAGTTTGTTTAGAAATCCTTTTGCTACCACTCATGTTTCAGGCTTACTTTACAGCATTTTGTTTTACATTACTCAATATTACAATGCTTTCTGTCCGAATACCTATAGAAGAAAAAGCATTACGAGATGCTACTAATTATAATCGTATATTTCAAAAGAAGATTTCGGAGTCTTAGCCGAAATCTTCTTTTCTTCTTTATTGCCATTCCCAGTTAAATGGGTCTTGTAGACGTTCCCAAGGGTTCTGAAACTCTTCATTTGTTAACAAACAGTTGTCTAACTGTTTAGTGATTTCTTCTCGATCTAGATCAATGCCAATAATAACAAGTTGTGTCATTCGATCTCCGAACTCTTCATCCCAATCTTCCAATACTTCAGGGCTTTGCTGGAACACATCCTGCTGCTGGGCTTGAGAAAGAGCTGCTACCCAATAAGAGACTGGTTCAATTTTTGCAGATGACCCAGCTTGTGATAATAATAGTGCAACTTCCTGATGTCTTGCACTCCAAATAATACCCTTCGCTCGTACTATTGAATCTGGCATGTGATCACACCACTCAACAAAGCGCATCGGATGAAACGGTCTTTTGCGTTTATAGGTAAAGGAAGAGATCCCGTACTCCTCAGTCTCTGGTGTATGGTTTTCATGACCAAGCTCCAACTCCTTTAACCAACCAGCCGATTCAGAGACACGTTCAAAGTCAAAGCGCCCCGTATTTAAAATTTCAACTGGATCGATAACACCATTTGTTGTACGTATAAGTTTTGCCTCAGGCTGTAATGCACGTAAAATACGTTCTAACCGTTCAAGCTCCTCTGCGGATACTAAATCGCACTTATTTAAAATAAGGACATCACAAAATTCAATTTGATCAATAAGAAGGTCTGCAACATCACGCTCATCTAATTCACCAACAGCTTCCTTCCGCTCCAATAAGCTTTCCCCAGACTGAAAATCATGCCAAAAACGATGGGCATCTACGACTGTAACCAATGTATCTAATCGACAAAACTTCGTTAAATCAATGCCAAGCTCCTCGTCTAAATAACTAAATGTTTGTGCAACGGGAATCGGCTCACTAATCCCTGTCGATTCAATTAAAATGTAATCAATATTGCCTAGCTTCGAAAGACGTTCCACCTCCTGCAATAAATCCTCTCGTAATGTACAGCAAATACAACCATTCGATAGCTCTACAAATTTTTCCTCTGTACGTGATATACCACTACCATTTGCGATAAGCTCCGCATCAATATTAATTTCACTCATATCATTCACAATAACAGCGACACGTAAATCCTTTTTGTTTTGCAATACATGATTCATCATTGTTGTCTTACCAGAACCTAAATATCCACTCAATACTGTAACAGGAATTTTCTTTGTCATTCTTACAACTCCTCAAATCGTAATCATTACTATTTACAATTTGTAATTAAATCATATTATTTTGGAAAATGCAAAACTTTTTATTACTAGTGAAATTAAACTTGACAATATCCAGTGAGAAATATATTGTTTAAATCGTAATAATTACTATTTAAAAGGAGGTCCTTCAATGCGTGTACAAGTAACACTAGCCTGTACTGAAACAGGTGATAAAAACTATATTACTACTAAAAATAAACGCAATAATCCCGAAAGATTGGAGCTTAAAAAGTACTCCCCTCGCCTGAAACGTGTAACCCTGCATAGAGAAACAAAGTAATATTGGAATGAGGGTCAAAAGGGACCTCTGGAGCTAGTCTCACCTACTTTGGAGTGCCTTCCTCTTCATTGTGAGCGGTTGAACCTCCTTAAAAGCTTCTTATTCGAATCAAAAAAATGACTGTTTCAAAGGCATACTTTTGAAACAGTCATAATGAAATTTTATAGCTAAAGCTGCTCACTATTGATTTCTAACGCTAATTCATTCAATTTCTCATCTAATTCATCGAGCATGCGTAATCTAAAATCTATTTGTTCATCAATATTAACTCCTTGTTTCATTGATGTGCTACTATCCTTAGATTGTTTTTTTAATGCAACTATTTCATTGGATAATCTCTCAATATCTAGATTTTTCATCTCTAACTCACTTAATAAATGTCGATGAAGGCTGTCCGATTCTACTTTCTCTCTATGGTATTTTTCTAGAGTCTCTATAATATTCTCCATTTGTTTACTTGCTAAGGTTGTATAGTCACTTAACTTTTTATCTATGCCTTCCACCATAGACCTTTCATTTGGATCGATCGAAGCCTCCTTTGATGCTTGAATTTTGTCCATCAATGACTTATTTTCAGCCCGCAACTCTGCCAATTCCTTTAATAATGCCTCAATGGATGCAATTTGCTTTTTTCTTTGTGCTTCTCTCTTCTGAATTTCTTCATCGTAAGCTTGCAATTCTTTATCAAAGTCTCTTTTCAACTTTAGGAGCTCCATTGAAAGTTCTTTTTTATGCCTTGTTAATTGAACATTTTCTCGTTCAAGTCGAAGAACCAAAGCATAATAATCACTATCTCTAAGTCTTTTTACTTCATTTTTGTACTTGGCTAACTCGGCCCTTAAAAAAATAATCATTTGTTGGAGCTGTATTGGATCATTGTTTTTCACAATATCATTGTCCATCATCACACCCCCTAGCCTGAATATCTTTTTAGTAAATTGACCACCTCTTCAAGCTGCTCTCTACTTTCCTCTAGTAAATCATCCAGCTGCTTCATCCATTTTCCTTCTGACTTTGAATTCTCTAATTGGTCAACATGACTATTCTCGCCTGAAACAAGATAGGCAATTAATAGCTGTAATGTACTTTTTTCAAGAAAGGCAAAGCTATTGTCTTGTTCATTGCGACGACTTAGCTGTTCCTTCACTAATTGTTGAATTACACTACCAAACTCTTGTTTTTCGTTGTCACTCATTGTCTTCCTCCTGTGTCTGGCCCATTCCATTTAGATTAATTGGATTTAAAACAACAACACCTTCTGTGAGCTGATCGCAATATGTAAAACCCATAATCGTGCCTGAATATGATAAATTATGGGACCATTTTATTTGAAAATTGGTAAATGAAATAGTTTCATTCGGTTCGATTGTTGATTTACCAACTGGTCTCAGCCAATACTCCTCTTTGCTTGATTTGTCATTAAAACGCTCCCACTGACTCTGCCCCTGTGTTTTAAAATTCGGAGTGAAATTTTCATGAACATATCTCCCTGAAAAGTAAAAAGGTGACTCCTTGGGTATTGTTATACACAGAGATGGGTTCGTGACGGCTGCACTACCAATATTACGAATATGATAGGAGCCTAAACATAAACTCTCTTGCTCAGGATCATAAGAAATATTAAATGCAGTTGTAAAATAACTAATGAGGTTAATCCTATTGGGAATTGTTAATTCCTCAACCAACCTTTTAATATCATGAACATAGGCATTTGTTTGTTCTTTTAGTGCCTGTATCTTGTCTTCAATACGATCTGCCACTTTAAACCTCCTTGTTATTTCCATTAAAAAAAAGAGAGGATTACCCTCTCTTCATAGTATGACTTTCTTCTTTTTGTTATCACAATTAACCAACAGTTGGGAAAATAACTGGGCATTGTTGTGGACGAACCGCAGTTGGACATGAGAATGGTAAGTCTGCTCTTGGTTCGCAGAAAGTTGCTAAAAATTCCACAGTAACCGGGAATGTAGATTGAATACTTTGACAAACAGCAACAGTAATTGTCAACGCAGAGAACGTAATTGTACCTGCTGCAGCACCTGTTCCAACACTAAGTGTTCCAGTTGTACAAACGAAGCAATCTAAATCTGTGTATAAAATTTCAACGTCTGTTCCCTTAGGTGCACATAATGTCACTTGCTCACAGCGAGAAACTGGAATATTATTGCTTGTGAAAACAGTACCATTAGGTAAAGTAACGACAATTGTTAGAATGAAGTTCTTTTGAACATTTAGATGTTGCAGACAAACCGTTGATCCATCAATAGAGAATTGGCGATTCTCACGGTTCAGAATCACAATTGGATTTGTAGTTGCTGGAATTACTCGACAAGTAACAATAGCACCTGTTAAGTCAGTAGTTGCTGTAACACCTGGGAATGTAATTGGTCCAGTAGGTGAAATATCAAACGACATTTCTTTTACAATCCAGTCGTATACCTTATCAACATTTATACAGATTAGTTCCTGCGCCTGGGATGGCATATGCTCTTGCATCCTTTTGACACCTCCATAAAATTTTTATCTTTCGTTTGTAGCATATGTTTTTCAGCTATAAGTGCATGGGCTAACAAATAGTTACATTGGATATTTATTAAAATCAATCAAGATTTGTTTTCATACACTTCCCTCATTAACGATACGAATCAAAATGTTGAAAGAACCGTTATATTTGTAACAGAAAGTCAATATTTTTAATAAACTAATAATGGACTGAAAGGGGTGAACTACAATGGAAGAGTCAAAATTGTATACCACTCAAGAAATTGAAAATTTAAAGCAAAAAATTGAATCTTATAGAGAATCGTTAACCTCGTTAAAAATGGGGGAGTCAATTGAAGATTTCCTTTATATGAAGCAGGAGTTTGATGGACTAAAAACACAGATGGCCCATTTAGAAGGGATTACTCAGACATTGGATACTAAACAAAATTCATATATAAAAGGATACGACGATCAAATTAAGGTTCTTTCAACACAGCTTGAGTCTTTGAATCAAACCATTGAAGGAATGAACCAAGAGATTTTATCAATTTTAAATAGACTATTGCCAGTTAAAGGAAATGATACAAAAACCGTACCGCCCTCCATTGACATGCCTGCTCAAGCTTATTCTAATCTTTTACCTAGACAACCTAGAATGACACAGACAGCAGATCAAACTACAATTACATCAGCACAACCTTCTTATAGACTACTACAAAGTGTGGCAGGTAAAGCCAAAAACCACCAACCAAATGTAAATATCGGGGGTCCCTCTCCTCAGAATGGTCTACCGGAAACTAAACCTGAAGAACGGCATTTTAATCAGCAATATTTTCAATCAATCAATACGCACCCCAGCCAAATATACAATGGTTTATACAGAAACACGACAGTTGAATCCACCTTCCATTTTAAAAATGCCATGGATGCAAAGGAAGTTCCAGTAAGTGTTTATGATCCATCTGCCGTACAGCCTGCTTCAAGCGAAGAAAACATCGAGAATGATACTTTACAATCTTCTATAGTTAATGAATCCGATAGCACTAAAACTGAAACATTAAATAATCCTATGGAGGTTGTGAAAATTGAGAATGAACATAACAATCTTGAGAATCCCATTGTAACGAATGACTCGATAGAACGAGTTAACTTGGAGCAACCTAGCGAGCCTGTTAATCAAGACATTGAAGCAATAGCTAGTGAGCCTCTCAACCAAATCATTGCAGAAACAGTAGCAGAACCTGCAGATATAGATCACTCTCCTTCATTGGAAACAGAAGAATATGTTGAAGTGTATCATGCTGATGCAACCTATGAGGTTCATCCGTCCTTTGAAGAAGAGATCATGCAACTTGAACCTGTAAACAAGCCGATTGAGGAAGAACATAAAAAGGGAAAAAACTCATTTTTCGATTTCTTTAAAAGATGGAGTTAACATTATCTTAAACATCCACTATGTCAAAACATACATAGTGGATGTCTTTATGTGTCAAATAAAAGCTGTCATTAAGAAATCATTGAATTTATAGGTGAAATAGATAATTGCCCTTAACCCCTAATCTGAAATGAATAGAATAATGAAGAAAGGGGGTGTAAAAATGTGTTTGAATAACTCAATGTGTGGCTGTTCAGGTAACGGTCATGGTAACGGGGAGTGTACTGCACTGGGACCTTTTGTTGCAATTGACGCTGCATGTATTACTCCACCAGCCGCTACTGGTTCCATTATCCCATTCTCATCAGGAATTACTCCTGTTGCTTTAGTGTCTCTTGCTACTGGTTTAGTTGGTACTGTAAGTCTTGTTGGATTTGGTACATCTGTTCCAGGGGTTGCTCTAGCTGGCGTTAATATCGATTTAACATCTAGTCTTGCTACAGAAGCATTTACTGTTCCACGTCCAGGTACAATTACATCTATTTCTGCTACAATCTCAGCAACAGCTGCTTTAACACTAACAGGAACAGCAACAGTAAGAGCACAAATTTACCGTGCAGTTTCAGGAAGCAACGTTTTCAGCCCAACTGGAGCATTTGTTGATTTAGCACCAGCTTTACCATTATTAGCATTAGCTGTAGGTACGATTGCAAGTGGTAATGCAAACGTTTCAGTACCTGTAAGTACTGGTGATCGTTTACTAATGGTATTCTCTATGACTACTACAGGAGTTGCTGCTACACTTGCTGGTAACGCAAGTGCTGGTATTACTATCGTATAAAATAAACTTAAATAATAAATGAAAACAAGTGATTTCCTCATTAGCAGAAATCACTTGTTTTTTCATAAAACATCAATATTTATTTAACCAAAGCATTCTGAATATGTGCCAAATGATGCTTGCCATGCCATGCATAAAGGCCAATTGCATGCTCAAGAGTCGTCAGGCCTGAATCAGGATGATTAAAGGCTCTTTCTAATTGTTCATCCGATAAACTTGACAGTAAATAAACCCAACGTTCATGTAAGCTTTCAATCAAATTAAAAGAAATTGCTACTGGCATTTCAGAATCTGGTAGCTGTGCCCATTCTGCCTCATTGTAGGGCTTAATGGTTGGTACATCCTCTGTTAACGCTAGCTTAAAACGGATATAGCTATTCATATGACTATCAGCAATATGATGGACTAGCTGTGTCACGGTCCAGCCATTTTCACGGTAAGATTTTGCTAAGTCTTGCTCGCTTGCACCACTTAACGCCTCTGCAAGTTGTTTTGGTAACAAACGGATTTCATTAATCCACTCTAGTACTTGCTGTGAATTCATTTCTTTGGGAAATTGGAATTGTCCAATAGGATAACGTAAATCTTTCATATTGCTGACCTCCATTTTACTTTTTATATTACCAATTTAATATTTTTCTTGCTACAACCATGCACTGTAATTATCTATGTTCAATAGCTTTTCGTATTTATATATACTTTCTGAATGGCGACTTCAGCATCTTGTGCATTTCAGAGAATATGAAAGCAATACACAATGTAAGCTTACATACGCACAACATACACCTCCTTTCCCAATACATATTCAAACAATCAAAAACCCTTATTTTATAAGTTTAAATACTTACAAAATAAGGGTTTACTATTATTCCCGGATATCGTATATCAACGTATCAAAGTATTTTTCATTTGTATATAGTAGAATAGCCCATTCACCAGACTGAGGAATTTTCACATGAGAAGGTGTATGTGCATCTGCTCCATTAACAGGTCCGCCGAGTCCTATGCTCCAACCATCCACTAAAATCGGTTGTATGACTTTAGATTCTCTATGGTATCCAATAACCGTTAATTCTGTATCTCGTACTTCATCTATTCCCCATAGATGCCACATCCATTTTTGTATGCTTAAACTTGGCATATCTGCGCCAATGACACCCGATTTATCAGCATTACCAATAATGCCTCTTTCACCAAATTTCTCTGCCTTATGCTCCCAATCAACTAATGCAAAATCATTTTCTTGTACAAAATCAGGTAGATCCTCTGGCATTGTAACATTTGCTTTATCTGTACAACCCACTAAAATTAATAGCAATATACATAAAAATACAACTCGTTTCATAACATCCCCCTTTCTTATGAAACGTTTGTTATAACCAAATTGTTACAGATAATTCTGTAAATTGCGAAACCATCATTTTATGGTACTCTTTACAATATCAACTAATGACTTTAATGGATGGAGAATTGTAATCGCCGTGTGATCTTCAAATCGTTGTGCTGCATCCACCATCGATAGCTGGGCTACAGATAGAAATTTTTGCTCAGCTGATAAAGTATGTAAAGTTCTTGAAATAGCCTCATCATAGGCTTCCTTTTTCCCTTGTATAATAAGCTCAAATGTATGCTCAATAATTTTTGCCTCTACATCTACTGATATTCCTCGTTGCTTAGCATATTGGTGAAGTCTTGCCATCGTTCCTTCAACAGTCGCTGGATTTGAGAAAAGAATTATTTGAGGCTGTTGCTTACTACATATACTTTCAAAATAGGGCTCATCAATCTTTATAATAGGGATCAGGGGATTAGAAAAAGTTTCTCCTTCTAATAAAGCAATATAATTTGTACACGTTATTAAAATGGCATCCACATCACAGCTAATTATCCATTCAATTTGCTCCTTAACTTTACGCGCTAAACCATCACTACCTTTAGACACTTGCTGTATCACGCCAGGGTCTACAAAATGGAGTATCTCTATGTCTTCAGCGCTTTGAAAAGCGTGCTCTATGTATTCTATATTGGAATAATGAGCATGCAAGCAGCCAAGCTTTTTTCTCAATTAAATTCCCCCTAATTGGAAAGTTTCTTTTCCATTGTTGCTATTACTAGAGAGTTACCATTACAATTCTTCACCATTTCCTCTTTCGTTACAACATAACCTAATGAACGATATAACTCAATATTACGCGGAACACTCATACGTACTTTGCACTGACTAATTGTTATCCCCTTCGATAGTGCATATTGTTCAAGCCAAGAAATTAGTGCCTTAGCTAAACCTTGTCCTTGTCTTTCTGGGATAACTGAAAGTCTAAAAAAATAAATCCCCTTTGTACTGAGTTTAAACCTTACCATGGCAACTGGCTGTTTATTGATATAGCCAATAAACGCTTGTTCACTTTGCTCCATTGCCTGCTCAATAGAATACACCGTTTCACTTAGTGCACTGGATGGTGGAGTAGCTTTTTCATATTCTTGAAACGCCTGTAGCATCAACTGATGTATTACTGGGGCATCCTTGCACTCTGCTAACACAATTTCCATCATAAAGCACCCCTAATAGTTTTTTTATTCATAATAATGTATATTAAAACAAAAAGAAACCGTATTATTTCTAATACGGCCTACTACTTAGTATGTTTGTCTTTTATTTTTGCTTCCTTTTCAATATGCTTTCTCGCTATTTTCAAACGTTGAATATCCTTTTTCTGAAGAGGAATAATCTCTTCCTTCATCATCTTAATATACGCAATCATTAATAAAAGTAAAACCACTGTAAAAGGTAATGCTGCGATTAACGAGGCCGTTTGTAATGCTTCAAGACCCCCTGTATACAATAAAACGCCTGAAATAGCTGCCATTAAGACACCCCATACTAACTTTGATAAAATTGTGGGATTTAAAGAACCTCTGGACGTCATACTAGCCATAATAAATGTAGCTGAATCAGCAGAAGTGATTAAGAAAGTAAAAATTAACATTATGCCTATAACTGGGGCTAACAGTGATAATGGCAAATGTTCAAGCATTTGAAAAAGTGCAATTGTAACATCATTACTAACCGCTTCAGCTATATGTGCATTTTCATGTAAATCAAACCACATGGCAGTACCACCAAAGACTGCAATCCAAAAACAGGCAATAAGGGGTGGGATAATTAAAACCCCTATAATAAATTCTCGAATCGTTCTACCTTTAGATACACGAGCTATAAATGATCCCACAAACGGAGACCAAGCAATAGCCCAAGCCCAATAAAAAATAGTCCAATCTTTTACCCAAGTTCCCCCCACATATGGCTGCATTCGAAGGCTATACTGAATAAAATTTGAAATATAATCCCCTATTGCTAATGTAAAAGTTTCTAGAATGAAAACTGTAGGGCCTGTTATAAATACAAAAAGCAACAGAACAATCGCAAGACCCATATTAACATTACTTAAAATACGAATCCCTTTTTGAAGACCTGTCGTAGAAGAAAACATATAGCCTACAAACATAATGGCAATAATAGATATTTGTATAAAAAATGTATTTGGCAAGCCAAAGACAAATTTCAATCCCCCATTTGTTTGTAGAACTCCGAGGCCAATAGACGTGGCTACACCCATAACTGTAGCAATAACTGCCAGAATATCAATCGTACTTTTGACTATACGATTTGAACCAGTGACTGGCTCTAAAGCTGTAGAGATTAATAAATTTCGTTTTTTATTAAATTGTACATAGGCCATGACCAGTCCCATAATAGCATACACTGACCATTGGCTTATACCCCAATGAAAGAATGAATATCCCATGGCAAGTCTTGCAGCATCTGTTGTTAAAGGTTCCGTAGAGCTAAAAGGTGGTGAAAAGTAATGACTCATTGGCTCAGCTACTCCCCAAAAGACCAAGCCTACGCCAAGTCCTGCGGAAAAAAGCATGGAAATCCATGTTAGAAAGCTAAATTCAGGTCGACTATCTTCTGCCCCTAAGCGAATGGTGCCATATTTACTTATTGCCAAGCCGAATAAAAAAATAACGATAATAAAGACTGTCAATAAATAAAACCAGCCGAAATAATCCGTAGTCATATGAAATACGCTGTTTGCTACGTTCTTAAATTTTTCTGGTATCGTTGCTCCAATAATGACCAAAAGAAAAATTACTCCACTAGAAATAAGAAATACTGGGTTTTTTAAAATTTTATTTTGCATACAGCGCCTCCATTTATCCCAGACAGATGACCAAATTTCCTTTATTATGCGTACCATTCGGTAATTTTATTAATAAATAAAAAGAAACCGCACTGTCAAAAGACAATGCGGTCTACTATTAATGTGATTTATGCGTAAAACGTATGGCTCTACTCATAACAGTTGGTACGATCGAAGCATGATTTTCGTTTAAAGCCTCATAAAATTCAACATTCATTATTTTTTCTAATACGGTCGCCATTTGGCGCGCATCATCCACCATAAAGGTTTCAAGTTCACCTGCGCTCAAAAACAAAGTTTCGTTCATATCTTGATGCTCGTTCAGAAATACTGAAGCACAGTGCACTAATTCATGCTCATTCCACCAAATGGATGGGCTAATAGCTAGATAGCGCTGGAAGCTTGATTGGTGGTGAAATAGTTGCCACAGTGTAAAGTAACCTCCTAGGGAATGACCAAATAAAGCTTGCTGTGCTCGATTTACTGGATACTGTGCCTCAATCGTTGGCTTTAGCTCTTCTTCTATAAAGCGACTAAAATCCACTGCTCCTCCAAGCTTTTCATGACTTTTTCCTTTAAATCTTGCTGGATAAATATACGACTCCGCAGGTGCTGTAAAATCATAAAATCTTCTTTCACGCATATCGTCGCCATGACCAATTCCAATAACAATAGCCGGAAGGATACCTGTTTTTGTTGCATTACGACTTTGTAGACGCACCGCTTCCTTTACAAGGTTAAAATAGGATGAGCCATCGAGTACATACAAAACTGGGAAGCCATCTTGTGGTGCTTCCTCCTCTGGCACATAGGTGTTAATCGTGTACGAATAATTTGTCAATTTTGAAGTCATTTGTTGTGTAACGTAGTCTACTTTATTTATATTCATTAGATATCCTCCTTCAAAATTTCGTAGCCATAACATACAGGTGTATTTGTTACAGGATCTTCCATAATGCGTGCATCAATATTAAATACTTTACGCATCACCTCAGCACTTAAAATTTCCTGTGGCGTGCCAGTTTGCATGATAATACCGTTACGCATTGCAATAAGATGATCTGAATATCTGGCAGCATGGTTAATATCATGTAGAACCATCACTATTGTACAGCTGTGCTGCTCATTTAAACTTTTAACAATGTCCAATACCTCTAGCTGATGAGCCATGTCTAAATAAGTAGTAGGTTCATCCAATAGCAAGATATTTGTTTCTTGTGCTAAGGCCATAGCCAGCCAAACACGCTGACGCTGACCTCCTGAAAGCTGGGCAAGCTCCCTATTTCGATATTCCATCGTATTAGTAACCGTTAAAGCCCATTCAATCATTTCCTCATCCTTATTCGTTAAACGATTAACATTGTTGCGATGTGGGTAGCGACCATACGCAATTAACTCCTCCACTTTCAATTGATCAGGAGCTATCGGTGTTTGAGATAATATTGCTAGTTTCTTGGCAATATCTTTGGTCGATAAATTTTGCATATTTTGCTCCTGCAAATATACCGTACCTTGTTGTTTTTTTAAAATACGTCCTATCGTTTTAAGGAGTGTAGATTTACCACAACCATTCGGACCGATGATTGTAGTCACTTTGCCCTCTTCTATCGTTAAATTTAACCCTTCAAAGACACGTACCTGCTCATAACCTGAAGCCAGGTTTTCCATTCTAAATGCAGTTTGCACGCCATTTCCTCCTATGCCTTAGATTTCACCAGTAAATACAAGAAATATGGAATCCCAATAATTGAAACGACAATACCAACAGCCAGTTCCGATGGTGCAAAAACGGTTTTACCAATAAAATCAGCTAGGATTAACAGACCTGCTCCAATTAAAGCACTCACTGGCATAACATAACGGTGTTGAATAGCAACAAGCTGCTTGGCAATGTGTGGGGCCATTAAACCTATGAATCCAATACTCCCTGATACAGACACACAAGCACTGACAAGACCTACACTGGCTAATAACAGTTTCATTTTCTCCTTTTCAACAGCTATTCCTAAACTTGTGATGCTATCCTCTTCAAGCTGAAAATAATCGAGTAAATAAGATTTTCTATGCACATATATTCCTAAAATCAAAAGCCAAGGTAGCATCGTAAGCGCAAAGATCCAATTCGCATTATAAATAGAACCCGCCATCCAAATAGCCGCTGATTCAAAATCTTGTGCACTCATTTTTAAGGATAGGTACAAGGACAAAGCTCCAAATCCACTATTGATAGCTATACCAGTTAAGATTAATCGCTGCATATCCAGATGACCATTTTTTAAAGCAAATGAAAAAATCAAGATAGCTGCAATTGTTCCACCGATAAAACCGAATAGTGGCATCATTAAAATTGACATCCAGCTGTTCATATCTGCACTCACTAGCTTTAATTGAAAGAAGTACATGAATAGAACGACTGCTGCACCAGCTCCAGCATTAATCCCTAATATTCCTGGATCTGCTAGTCCATTGCGTGTAATCCCCTGTAATACAACTCCAGCCATACCTAAGCCAATACCGACAAGTCCAGCAATGACAATCCGAGGTAAACGGAATTCAAATATAACAAGATCAAACTTTGAATTTGACTCCATCCGCAACAATGTTTTGATGACATCCATTACAGACATATCAAAAACACCATTTGTAATATGTAAATAGCTCGCAACTAAAATCATTAAAACAAGCATCAGCATGGTTAAAAAGAATACACTTGAGGTTTTTTTACGCACGTTTTTCACCTCCGTGCTTACGAACTAAATATAAGAAGAATGGTACACCGACCAATGCGGTTAAGACACCAATTGGCGTTTCAAATGGATAATTGACAACGCGGCTCAGGACATCACAAAGCGCTAAGAAAAAGGCTCCAATGACGGCTGCACAAGGAATAATATAGCGATAATCAACACCAACAAGGAAGCGTGTAATATGTGGTATGACTAACCCTACAAAGGCGATTTTCCCTACAAGGGCAACCGCTGTCCCTGTCAAACATACGACAGCTAGCATGCTAATAATACGTACTGCTTTTGTTTTCTGTCCTAGCCCCATGGCAATATCTTCACCTAATGAAGTAATGGTAATTGCTTTTGCAGAGAATAAAGCCAAGATCAACCCAGTTAAACCAAATGGAATAGAAAGGATCAGCATATCCATATCTACCATATGTACCTTTGTGTTATACCAAGCACTTACTGTTTGTGATACTTGGAAATACATCGCAATAGCAGTAGCAATACTACTTAAAAATGTGCCAATGACAGTTCCAATTATGGCTAGCCTTACTGGAGATAAGCCATTGCGGATTAACGAGCCAAAACCAAAGACAATACCTGCACCCAATGCAGAACCAAGCATCGATAAAAAAATCATTTGATAGTTTGGTAGCCCTGGAAAAAAAACAATGGCTATTGTAATGACAAATGCAGAGCCATCATTGACACCCATTAATGAAGGCGAGGCTAAATAGTTTCGTGTAATCCCCTGCATGACTGCACCGGCAACTGCTAAAAATGCTCCAACTAGTAACACCGCAGCAACTCTTGGAATACGGCCTGTTCGTATAATTTGATGATCAACATCCGATGGATCAAATGCTGTCATCGACTGCCATACTGTAATGGCACTAATATCTTTTGTCCCATACATAACAGAAATAAGTGCCACAAGGGCAATAAGGAAAGGAGATATCGCTAATATTGAAAACGACACTATGTTTGTTTTTTTCAACTTTCACACCTTTTTCTTTATCCATTTTGCGGTACACAATATCGATTACTTAAGTGTATACCCTTAACAACTGCCTGCAATGAAAAATGCCACATCTTACAAAAGGCTGGTAATAGCCCGGTGATATCACCAAATCTACTACCAGCCTGTTTATACTATTTAAATAATTTTTCAGCTGCAGCATCTAAGAATTTCACCTTAGACCAAGCAGTACCACCTTGTGCTAATGGCTCAATTGTGTTGACGAAAACTTGATTATTTTGTGCTGCCTTTAAGCTAGTGAAAATTGGATTCTTTTGTAGCTCCTCTAAAGCTTTTGGCGTATCCTTATTCTCTGAATCCTCGAATTGTAGGAAAATCACATCTGGATTTACTTGTGCTAATGTTTCAAGTGATAGTTCCGCTTGCGCCTTAGCTGTTGTAACAACTTCTGGTACAGGTGCTCCTAAATCTTCATATAGAACAGGGTTTAAATAAACGCCTGCTGGATAGATGTACATCACTCCACCACGTATACGGATAATTAATACTTGCTTATCTGCTAATTGCTCCTTGGATTTTACTTGGGCATCAGCAACTTTTGCTTCATAGTCAGAGATGATTTTCTTTGCATCCTCTTCCTTCCCAGCTAATTGTGCAAGCAAAGTTAAATTTTCTTTCCAATTTGTTGAAATATGTGAGTATGGAATCATTGTTTGAATTTTGTTGAGCTTTTCAGCCGTTTCTTCAGGGAATTTCGAAGTACCCACAATTACATCAGGATCCAGATTAAGAATGGCTTCTGCATTTGGCTCCATTTTATTCCCTACAAGTGTAGCTCCTTCAAAATCTGTTGCTAGATAGGCAGGAACTTTTCCACCTACTTCTAGGACACCTACTGGCTTAATACCAAGCATCGCCGCATCTTCCATCGATTCAAGACTGGCAGCGACAATGTTCTTTACTTCGGCTGGTAGCTCATATTGCTCACCTAAGTACGTTACGGTCTGTGTTGATTTAGCTTGCTCTGTCTGTGATTCTGTTGCACTTGTCTCTGCTGTATTAGCTGTTGATGTTGATTCCTCTGCTTTATCTGTTCCACATGCAGCCAGTGATAATACTAATAGTGCAGGTGCACACATTTTAAAATATTTATTCATAGATATTCTCTCCTAACGAGCTCATATTGATAATGATAATCGTTTTCATATATAAGTCAATACATAATTGATACTCATTATCATTTACGGATACTATCCTAACAAAGTGAAAAAAGATTGTGAATGGACGATTTCGAGAATGACATGGATTTTTGCCGATTTTGCTATTAAAAAAACTGCTTCTTTTTTGGAAGAAGCAGTTTTTTTACATATAATTAGATTCCTCCATTTTCATCTTTCTATAGGCGGAAGGAGATAAATTTGTGCACTTTTTAAACACTCTACTAAAGTAAAAGCAATCGACATATCCGACACATTCTGCTACTTCAGCTACTGGAATGACATCATATTCTAGCAAGTCTTTTGCACGCCGTATACGATATTCCGTAATATAAGTGCTTGGATTCATACCTGTATGCTGCTCAAATAAATAAGCAAAACGGCGACGCTCAATGCCCAATTCCATCGAGATATTTGATACTGAGATTTGCTCTGCATAATTTTCATGTATATACTGTAATGCCTGCTCTATTAATTCGCTGGCACTATCTAAAACCTGCATTTTTGCCGCCACAAGGATATCTTCCAACAAATTCATAAATAATGTCTTAGACTTGAATACAGCCATATTACCAGGAAAGGAATAGCTCTCCACTAATTGCTTAACATGGCTAATAATTTGTGTGTTAAAACCTGTATTAATTAGAAAATGTTGCTCTGCTAGTGGATATAGATTTATTTCTTCTGTTGGTAGGCGATAATGAACAACTGCATACTCCCAACCTTTATGACCAGTCGCTCTCACTTCTATCGGCATCTGGGGGCCTGCATGGACAATCATTCCAGGCTCCATCATATAGGGGGTTCCATTAAAGCTAAAGATCGCACTCCCTGCAAGTGGTACTACTAACCCACACTTATCTGGAGCTGTTGTTCTACCAGCATCTACTTCACCTGGGTCCATTTTTTTAGTAAAAACATCTGTAAATTTTACAGAAGCATGTGCAAAGTAATCAATTAAATATTTGATATCCATATGCTAACTCCTATACATGTATAACATTCTGAATCTGTGGAAAATGATGTAAATCATGATTGATTAATCCTACAAAATAGTCGATTATAGTCATTTCTGACTGCCCAATTTTAAATGACTGTTGCCATTGCTCGTCTGTCCATTGCTGAATATCCTGCAATAATTGACGCCTTGTGGACATAAAATCATTCAATGTTTCCTCCATTGTTTGTTCACGGCTTTTCTTAGCTGCCATCGTATTCAAATGTGCTACATCTGGTCCTTTCGGCAGACGCTCATCTGTAAATAGAAAAGGGATTCGGTGATTTAGCACAAACTTGTCCCATGGAGGAAGATGCCCAATTACCTCTGCAACCGACCATTTCCCAGGTTCAATAGGCATACGCCATTGCGCCTCAGATAACCCTCGCAAATTATCTATCCAATCTAAAGATTTTTTATAGTGTTTAATGACATAGGTTTTATCTTGTTGCAATTGGTCCCCCTCTTTCTTTTTTATTGAAGATGAATTTTCAATTCTGGCCAACTCAAATGCCATTGCTTTTGCTGAATTCTTTGACGATAAATCGCATAGGCATCCTTATTTTCTAGGTAAAACGGTGTTGGCTCTACAATGCCTGCTCCTAAAAGAAGAATACCGTACGGTGCTGCAATGTCTAGAAACCCATCTGATAATTTTACTCCAATTGCCGTTGGGATTTCTGGGAAATGAGAGATTCCATCAACAGCAGACTGATATGGTTTACTACCATTTAGGACATGCATTCGGGCTTGATTTTTCACGGACCAAGGCTCGTTTGGAGATACCTTTCTCAGTTCTTGCTCATACTGCTTCTCTACTTCTTCTGCTAAATTTTCTTTATCAAAATATATCACATCAATATCAGCAATTGGTGTTCTTTCCTCCTTATCGTGAAGGTAATCCCATACCTTTGAGCGAATAATTCCTGCGCATACCCACCAATCTGGTAATTGCAAAGTTTCTACTGTGGATAAAATGCTCATCATCCAGTCATCAGATGCGATTAAGTTCTTCAGCTCTTCCTCCGTTTGAAGCAATCTCATTCAGCCAGCCCCCATTAATATAAATTAAATCTATAAATCATCAAAAATTATATATTAGATTTATACATCAACACCATTTACCCTAAAGCTAATAAAAGAAAGGGAGAAGATTATGAATAAAATGATCCTGCTGTTGTTATTTGTACTACTTAGCTTAATTGGACTTTTCTATGCAAACATTTCTTTAACACTCGTATGTATCGGAATGGTAGCTGCTTTTATCGGTACACTTGCGGGAGGTGGTGGACTCATTACACTTCCTGCCATGATGCTTGTCGGTATCCCGATTCAAACAAGTATTGCAACAAACAAATTTTCGACAGGCATTTCGTCTTTATCCAGTATTTTTTATCTACTCTATCAGAAGGAGCTACATCTCACATCTATCATTAAATATATAGCCCTTGCTATTGTTGGGGGGATTTGCGGCTCACTTTTAGCTGTTTCGCTGTCTGAGCAAACTATGAACTATATGGCCTGTGTACTACTCCTTTTGGCTTTAGTCGTAACTTTAAAAAATAAGGCGTGGACGGAAGTTCCTGATTCGCTAGAACATCAAGCACCTCATTTTTGGCAACCATTTATCATCGCCATGTATGATGGTGGTTTCGGCCCTGGCTCTTCGACATTTAGCATCTTACACTATCTACGTTCACATCATACTTATATAAAGGCTGTACAGCTCACTCGAGTACTCCTCTTCGGGAGCTGTACAGGTGCATTTATTGTGTTTTATCACACTGGCTTTATTCAATGGCACTATGCAATTGCTATGGCACTAGGCTCCATTATAGGCTCCCAATTAGGTCTCCTAGTGCTCCCCTACATTCCATTAAAAATAGCCAAAACACTACTAACAGTGATTATTATATTGTTGCTTGTTCAAGTTACATTGAAAATAATTTAATGACCACTACTCAAATGCTCATGAATTATCTTCCATTGATCGTTAACTAATGTAAAAATATTAGTCGCTCTACCGCTACCTGATACAAACTTTTCGTTATGATAGCCTTCATAGTGATATGTATAGAGACAGGTAGCCGTCTTTTCATCAACGGTTAACCATTTTACATCAGTAGCTGAATAAACCTCTTCTTTAATGACATTCCATGCATGCTTGAAATAAGCCTCAATCTCCTCTGTTGTTGTGCAAGTTTTATCAGAGAACCAATAAATTGCTTGTGGATGCAAAATAGCCTTTACTTGATTAAAATCATGGGTATTTGTTGCTTGGATATATTGTTCCAATGCTTGTTGATGTGTCATCTTCACCCCTCCTTTTTTAACAATATTATCCTATAATTAACTTCTTATAAATCACTAGTTCCTTATCCCTTTCTGCTTTGACAGTAAATAGATGGCAGCTATAATTAAGAAAAAACCACAGACCTGAAGATTAGTTATTTTTTCATCCAATAGAATAGAAGATAAAATCATACTACTAATTGGCAATAAGCTAGTAAGTACACCTGCCCACGATGCTGAAATTACTGCAAGACCCTGTTGCATTAAAAGAAACGCTATGACGGTTACAACAATGCCGAAATACAATACTAATCCCCACTCTGCAGCTGAAATTTCTTCAAATTCAAAATATCTGCTTTCAGCTACAGCCAATGGGAAAAATAATATGACTCCAAATAAGCTAACCATAGTTGAGACTGTAAGAGCACTCATACGATAAGAAATTAACTTACCTATGATGATAAATAAAGATTCGCAAAATACTGCCCCTAAAATGAATAGATTCCCTAATAATGAAGTTGAATAATGGTTAGTAGCAGAATAGTTAGCAATGTTCATAAAGATAGCTCCCACTACGGCAAGAAGTATGCTAATCCCCATATTCCTCGTTAATTTCTCCTTCAAAATAAAATAGGATAGGATTGCAGTGCAGACTGGCAGAGTACCAGTAATAATACCAGCTTCCATAGCAGTCGTTTTTGAAAGACCATGGAGCATTAATATATTAAATAAAAACACCCCTAATAACGCTTGTAAAAAAACCGCTACTAATTCTTTTCTGTTTAATGTTGAAAATCCCTCTATCTTTATCCACAAAGGAATTAAAATAATTGCAGCCACAAGAAATCTTAGTTCATTCGCTAAGAAAATTGGAAAGCTTTGAACAACCAACTTGCCCGCAACAACTGAACTACCAACGATACTCATTGCCACAATAACTTTCCCGCTACTCCAGATCCATCTATTCATTCTTCTATACTACGCGTTCAATGGATTCATTAATAATATCGATTACTGCTAAATAGAGGTTTTCAGGGTGTTCAGCAATTCGGTGGCAAAGATATAAGTACCACTCATTTCCATACGTTAAATATACTCTACAACGATAATCTTTCCGTCTTAATTCATTGAGTAATGAAGGACGTACACCATAAAGCATCTCAACTTCAACATTTGAGTTATCAAGATATTGACGTCGCTCTAGCTCTTGAATAAGCATTTCATCATGTGTAGCGATTGATATCGGATGATTCGCATTTACTAACTGTTCAACATACTCAAGATAACGCTTATTCAGTTCTTCTGATCTGATCATGGCTATATCGATAGACTCTTGAAAAGCCCCTTTAACAAGTCTTATTTTCCCTGGATATTGCATAAGTTCTTGTAAATCTACCTTTGTACGATAAAGATGAACTTGCAATGTAATTCCAACATTTGTATACTTCGTTGCTATTTTTTTGTAAAGAGTAATAATATCACTAGTCTTTGAGGATTCTTCCATACTTATCATCAAAGTTATTCCATACCGCTGAGCTTTTTGTGTAAGCTCTTCAAGGTGCTTATAAGCAATCTCAGCATTAATAGAAAGACCTATATGAGATAAATCGAAAGATACTGTTTGCTTCAAAGATAAAACCCCCATGTCCTCAATTACTTGTAAAAGCTCATCCTTTGCTCTTTGACAATCCCTTAAATTGGTTGTATTTTCCCCAATATATTCAATGGAGATATTATAATTGTCATTAAGATAATTACGTGCAGCAGTAATGGCATCCTCTCTCTTTTCCCCTGTTACATACCTTTTTGCTGCTTTCCATAATAATGGGTAGAGCTCTGTTGATTGTTGCACCGCATTTTTCAAGCGCTCGTCTCGTGCTGCGACTTTCAAGGCTTGAATCACTAATTCTTCTGTTTTCTTCATATTTATTCCCCCTCTTCGGTATTGGTAAGTACTTTATCATGATAAAATTGGTAACTGTAGAACCACTTTAAAGTGATTTTAAAGGTACCACTTTCAAATCGGAGGTATGTAAAATGTTATGGATACCTATTGATCGAGCATTAGATATTCCTTTAAATCGTCAAATCTATCAGCAAATACGGGAAAAAATTTTAAGTGGACACCTTCAGGCAGGAGAAAAGTTAGTATCCACACGAGAGCTTTCAGTAGAATTGAAAGTATCAAGAAATGTCATATTAGAAGCTTATGATCAGTTACTAGCCGAAGGATTTTTAATTGCACGAAGAGGAGCTGGTACATTTGTTGCAGAAGGGGCGTTGTTACCACAACAGACCAAACCTTTTATTACAAATAAAGCAGGAGATTCAATAGTAGGGAAAGAAGTTATCAACTTACGCTCAGGTATTCCAGCACTCGACTTGTTTCCTCGTAAAACTTGGGCGAAGATAAGTCATCAACTTTGGCACGATAGTGAATCCTCCATATTGGGATACGGGGTTCCAGAGGGGCGCATAGAATTAAGGCATACTCTTGCCCACTACTTATTAAGAACAAGGGGCGTTGAATGTCATCCAGAGCAAATTATTATTACATCTGGTGCGACACAGGCAATGATGCTTGTGTCGAGATTATTGCTGTCACCTAATGATCTTGCTATTATGGAAGATCCTATAACGAATGATATTCAAACTATCTTTAAAGCTTCAGGTGCTACCATTTATCCGATACCAGTAGATGAATTCGGGATGAAAACAAGCCTATTACCAGATAATATAGATCCTAAACTTGTCTTTCTAACTCCCTCTCATCAATTTCCTTTAGGAAGTACCTTACCTATTCAACGTAGAATTCAATTAATTGAGTATGCTAGAAAGAATCATTGCTTTTTAATTGAAGATGATTATGATAGTGAGTTTCGCTACGAAGGGCCACCTGTTAGTTCTTTACAGGGACTAGATCCAGAGCTTGTTCTCTACATCGGTTCTTTTAGTAAAATTCTCTCTCCCGCATTAAGAATAGGATACATTATCCTTCCAACACAGCTTACTGAAAAATGTCGTCAATTAAAATGGTTTACGGACTTACATACACCTTCCTTAGACCAACTTATCCTTTCTCGCTTTATACAGGAGGGCTATATGGAAAGACATATCACAAAAATGAAGAAGTTCTATAAAAGCCAACGTGATTTTCTGATTCAATGTTTACAATCCACTTTTTCACATAACATAAAGATATTCGGCTATTCTACAGGTATGCACTTAGTTGCAGAATTTGAGAAGATTGATTTTACACAAAACTTATTAGTGAAAATAGAACAATTTGGTGTAAAGGTTTACCCAGTAGAGGATCATACAATTAAAAAGGGAAAATATAATAACAGATTGATTATTGGCTATGGTCATTTACAAAAGCATGAAATTGAACTAGGCATCACTAGACTTTTTCAAGCAATTTATCATTAGGAGGATGTCTGTGCTAGCTACTATTGAAAAACAATCAAATTACCATATTGCTACGTTCAAACGAAAATTACTATATCCAATAGATGCCGTTTGGTCCGCTATGACTAACAATGAAAACCTACAAAAATGGATGAGTAATTTAGAAATCATTGAGCTACGTAAGAACGGGAAAATACATTTTAATATGAATGATGGAACAGGTAATTTTGAGGAAATAACCATCACAGATTATGTTGAGAAAGAAGTATTGGGATTTGGTTGGGGTACAGATACGGTGAGATTTGAATTATTTTCTACTGAAAAGGGTTCTTTATTGGTATTAGTAGAGACACTTCAAAATCTGACAGAGCATACACCGAAAGATTTAGCGGGATGGCATATTTGTCTTGATATGTTAACAGATCTACTAAATGGCCTTGAACATCAATATTTCCCAATGGATGAATGGCAGCAAAAATTCAGCGAATACCAAAAAATGCTGAATAGTATAAAGTAAAATAATACAAAAAATCCTAGAGCATCTTTACTCTAGGATTTCTATTATTGATAAAAAGCTGTAGCAATTGCTAGTGCTTTTAAAGGCTCTTTGATTGAATCGAGTGTGTAAACAAGCTTTTCATCCTGCCAAACAATTAAATTACCTGATTGATAGACATCTAGCTGAGCCATGCCATATTGCCTTGGAATAGGTAGCAGGTGGTTTTCTAAATACGCTACTGCCTGCTTAGCAAGTTTGACACCTGCATCAGGATTATCAGTTCGTGTGTGAGTGGCAATTGCCCATCGCCCTTCATTCCAACCAGTCCATAATGAACCAGCACCTGCATCTTGATAACCTTTTATATTGTAACCAAGATCAACCTCTTGCCCGCCATTTTGATTGAAATTATCAAATGCTATCTGTGTGCTTGCACCTTCCACACTTTTATATTTCTTGACCAGCAATCTTCCAATAACAGTCGCTGATTTCTTTAATCGAATATCATTAATGGGCATATTCTCTTTGCTTTCATAAAAAATAACTTCAACCTGGTCGCCCTTTGTCCTTACTGTAGCTGATAAAAATGCACCCTCTGCAATAGGTAACGTTGTTGGCATTTTTATTGGAACATCAAAATGAATCTGTTCCTTTATTTGTTGAAGAGCTTCAGTTGCTTGAACCGCATCAACTTGATCATTATTTGACTGTGCTACAGATGTACTTGTTTCAATCTCATGTTGTTGTTCATTCTTATTTCGTTCTGCACAAGCACTTAAGCTACAAATGCTTAACAATAAAAAGAGAAATACTACCTTTTTCACCATGTTAACCCCCATTTAAGAAATGCACTCTCTCCATATTTTTCCCTGGAAAAGGTTAACTTAAACGCTTCAGCTATCGAAGTTCATTGATGCGCTTCGTTAGCTCATTAAACTTCTGGTCAAGCATTGCGTAGTCCTTATCTTTATCTGTTAGAAAGCTCAGTTTGCCTAAAATCTCTTGCCTTTCCGTTTCAAGCTTTAAACGGAGAGCCACTGTATCATCCACTTTATTCGGTGTGACTTCTGTCCACTTTTTCTTGATGTGCTGACCGTGAAGCTCCCAAACACTGTTCGTGACTTTTTCTAGAAAGTATCGATCATGTGAAACGACAAGCAAAGTCCCATTATATTGGGTAAGAGTATGCTCTAACTGCTCACGAGAAGGTAGATCAAGATGATTTGTCGGCTCATCTAAAATAAGAACATTTTTATCTTCTAAAATATAAGCCATCAGCTTACACTTTACGCGTTCTCCCATACTCATTTTGCCTATGGGCGATGTCCAATGTGTCAGTGTAAATCCTAAATTCTTCATCAAGTTGCGCACTTTAGCGCGCTCTTCAAATGTCTCTCGATAAAAATATTGCTCTGGTGTCTGATCAAGTGGTAAATCAAATACTTCCTGTGTCAGATAACCAATGTTTGCAGCTGGTGATAGCCATACTTCACCCTCAGCTTCTAGCTTGCCTAAAAGTACTTTTAAAAAGCTTGTTTTCCCACTTCCATTCTTTCCTGTAATAGCTATCTTATCTCCAAATTGAGCTGTAATATTCACATCGTTAAATAACATGCGTTCACCAAATTTTAAAGTTAAATGCTTGATTTCCAGTAAGCGCTTGCCAACTCGTTGATTCGTGCCTAAAGAAAAACGAATCTCGGCTTCTGGCTCCACTGCTTCCACTCTTGTCTTCGCAAGTTCAGCTTCTAATCGCTTTTTCTTAGATTTCACCTGCGAATCTAAGCGCTTTGCTTTCACACGGTGGTACTCCTTAAAGCCTTCCAGTTTTGTTGACTGAGTGTGGCCCTTTTGTGACCAAGACGTCAGTTCCGACATTTGAGCCTCAATTCGTTCAATGTTTTTTTGCTGCTTCTCGTAGGAACGTTGCTGGGTTAATCGTCGATGTTCTCTATCTGCCATATAGCTTGTATAATTACCATCATGTTCAATCAGGCTTTTTTCCTCAATAGACCAGATTTTTGTGGCAACCTTATCTAAAAAATAGCGATCATGTGATACAACGATGATTGTCCCCTTATAGTTTTGGACTTGTCTGATGAGGAATTCGGTACTTTGTTCATCTAAATGATTCGTTGGTTCATCAAGTAATAAAATTTGAGCATTCTGGGAAAAACCTTCTGCAAGACGCATTTTCAGCTTTTCACCCCCACTTAACGCTGTAAATGACACATTAGGTACCTGCCACTTAGCCAGCAGATCAGCTTCTCTTGCGGATACTTCTAATTTGTCAAAATGAGCTAGCTCCTGTTCAACAAATGTAATTTTTAAAGCCTGTGCTCTCTGAATTGCTCCCATAGTTGGTGATAATGTACCTTGAATCAATTGTAATAATGTCGATTTCCCAGCACCATTTCGCCCTATAATGCCGATGACTTCGCCTTGTTTTACTGTGCCTGTCACATGCTCAAATAACAATATATCCTTTATTTCATAACGTACATCCTGTAATTTTAAAAGTTCCTTCATACTATCCATCCTCTCCAGTTGGAGGGACAAAAAAATCCCTCCAATTCATTTGGAAGGATTAGTCGCTACAATATCATACACAAATAAGCTCCAAAATTATTATGAAAACAATCTTTGGAGTAGCTAAATATCAGCAGTTGTTTGCGAATATAAAGCAATTATTATGAAAAATGGGCAGACTAATCCTATTTTTGTTGTCCGTGAAATATAAAATTTCCTATACAAAAATTAAGATTAGTTATTCATTAGCCACCCATCTTCCCTTCATTCATCGTTATCGTTCATTGTAACATCATTTTTTTAAAAATAAAACTCTATACCTTGAGATAAGTCTATCTAAAACATTCATAGGAGCGAATTTGATTTCTAGAAATCGTACGGAAATACCAGCCATATCTTCGACTCCATCTAAAGCCAGCAATGATTTCCCTTCCTACAGCTGTTGGGAAAAACCAAAAACTTCTACCACTATTCATCCAAATATACGTATTTCTAAACAAACAGGAACGTATACCACTAGACCCTTCTCGCCAAGCAGGAATTGGTGGTGAAAAACCTGGTGGTGTGCTCATGGGCATTTGTCCTGCTGGAGGGGGGCCGAAATGAGTTGGCCCAAATGACGTTGTTTCAAAATCATTATAATCTCCCCAACCACCAGGTCTTCTAAAATTATCTTCTCTAAATGGATTATTATACACACAAACCCTCCTTTTACATTATTCAATATATGTAAAAGGGCGATTCACCTTTGAGCCATTGCCCATTTACCACAGGTAACCCAATTCCTATTATTGTATAATGGATGGAAAATCCTTAAAAAAGGAGTACTTATGAAAAAATTATTGATACTCTTATTAGCCCCTCTAATCGCAGGTAGTATGTGGATGCTGCTTGCTAAAAATCCAGTATCTTCTTCCACAAGTATCCAAGCAAAGCTTGCTGATGTGAAAGATTACACATACTACTTAGATAAAGGCAACGATGCCATTGGCAAGAGCATGACGAAGTTAGATTTAGTGATTGTAGAACCTATTGAAATGCAGCAAAAGTATATCATCAATGCTCAAAAAAGCGGAACTTTAGTGTACGGCTATATTAATGCGATGGAAGCAGACAAATGGAATACAGCACTCTATCATCAATTGAAGGAAGAAGATTTTTATCGAGACAAACAGGGGGAAAGAATATATTTTGCCAAATGGGATTCTTTTTTAATGGATTTGACTTCTACGCACTATCAAGACATTTTGCTAGCAGAAATACAGCAGCAAATTGTTGAGAAAGGCTTAGACGGTGTGTTTTTAGATACGGTTGGTAATATCAATTCCTATTTACCTGAAGATGAACAAAAGTGGCAAAATGAAGCCATCTTGTCTTTTATCCAACAAATTAAAAAACGTCATCCCGATTTATCTGTTGCTCAAAATTGGGGATTTCAAACACTTGCTGATTATACAGCGCCATATGTTGACTTTATTATGTGGGAGGATTTTTCGTATCCTGTGGTAGGAAAAGATGAATGGTCACTCGATATGATGCAACAGCTTATCCACATACGCAATAAATTTGGTACACAAGTGATGGCAATTGGTTTTGAAGAAGAATCAAAAAGCCGTGCTTTAGCTGAGAAGCATCACTTCAAATTCTTTTATAGTCCTGCTGGCTCTTACTATAATAGCTGGCAATCATCCTTACTTCCCTCTGACAAACAACTGTTTTGAGGGATATTTGTTTAAGAGCTCATCTCAGGGGTAGACTAAAAGAAAATTAGCTTGAGGTGATAGGATTGGATATGACGAATATGTATGAAGAACAAAAACATAAGCATGAAAATCGCTTTCAATATAAGCAGCGTAACATGTGGACTGGGATTTTATTTGGACTTGGGGTGGTGGCATTTATAGATGAGGTGATTTTTCATCAATTATTACATTGGCATCATTTCTATGATAAGTCTACAGCTGCTATTGGGCTAGTTTCAGATGGTTTATTTCATGCATTCAGCTTTTTTGCTACGATTGGATCTGCTTTTTTATTGGCTGACCTACATAGAAAACATGGGTTTTGGCTAAAAAGATGGCTAGGCGGTATTTTTCTTGGAGCAGGCTCATTTCAGCTTTACGATGGAATTATACAACATAAATTCATGAAACTTCACCAAATTCGTTACAATGTTGAAATACTACCCTATGATATCGTTTGGAACATACTGGCGGCGCTATTAATAATTATCGGTATTGTCTTACTGCTCCAAACAAATCAAAAAGGACAATAGGAGGTGGCCCATCTTGCATTCTCACGAAGTTCATGCTCAAAACTTTCCTATTATGGTTCAGCTTCTACTGGCTTTGCCATTTGTTTTAGTTCTTATAGGCTATATCCTCGCTGTTATTATTTCGAATCAACATAAAAAACAATGGCCTCATTTCCGTACTATCTGTTGGATTATTGGAAATGTCTGTGCTCTGATTACATTAATCGGCCCATTGGCTGCTCTTAGTCATATTCATTTTGACGCACATATGATAGGACATTTATTGCTTGGCATGCTGGCACCATTACTTATGGCATTAGCAGCACCCATGACTCTATTGTTAAGAACCTTACCAGTGAACAACGCACGTATACTTTCTCGGATATTAAAAAAACCGTATGTTCTTTTTATTCGCCATCCAATTATTGCATCTATTTTAAATGTAGGCGGTTTATGGTTACTCTATACAACCTCACTCTTCAACATGATGCACGAATATATACTACTGTATGTATTCATTCATCTTCACATTTTTCTAGCGGGTTATTTGTTCACCATCGCCTTTATTTATATTGATCCTACTCCACATTCATACTCTTATGTTTTTCGATCCCTTACATTAGTAGTAGCATTGGCTGCTCATGCCATATTGGCAAAATTTATTTTTGCAAATCCGCCTCATCATGTACCATCCACTGAGGCAGAACTAGGTGCTAAGATCATGTACTACGGTGGGGATGCTATTGAAATCCTTCTTGTGTATATTCTCTTTTATCAATGGTTTAAAAGCACAAGGAATACTATTCACCCCAAAGTAGCTACTTCATCACGGTAATCTCGTCCTGATGTTTAGGCTAAATAGAGTTGGATAATCCGCCAGTCCTCTAGCTTTTCAGTGAACGTTTTAATATTTTTCCCTGGTATTGGACTTGTTGATGGCATCTTTTTATAGGCTCGTCCATCTAGAAGCTCTAAGCCAATATGCTTTTTAAAAACCTCAAATGCTTTCGCTCCATTAAAAAGCACTAATTGGATATTAGGGTATTGTTCAAAAAGGGTTTGAAAATCATTGGGCTTTTCATTACGTATCGCTGCATCTAAACTTCCTTCGCGTTCACAAGTTGCAATCGTGTCCCAAAGACCGATTGCATTGTTTTTTAATAAGGCTATTCTCTCTGTATAATCATTTGGAATCGCTATCTCTAATAACTCACCCAAAATAGGCCAAAAGTGATTGCGTGGATTGCCATAGTATTGCTGTTTCTCTAACGATTGTTTTCCTGGCATGGATCCAACAATGAGCACCCTTGTTGCTGAATCTACAATTGGTAATAATATATTTTTTAATTCATTGGACACAACAATCACTCCTTTTCTCTATTGTAGCGGAAAATTCGAACCAGCAAGTAAATCTTGGCTTGAAATGAACAAGGGATGTTGGCGTGAATGGTTCATTTTATACGACTGCACAATTTTGTAGCCTATACAGTAGCCTATCCAAGGTGGAAGGGGCCCCCCGTATAGAAATGGATGATGTTGTTCGATTCCTTGGAGTTGTAAATTCGGTAAAAAATGATGCTCCCATAAAGCTAAAAGTTCTTTATCTGAGTAGGATTGTAACCAAGGAGCAATCCACCTCTCCCCATATAAATCTTTCACCGCATCTTCTGCTAAGCCTTCTAAAATGAGAGAATCCAATAAAGTCATATCATCTAAAGTTTTTTTCAATATGTGTATACGACAAACATGGTTATATTCATGAGCAAATAATGCTTGAAGCTCCTGCTTTTCTAAATCACCCACAAATAAAAAAAGCGAATGAGGATAAGCGACACCATTTTTATTGGTTATCGTTTGCTGCTGAGTAATTGGGAAAATATAAATTGGTATTGATGGGCCATTCCATTTCCTCTGTAAGTATAGAAACTCCTGCTGTACACTGGCCCATACTTCTTGCCTCTTTAATTTTTCAACATCGACTTCCTCATGAGGTAAAAATAGACCCTGTTGCTGTAATGTATAGTGAATTTCTTCTGGAAGCCCATCTCGAAATAGTTTGACTAATCGATCGCAAAGAATCGAGCATTGTAAGCTTGTTCGCTCATCCTTTCTAGTTGATTTTCTAGCACTTACAAATTCATCTAACCACTTATCCGTTGACACAACTGCCATATTATCACCTCTTCACAGCATATGTCTTGAATAGACAATCGGCTAGTGATAAATGCATCAAATCGCATATATTAGCTTGTAATGACAATGAAAGGAGGGATATGTGTGAATCCAGCTGATGCTTATAGTCTTTGCTGTAAATATCATGGTAAACGTGTTCGAATCTCGGATTCATCTGGTAAAGTACATGTTGGAGAAATCACAAGGGTAGATAGAAGACAGGTATGGATTCTACCTGATAGAAGATATAGTGGTTATGGTTTAGGGTTTTGGGGATTTGGAGGGTATGGAGGAGAAGGTTTTGGCTATGGAATTGCTCTAGGAACAATTTTAGGTATTGCGCTAGCTCCAATTATTTTCTTCTAATTCAAACCTTTTATTTAAGTGAAAAAGAAGCCATTTCAAACATTGTTGAGATGGCTCATTTTTCATTATTGAACTTGCTCTTGTTGCTGTTTGCTTTCAATCAGCTCGGATATTGTAACAAATGTGTAGCCTTGCTTTTTTAATGCAGGTAATATTTCTTCTAGTGCTTGAATTGTTTGTGTACGGTTCCCGCCACCATCATGAAATAAAATAACATCTCCAGGCCTTGTTCCCTTCATTACCTTTTGCACAATTTTCCTTACACCAGGCTCTTTCCAATCTTGCGTATCCTGATGCCAGGACCACATTACTACCTTATAGCCGTCCTTAACAGCAGCATTAATCATAGCATCCGTGTAATTTCCACCAACGGGACGGAATAAAACTGGGGAAAAACCAGTAATACTATAAATCGTGTCATTTGTCTGTTGAAGCTCCTCTTGCAATTTTTTGATGGAAACTTTAAATGGATGTGTATACGTATGATTTGCTAATTCATGGCCTTCTGTATAAGAACGTAAAACAAGCTCTGGATATTTTTCTGCATTTTTTCCAATAATAAAAAAGGTGGCTTTTGCATCATATTTTGCTAATAAATCTAGCACAGCAGCTGTGTATTTAGGATGTGGACCATCATCAAAGGTGAGTGCAACAATTTTATCCTCTGTTTTGATATCCCAAACAACTTCACCTGTCTCCTCATAATAGGGACGACCTCTATCTGCGTAGCCTTCCTGCACTAAAAATCCCGAGATGATTAAAAAGAAAACCATAAAAATGAATACGTAATTACGTGTCATAGCATCACCTCCCAAGTCCGAAATCACAGAACTCCGTCAACTTACTATTTACGAATTACTCGGAAATATACTTGTGAAGGATTGTCTGTTTTCTCCTTTTAATTATTTCAAAAAAATTTTAAACGTTCTTTATAATTTTGAACAATATGTGAAAATCTTTGAATAGTACTTTATTTTTTTATTTATTGATGTAAAATTAAATCAAATCTGATATATAACAGTTATTATAAATATATAAATGTTATGCAACACAATAAAGGGGATGACATATATGTGGATTATTACAGTATTTGAAGAAAACACTTATCGCATGTTTGAGTATAGTTCTAAACGTGAGGCAACAAATGCATTACATAAATTTAAAGAAACTGCTTTGCTTTCTTATACAAGATAATAAAGGATAAAAGGAATCTATTCATTTGAGTAGATTCCTTTTTGTTATAAAGTACCTCCGATGCTTCCCCTCTAATTCCTTTCATCCTTATACATCTAGCAACATATTTAGTTTTTTTTTCATGAAAATGTCGAACACCTTGCTAGCCTTCACCATATGTATATAGAGAAAAGGAGTGATTTCAATGGTGACAATTGAACCTATTATGATTAAAGGGCATTTCTTCACTGCAGTAGTTGTTCAATTACCTAAAACAACATTACTAACTATTTCTAATGATACAGGCTATATTATGTGTGGTGCTTTAGATGTCGGCCTATTAAATAGTCGCTTAGTTGATCGAAAAATTATTGCTGGTCGTGCAGTAGGCGTGAAAACAATTGACGAGCTATTAACAGCTCCATTAGAATCTGTAACATATGAAGCAGAACAGCTTGGTATTACAGAAGGAATGACTGGTGTAGAGGCACTTTTAAAAATGATCTAATTGGCTAAAAAAGCGTCAACTAGACGCTTTTCTTTTTTGTTTGCTAACTATTTGAATAAGCAATTTCCCCATTTCCCATACTGTTAGACAAAGGGAGTTGTTAGTATGAATAGTAGGCAACATGTTAAAATACACGCCACCTTACTTATTATTGTTTTAATTGTTTTCATCTGGTCTGTTATAAAGCCGTCCTCTTATTTAGATTGGCTAGCTGAAGTTAGTCCTGGAATTGTGGCAATAACAGTCGTTGTTTGCATTTATCATAAATTCCGCTTCACCACATTTTCTTATTTTATTATCGCTCTCTTGTCGATCCTGACATTTATAGGTGGGCATTATACCTATTCGGAAGTCCCTCTTTTTAATTGGATAAAAGATGAATTTCATTTACAACGTAATCACTATGATAGGTTTGGCCATTTTTTAAAAGGTTTATTAGCCATCGTAATAAGGGAAATACTAATCAGGAAAACACCACTTTCAAAAGGAGCTTGGCTTACAGGTATTACGATCAGTATTTTGCTCGCAATTGCTGCTTTTTATGAAATCATTGAATGGTTAAGTACAAGAATCTCGAAGGGAAGTAAAGGAGCAAAGGATTTTTTAGGCATGCAGGGAGATAAATGGGATGCACAATGGGACATGTTTTTAGCCTTGCTGGGAGCTATTTTAGCTTTACTTCTATTCACAAAGCTACATGACAAATTTTTAAAAAGAATAAATAAATCATAAATATTTTTGCATAGCATGATTATATAACCTATGAAAGGTGGTATTAGATGTACTATGCACAGGTCAGTCAACAAACACATCATCCATCACGTACTATGATTGTAATCGGCTATGGACAGGTAATGGCTACACCTAGCTCTGTACAATTACAAATTGAAGTCCAAACAAAGGGCAACCATGTACAAGGTCCTCAACAGGAAAATGCGGCAATCATGAATGAAGTTATACAATCTCTTATCGCACTTGGTATTCCAAGAGAACAAATTCAAACTGCTAGTTATACAATCACACCACTATATAATTTCGAAGATGGCAAACAAACTTTTAATGGCTATGAAGTAGTCAACGCCATTTCCGTCAACGTTTCAGATACCAATGATTTGGGCTTAATAATTGATACGGCTGTAGAAAATGGGGCAAATCGAATAACCAATATTCAGTTCAAAATAGACCATACCGATGCTTACTATCAGCAAGCATTAAGCTTAGCGCTACAGAATGCTCAATTGAAGGCGAAAACAATAGCAGAAACTATGCACCTGCCTTTGCAACCACTCCCTGTAGAGATTGTGGAAGAGCAGGCTAACATACCTATCCTTTATCGCTCTATGGCTGTATCCTCGGGAATTACGCCTATAGAACAGGGACAAATTGCTATTGATGCTACTGTTCGTGTAAAATTTCAATACTAAAGTTAGAGCCTTCCGCTAGTCAACGTGCAGAAGGCCCTCATTTATTTTACAAGTGGATTTTTTTCAATATGGATTTCATCATCCTGAGTTTTAATAACCATATCAAAATGTTGGCAATGTGGATGCATAAATAATTCATATTGAATACGTCGCTCATCATGTGATTGTTTTAAATAATTTATATCTGTCCCTCTTTCAAGCACATCACGATCTGATCTTCTCTTAAGCTCTGTAGCCCCATCCGTATAAAAATAAATCTTTAAATCCAGTAACTCCGGATCTATAAATGCTACACACATTCCTTCTACTATTGTGATCTGTTTTTTCGAAGAAATTAATGTACTTTTCATATAATGTGTATCGATTGTCATTAAATCGAGTCCTGCTCTTATCATCTGAACATCTCGCTCCAATGATGGCAGATGATGAGCTGCGGGATGACAAGCCGTCATTTTAAAACGATGAGGCTCATTTTGATATGTATAATCAAGTATTGTTTGCTTGCGAATATCCGAATTCACAATATACGGATCAGTATTCAAATAATTCACTTGATCTTGATGTAAAGCATGTATAAGTTTTTTGGCAAATGTCGTTTTTCCAGCAGCTCCATGACCAGAAATGCCGATTATGATTTTTTTTATCAGCTTGTTTAACCCATTTTAAAATTTCCTTTAATATCGTCTCCATCTTACTCTCCTTCACTATAAAAGGTATGGCAAGAAACAATTCCTACCATACCAATTAATATTAGCCTTCACTATACTGTGCACCCCATATTCGCTCTATCATTACTTCATTATGCTTAGGGCTTAGTAGAAAAACATCTGGGTTGCTTAAATTTTTCCAACAGTGAAAATCAACATCCTTATCATAATACTTCAGTAGCAAAGAGATGATATTGCCATGACTCACAATTAATGTATTATCAACATCCTGAGCAAATGCATCTTTTACAAGGTCTACAATTCGATGCATCGCTTCATTACTGGATTCTCCACCATCATATTTTAAATCCATATCAACAAATGTCGCCTGTAATTTTTCGTACCAATCTGGAAAATCTCTAGTACTTAAAAGGCGCTCCGAAAGACGTTCATCAATTTCAATCGTTATACTTTCTCTGCTACTTAATGGTTCAATGGATTGGATTGCTCGTAAGAAAGGGCTAGATACAATTCGATCAATTTTTAGATTCTTGAAAAATTCAGCTAAACTATTTGCTTGCTCTATTCCCTTCTGTGTTAAGGGTGCATCTAGTGATTGTCCTTGTGCTAGACAATGTCTAATGACATAAATTTTCCCCATAAAAACCTCCTAATTTAGAAAGTCATTTATAAACGATTATTATACCCCGTTATCTAAATAGCTCCGATTTAAATGTTCCTATTCATTATCTCACTTGTTCTACATTTTTCCGCCCAAAATAATTCGTCCCTATCACACCAATAATAATCATGATGCCACCAATAAGATGATATAGATGGAAATCTTCCTGTAAAAATAAGACCCCTGCCAAAATAGTAATAAGTGTTGCAAAATTGCTAAAGACACTCATTTTAGATGCTTCCAATTTAGATAAAGCATAATTAGATAAATAGGATGTACCAAGTGAAGATAGTATACCTAAATATAAAATAGCGAAGACAAAATGAGCATGTGTGAATGGCTTAAAAAATTCATTGAGTGTTCCATTCATCATATGACTTCCAAGAGCCATTCCATTAAAAATAACAAATCCACACAATGTCATGACATATGTTAATGCTAGTAAAGAATATTTCTTGGTAAGCCCTCTAGCAAAAATAGTATAAAGTGATGTCGCAATCGCTGATAGTAAAATAAATCCACTTCCTATGACATTTCCTGTAGTAGTATTTGCTCCATTCATCATTAACAGATAGATGACACCAAGTACGGACAAACTTACAGATACAAGTTGACCCCGAGTAGCTTTTTCCTTTAACAATAAACCTGCCAATGCTAATGTAAAAATAGGAATTGTCGCTTGAATAATTCCCGCCTCTGATGAGGAAATTTTAGCAAGTCCAAGCACTTGAAACGTAAAAAAAGCAATTGGATACAAGATGGCTAACGGTAATATTTTTAGTAGGTCCTGCATGTTCATTATTAGCTTATTTTTTGTCATTACCATGATTATAACAATACCGATGAATGCAAAAGTAAAACGATGTGCAAGTATATCAATAGGACTTGCTACAGTCAACGTAACTTTCACAAACATAAATGAGAGCCCAATGACAAATGCATAAATTATTGCTGCTATATAGGCATTTCTATTTTCTGACATAGGATCGTACTCCTTCTTTAAACATTCCGGCCGGTATAGTTATCGTATTAAATAGAGAACTTATTGACGCTATAAAAAAAACACATCTGTACCGATACAGATGTGCTGGAGGTTATGTATGCTTAAATACGAATGGATTTATTCTCAGCTCCTGACTCAGATCCAAACAGGCTCACTTCAAGCAGGGGCAAAACTCCCCTCGATTCGCCAGTTATCACAGCAATTTTCCTGTAGTAAGAGTACGATTTTAGCATCTTTAAAAAAACTGGAGGATCAGCATCTTATCTATTCAATGCTTAAAAGTGGCTACTATGTTGTTGATCATCAACTGCCCATCCAACCAAAAATGAAAAATTACATAGATTTTGCTACATCTTCGCCCAATTGGCATGCATTCCCTTATCAAGATTTTCAGCATTGTATTAATAAGGCCATCGACACATACCAAGAAGATTTATTTAGATATGGGACACCAAAAGGCCTACCGTCATTAATAGCGGAAGCAAAAAAACTATTAACAAGCTATCAGCTGTTTACAAAGGAAGAAAATATTTTCATTACTTCAGGTGTCCAACAATCTCTATCCTTGCTAAGTATAATGCCCTTTCCAAATGGTCGCTCAACGATCTTAGTGGAACAACCTAGCTATCATTTGTATATGGATTATTTAAAAACCTATGAACTTCCTGCAATGGGCATCAAAAGAACAACGGATGGCATTGATTTAGATGAACTAGAAAACATTTTTAGTAAACACGACATAAAGTTTTTTTATACGATGCCACGTCTGCACAACCCTCTAGGAACTTCCTATAGTAAAAAAGAAAAGGATTCAATACGAAAACTTGCCTATAAATATAATGTGTATATAGTTGAAGATGATTATTTAGCGGATTTTGAGCAAAATACAAAAATAGATCCCCTATTTACGGAGGATACACAGGATCGGGTTATTTATTTAAAAAGCTTTTCTAAAATTATGTTTCCTGGCTTACGTATCGGACTTGCCGTATTACCAAATGTTTTGATTAATACCTTTCAACAGTATAAAAATACCACTGATATTGATAGCTCCATGATCTCCCAAGCTGCATTAGAGCTCTACTTGAAAAGTGGTATGTTTGAACGTTATCAGAAGAAAGTCAGTGAAGCTTATGCAAGCCGAGCAAATCAACTTCAACAATCTATAGCAACTCATCTGGCAGAATATCAATCCTCTAAGGAAATCTGTATGCATAGCCATATCATTCTACCGAGACAGGTGAATACTTCTAAGATTATTGATCATTTGGCACAACAAAATATTTTGTTAGATCCTATTAAACGCAATTATTTAGATGCATTTTATCGGGAACGTATTATCAAACTAAATGTATCGAATATAGACGAATCCAAGATTGATGTTGGCATAAGGGAAATTGCGCTAGCCCTTCATAACACGAGCAATTATTTCTAAAGAACATTATTCATGAAACCTTATTGTAGCTCATATAATTAGACATCATAAATTGGTTCAATAAGGAGGATTCAATGCAATCTGAGAAATTGCGACTAAGGAAGATTCAACGTCTTGCATATGAAATTATGGATGAGATGCACAAAGAAAAGCATCGCACAGAAATGCACAAATTAATTCCGATTATTGATAACTTGTCGCGGGCAATTGGGGATTTAACAGATTCTGTTGGTAAATACTCACTGGATTATGTAGAAGAAAAAGTAAAAAATGCCCATGCTCTTTTATTTAACAAAGAAAAGGTAGATATTTATTAATAAAGACAGGGAAAAAGGGTAACCATATACATGGCTACCCTTTTGGCATTAATGCGTTTCAGGTTCGAATGTTTTACAGTCTGTTTCCTCGCTGTTGGAAGCATGTTGTCCCTTTTGGCTGACAACATAAATTTTTTCAGCTGTGCATTTGTTACCAGAATCCCAAAATGTGCAGTTATTGACTTCACAAAGAATTTCTTGTGCCATCGTCTCACACCTCCTCCTTGTTATCTTTAACAAATTAGAGGTAATCAATACGTTATTCAAAAAAGTCATCTTGCACTTTTGTCAGTGCTGTCTGATTCACTCCATACTGAAGTCTAGATTAGTAGGATGATTTGATAAATGTTCCTGCGTAAGCATATTTGTTGAGGGTACCTTGTTGTCAACTTCTTCAAAACGGAAGCCATCTGCCCAGACTTTACCCGAACCAATTAGTAACACACCAAAATAAATGGAATTACCTTCTTCAGGTACGTCTAAGACAATAGAATAATGATTCCATTCAGTAGAACCTGTCACAGGGCGTTGATCCATATTATCAAATTGAATCGTATCACCTGTACCATTGTCAATACGCATCCATGCACCACACTTTGTAGCATCTGCCGTCTTTAAGTAGCATGACATTTTCAAGCGTTTCCCTTTATAGTCAGCTGCCTGAAAACCCTGCATCATTGTAGCAAATTGACCATGATTTGCTGAGGCAGTTGTGGAATACAATACTCCTGAACGCTTCCCTGAATGAAATACCTTGTCATCTGTATGAAATTTATACAATTCTGGATTAGCACCACTTAACACCCAACCTTTAACCTGTTCAACTGTTTCCATGTAATGTTCCTCCTCCATCATATTTAATGATTGCATTACTTTTCGATACTTCCCTGGTGGTAAAGCATAAACTTCTTTAAAGGCTCTTGTAAAAGCCTCTTGTGATTGAAACTGAAGTGTAACAGCAATCGTTAATATCGATACATTAGAGTACATCAAATAACTCGCTGCCATAGCTAGCCGACGTATACGAATATATTCACCAATCGTAATTCCCGTTTCTTGCTTAAAAATTCGGCTTAGATGGTACTTCGAATAGCCAGCAGTATTAGGAAGACATTCAAAAGAAATTTCTTCCATCAATTGCTCCTCGATATAGGCAATAGTTCTTTGTGTCGCTTGACTATACTCCATGTTACTCACCTCATCTTTATCATAATGGAGAAGGAAACAGATTTTTTGATGGAGGTTGCTAAATTTAGCTTAATCAATTATTTTTGTTGGTGTTGCTTCTTGCACAACGATGAGACCATCATAGGCTTCCTCAGGTGTCATTTTAATGGTGTACAGCATTTGTGTCAGCTTATACCATGGACGAAAATCATCGCCGATATTGCCCATTCTTTGCTTTTTTGAAAGAATATTCGCAAGCTCCTTCGATTGTTTGGCAGCTTCAAAATCCACATAAAAGATGTTATTGTCAATGTCACTAAAGGCATCCACTAAAGCATTGTGATGCTCAATCGTATATTCCTTTCGTTCACCAGACCCATTTTGTGCCTGGAATGTATTTTTCACAAAGTCTGTGCCAATCGCAAAATATTGATCTTTATATTGCTCACTTAAATAATGCCCCATCGATTGATAGCCTGCCATCGTAGCAGAAGTTTTCTCAATATGACCATTATGAGCAGACATTAATACTTTATCATGACCTTGCGTTGCTTCATATTCAACAATCCATTGTAAATTTTCAGCTAAATATTCGTCCCGTAAATTCATATAATTATCTTCATTTAAAAATAATTGCGTACGTTGCTTCATAATTTGCGCATATTGAACAGCAAAGGAGAATTCATCCTTTGAAGATTTTTTCTCATACATCGCTTTGTTCGATTGTAAATCGTTGATGATTGTATCAATCGTTTTATCTAGCTCAATTAGCTGACTATCCGATAATTCTCTCATCGTTTTGTTGGAAACATGCTCTAGCTTAGTCGTGAATCTTTTTGCATTGTCAGCATGTACCTTGGCGTAATAATCAAGTAACCCCTTTTTACTGTAATCATAGCGCTGCATATCATTGCCATAAAAATAAATTTTCTCTTGATCATCAACTGTCTGATTATAGTCATGCATCCACTGCACAAACTCTACCATTTGTTCTGTTTTGTAAATGCCATAGTCTAACGCTTTTATAGCTTCCTCCGCCGTCCCGACACCGTTTTCGATAAATTGATTTATCTGCTGGGCTCCACCAAAATCTCCTTCTAAGACAAAAACATGGACATTTTCATTTTTTATCATCGCTTTAAATACATCTCTTTTTAATGTTTGAAATTCGATATTGCCATGTGTTGCTTCCCCAAAACCAATAATTTTTACATCATCAGGAATGTTGATATCTTTAATTTCATTCGTATATTGTGCGGCATCTTTTACAGCCTCTCTCTGTCCACATCCTACTAGAGCTACTAATAGCATCAATGCAGTTAAAAAACGTAAGCTACGTTTCATCATTCTCATTCTCCTTTTAGGTTAAATGGATTTTCGCTGGAAATAGTAATATCCTCCGAGGAAAAATAGGATAAATCCCCCACCTACTACGGTTAACAATTGCTCCCACGGTACAAAGAATATATCGTCTGTATTGCCACCTATATACATCATCGAAAAGGGTTGTGCCCAAGGATAATACGGACCAATTCTTTCAGAATTCACTGCTAAAATTGATGGTAAAGTAAATATGACATTAACAGCAAATGGAGCAGCAAAGCTTTTAAACATAATGGACATCCACAATTGCAAGGCTACTAATGGCAATGTCGCTACCCAACCTCCCACTATGCTTTTCCAAACAATCTCCGTAGGGAAAGAATCTGTATAGCCTTTTACCATCCCAACAGCAAAGACCGAGCCTAAATACAATATCTGCATTGCTAAAACAAGCAGCATAATCAATATGTATTTAGCTACAAATACTTTCCCTCTTGTTATAGGTAATGCTAAAAGCTGCTTCCATCCACCAGACTGATGTTCATACCTACAAATAAGACTGGTAAAAACACCAGAAATAAGAGGTAAAAATAATAGAGCATATGTTAAATTCATCGAAAATAATGATATATACCACTCATTGATTTCAATCCCTTGCATGTTGTCCTCTAAATTAGCGGATAGGCCTATAAAAAGTCCAATCATGGGTCCTGCTAAAATAATGGGTACCATTTTTGATTTACGTAACTTAAACCATTCAGCTTGAAGTAAAGCAATCATTATTTCACGTCCCTTCTTGCAAAATCAATCATGCCGATAATATAGTGTAAGATACCAATTCCTAAGCCTAATAAGACATTGATCATCGGCTCATTCCATTGGTTCATCAATGATGGCCATTTCCATATCATCCAATCTGGGAGAACATAGGAAGAATAGGTAAAAATCACCCCAAAAATGCCTACAGTTATCGGAATCCCTTGGTTATGACTTACACTCGCTATCCACAATTGAAGAGCCAAGATAGGTAATGCTGCAAAAGCAGGGAAATAACTATATTTGGCTAGCTCCATGTAAGGTACTGTGTCACCTAATTCTAAAAACAGCCCGTAGCTCAGGGTAAAAAACATTAATAACGTTGAGGTGAAAAATAGTAAGATAGCTAACAGCGTAAATTTTGACAAATACACGGTTAATTTGGAAATAGGTAATGCAATGAGCTGCTTCCAAGCATTGGTCTCATTTTCAATGCTTGCTATGAATGACGTAAGAATGGCAATACCCAAGACTATGGCAAGCGGTGTAAATGAATGCACATTTAGTAAGAAATAGCCCCAATCATCCTCACTTTGCTGTAAGAGATAATCCTTTCTTACTCCATAATTGACCATTTGCAGAGCAATCACTCCTAAAGGGCCGATAAGTGTTAGAAGCCATAATCCTTTACGTTTGATTTTTAAGAAATCAGCAGTTAATAGCTTTCCCATCATATACCCTGCTCTCCCATCGTCATTTCCAGGAATATATCCTCCAATGAACGTTTCTCTTCCTCGACTCGGAATACAGATATGCCCTCCTGAACAAGAACTTGGACAATATGAGCAACCTTTTCATCCGAGCACTCTTCTAAGAAAATCACACCATCTTGATAATCCGCCTTAATACCATTTGCTAATAAGAAACGCCATCCTTTTTCACCATTGTTTACTTTAAAAGTAACCTTTGGTTGGGCAAATCGACGCATAGCCTCAATAGAATCTTGGAAAATTAATTTCCCTTTCGAAACAATCCCAACTTGTGTTGCCATTTGATCAATCTCTGATAATAAATGGCTGGAGATTATAATGGTCATGCCATATTCCTCTGGTAATCTTTTAATTAAATTACGAATCTCTATAATGCCTGAAGGATCGAGGCCATTCGTTGGTTCATCTAAAATGAGTAATTCAGGACTATGTAGTAAAGAAGCAGCAATACCAAGACGTTGCTTCATTCCTAAAGAGAAACCTTTGACCTTTTTATGGGCAGCTTCCCTCAAACGGACAATTTCCAAAACTTCATCGATTCGAGTTTTCGGTACACCTAGTATTTTTCTTAGTGCCTCTAGATTCTCATATGCCGTTAAATGTGGGTAATAAGAAGGGTTTTCCACCAATGAACCAATCTTAGCTAAAATTTGGATACGTTCCTTCGTAATATTTTTTTCAAAGACTTTAATTGTTCCAGAAGAGGGCTTCATTAAACCTAGAAGCATTCGAATTGTAGTCGTTTTACCTGCCCCATTCGGACCTAAAAATCCATATATTTCACCTTTGCGTATTTGCAAGTTCAAATTTGAGACAGCTTGCTCTTTCCCAAAGCTTTTTGATAAGTTTTGTGTTTGTATGATATATTCCAATGTCCTCACCTCTTTAACTATCTTAAAAAGGGAAGTTTAAAAAAAGGTATGGGCTAAGTTTAAATTTTGTTTAAAAATCATTTCTATCATAAAAAAACCTACGAAGCATTTATTTCTCAAGCTTCGCAGGTTTTTTTATGATAATTTGTGTACCAGAGTGATCAGAATGTATATTCCATTCTAGATGCATGCCCTTTATCATGACATCAACAATTGATAAGCCGATTCCAGCACCCTTTTCATTCGACTCATTTTTCATCCCTTGACCATGATCCTCAATAATAAATGCTGTATAACACTCCGTCGATTCCGTTTTCACACTTATATATTTACCACTATTCGCATGGCGCAGTACATTTTGGAAAATATTATCTAATACTCTCCCTAACCACAATGGATCAACACGCCATTCAACAGGCTCAAATGGCTGTAGCTCAATATCGATTGTGAAACCTGCTCGCTCGAAAACTGGATACCATGTCGTTAGATGTTCCCTTACAAATCGGATAACATTGATGTCTTTCGGTTCAAATTTATATTTACTTGCCATAAGCAATGTGTAGGACATCAAATTTTCAATTAAAGCATCAATATTCACTATGGATGTATCCATAGCCTTTAATGCCTGCTTCCCTTCCTCAGATAATGCTTCTTTGCTAATTGTATAGGATTGGGCTCTTACTTTCGTTAAAGGTGTCCGTAAATCATGTGATAGATTAGCAATCAATTCACGTCTTAGCTGTTCTTCCTTCTGTTGACGCTGTTTACTGTCTCGCAGTTCACAAACCATTCTGTTAAAACTATGCTCCAATTGCCCAATCTCATCTCGTTTTTTCACCTGAATTTCAATAGGTAAACCATCTACATCACGTATTTCCATAGCCTCTTGCAGATATAATAGTCTTGTTCGAATTCCCTTGAAAAATAAAAGCGAAACTACAATGAAAAATAATATAACCGCAATTACACCAAAAAATAAAAAGTTACCATAGTTATCATAGACTTTTATAAGTGGAGGATTAAATGCTACCCTTGGAATCTCTAATACAATAAAGCCATTTGATATATCATCACCTAAGAAGGCAATAACAGTAAATGGATCATCTCCATAACGTTCTTTTATAAATTGAGTTGTGTAGGCTGGTGTCCACTTTGCTGGTAACTGATCCTTCACATTCCATGTAGTCAGTAAGTTCCCCTCTTCACTTACCCAAAACATAGAAGCCTTAGGAAATTGCTCTTGCCACTTTTGAAATAACTGCTTCATCACATCATCTGTTGCATTGGTCATATTTTTAGCCTGTGCATGCCATTGCTCTTCAATATCACTTTCTACAAGTACTCCACTTGAAAATTCTCCTGTCCCTGTCTTTGTAATGCCTAATACAAAAATAGCAACACCAAGATAGGAGATTTGCACAATTGATATGGCTAATATAATAATGAGCATATATTTTGCTAATAATGATCGAAAAAATTTCATTGTTTCACCCTATAGCCAATGCCTCGGATTGTTTCAATAATCGCAGGCTTTGCAGGATTGATTTCTATTTTTTCTCTTAAGTAACGAATATGCACCATGAGTGTTTTATCACCTTCTATATAGCTCTCACCCCAAACGCCTTCATAGAGTTGTTCCTTCGTTAAAATTTGATTTAAATGACGTATAAAATACTGTAATAAATAAAATTGTTTCCCTGTCAAAAGAATTTCTTCTTCATCAATCGTATTGATTATTTGCATATCTTTCGTATAAATTTTAAGGTGCTGCAATGTCAGTACATCATCACTTTTTTGATATCTTCTTAATAATACTTCCAGTCTTGCTACGAGCTCATCAGGGTGAAATGGCTTTGTTAAGTAATCATCAGCAAAATGTAGCCCTTCAATTTTATCTTCAACAGCTGTTCGTGCTGATAACATTAGAATTGGCAGGTCTTTATTTTCCCGTTTAATTCTTTTACCTATGGAGAAACCGTCCAATCCAGGTAGCATCACATCCAATATAGCAATATCTTTTGAGTTAATATGTTGCTCAAGCCCCTCCCCTGATTCCAGCCACGTCACATCATAACCTCGTTCAGTTAATTCCTTGCTTACCCATTGTCCGATTTCTTTTTCATCTTCTATGTACAATATACGAATCAATGTTCATCCTCCTTGATACATTTAACTTGAAATAAAAAATTTATAATTTCCATACATGGTTATTATAGGGGAACTGTTATTTATTTTCTTAGGAAAATCAAAAACGTTGATTTATTGAAAAAAGCAACTAATAAAAGTGGCTCTTTTATAGTATACGCTGCTACTTTATCACCTGCTTCAAATTCATTTAGAAAGGTGTAGGAATCAGTATTGCAAGGCAAGCCCCAAAGCATGGCAAGAGTCATATACTCCTAATAAAAGTGGAATTATTTTATCTTCTACGTTGCTCGCTTCACATTTAGGTGCTAGAAAAAAGAAACTTCACTTCTTTTTTCTTTGATAAATATGCTAACATGGCCCTAACTATATTAAAAACATGAGAGAAATATAATTTTCTTAGGTTTTACCTATAGTAGAGGGGTGTTTATGTTTGGATATAAGACAACTACGCTATTTTATAGCAATTGTGGAAGAAAAAAAGATTTCTGCTGCGGCTGAAAGGTTACATATTTCTCAACCACCATTAAGTCAGCATTTAAAAACGATAGAGGAAGAACTCGGTTCAAAGTTAGTAGAAAGGAGCGGCAAATATTTTGAAGTAAGTGAAGCCGGAAAGACATATATAAATATGCGTTGCAGGTTGCACAATTAATGAAAGAGGCAGAAGCAGAGGTTAAGGATATTGGATTAGGCCTTCATGGTTGATTGACATTGGGCATTAATACGTTTTCAGTAATTGAGCTACCTCCATTACTACAACAATTTCAACAATATTATCCAAAGGTGACTTATAAAATTCAACAAAACGAATCTTCTTATCTATGTAAATTAGTAAGGGAACGTGTTGTAGAACTTGCCATCATTCGCTTACCTTTAGAATTAGATGATTTCTCTGTTCTTCATATGTACACTGAACCATTTTACTTTATACAATCCAAAAAATTCGACCTCTTAGAACACGATGTATCTTTAGCGGACATACAAAATTGGCCAATCCTTTTACCAAGCACTGAAGGCTTAGGCGTACATTATTCGATATTAGAAGCATTTTCTCGCTTCCAGTTGCAGTCCCACATTGTTGGAGAATGCTCAGATACGGCACTGTTAATGAACTTAATCGCTTCTGGCTTTAGCTCCTCTATCGTACCTGAAACTATTTTAAAGCAATATGGAGATTTACCACTTCATGCATACGAAATTCCATCAGCAGAATTATCCACCTCAGTAGGACTAATATGGCTGAAGAATCATTATTTATCTAAAGCCGCTCAAAACTTTGTGGATTTAATGAGGGAGCATTATTGTTAACGATTAATAAAAAAGAGAACAAACTAGAAGCGTTAGTTTGCTCTCTTTTTGAACAATTATTGAATAATCAGCATATCATTCTCATCAAACTGCCACATGTCGCCATAGGCAACTTCCCAATAGTAGCCATTTGGATCTTGAAAATAGCCACTATAGCCACCCCAAAATACAGTTTCGGGCTCCTTAATAATTTTTGCACCCGCCTTTTTTGCTAATGCAAAGACTCGATCCACTTCTTCTTTTGATTTACCATTATAGGCAAGAGTGATTCCACCAAAGCCTTGGCTAATTTCTGGTGGATTGGTTTCATTGATATCTTTGACTAAACGTTCAATTGGAAATAATGATATTTTTGTTCCTCCATTATTAAAGAACATGACATCGGGATTCGTCTCCTCTCCGTATACCACCACTTCAAAACCCAGTCCCTCTCGATAAAAATTTAGAGATTCCACCATATCTTTAACACCTAATGTAATTAAATTTAAACGATTCATCTTCAAAATCCCCTTTTTAAAGTATTACTACTTTAATTCTCTACCGAACGTACATTTCCTTTTATTACCGCAAGAAAAATATTTGTTTAATTGTATCCAAAGATTTTTTGTAGGCCAAGCAATATTTTTTACTAATTTTATTTCTCTAATCATTGCCAGCTCACAAAAGTTACCTCTACGTTTCTATGACACAAAAAAGTACGTACTTTTTTTGAGAGTTTATTAGCAGCATAATGAGTAAGCAATCAAATAATCACAAAACATGGAGGACTAAAAATGATTACTCATTTACAAGATACAATCACTTTAAATAATGGCCAACAAATGTCTGGTATGGGTTTAGGTGTTTTTCAAGTAGAAAATGACGCTACAGCAGAAATGGTTAAAAATGCTATCGAGGTTGGCTATCGCAGCATCGATACTGCTGCTATTTACGGCAATGAAGCAGGTGTAGGGGAAGGTATTAAACAAGCTCTAGCATCTACTGGCTTACGTCGTGAAGATTTATTTATCACATCTAAAGTATGGAACGATGGTTTAAGCTATGATGAAACAATTGCAGCATATGAAGAGAGCCTAAAAAAATTAGGTTTAGATTATTTAGATCTTTATCTAATTCATTGGCCTGGTAAAGATAAATATGCTGAATCGTGGAAAGCACTGGAAGATCTATATGAACAAGGCAGGATCAAAGCAATCGGTGTATGTAACTTCACTGTTGCTCACTTAGAAAATTTACTGTCATTTGCTCATGTTAAACCCGTTGTGAATCAGGTGGAATTCCACCCACGTTTACAACAAGCTGAGCTTCGTTCATTCTGTAACAAGCATGAAATTCAACTTGAAGCATGGGCACCTTTAATGCAAGGTGGACTTCTTGAAGATGAAACAATTTCAAAAATCGCAACAAAATACGGAAAATCAAATGCTCAGGTTATTTTACGCTGGGATGTACAAAATGGAGTAATTACAATTCCAAAATCAGTACGTAGAGAGCGTATGATGCAAAACGCTGATATTTTTGACTTTACTTTAACAGACGAAGAAATGGCATTAATCAATGAGATGAATCGTGAACAACGTGTTGGACCAAATCCAGATGAATTTGACTTTGCTCTATAAAAAAAGAGGAAAGAGACTGTCTTGTATATGACAGTCTCTTTCTCCCCTCACTATGATGTTTGCTGCATGGCGATATCATCATCACGTTGTTTTAACAGAACATCTTCACCTTTATCCTGTAATAATTCAACATGTTTTTCACCCCACGTACAAAGCATGTTCAGAATTGGTTCCATTCCTTGTCCATAAGGTGTTAATGAATATTCAACTTTTGGTGGTACTTGATTGAAGACCTTTCGATTGATTAACCCAGCCTGCTCCAGTTCCCTTAATTGGTTTGTGAGCATTTTTTGTGAAATACCTGGAATCAATCGTCGAAATTCGTTTGTTCGAATTTTACCATGGTGGTTTAAATGACAAAGAATAACTGGTTTCCATTTACCCCCAATAACTTCTAGTGTAGCTTCGACACCAATATTGTAAACTTTTTGCATCGTAAACCTCCTGTAATATACAAAAGTAACTAAAAGTACTATACATATCTTTTTGGTATGTATGAATATTACTACACAAAATAAAAAAATCAAAGGAGATAGTAGTAAAATGTCAAAATCAAAAAAGCCAAATGCTACACTCACCTTACTAGCACTTGCTATCAGTGCATTTGGTATAGGGTCCACTGAATTTATCAGTGTCGGACTTTTACCATTAATTACAGATGACTTTGGTATTTCTCTTAGCACAGCTGGCTTAACCGTTTCTATATACGCACTAGGGGTAACTGTTGGGGCTCCATTATTAACAGCCCTAACATCCCGCCTTAATCGAAAAACCGTATTATTGCTTGTCATGTCCATTTTTATAATGGGTAACCTAGCAGTCGCTTTAGCTCCTAATTTCGCTTTACTATTAATCGGACGTATTATTTCAGCATTAGCACATGGTGTATTTATGTCCATCGCTTCTGTTATAGCAGCCGATGTAGTGGAACCAAATAAACGAGCAAGTGCTATCGCCTTTATGTTTACTGGCTTAACATTAGCTACTGTAACAGGTGTCCCACTCGGTACATTTATTGGACAAGTAACAGATTGGCGTATGTCATTCATTTTTATTGTCGTCATTGGAATTGTCGGTTTATTTAGTAATGCATTGTTAGTACCTAGCCAATTATCGAAAGGCAATCCCATCTCTATTCGTGATATTGGCAAAGTATTAGGCAATATTCGAATGATCTTAATACTATTCATTACCGCAATTGGATACGGCGGTGCTTTTGTTGTCTACACATATGTTTCACCTATTTTAGAGCAATATATGGGGTATTCCCCACAGACAGTCGTCATTATTCTAGTTGTCTATGGTATCTGTGTAGCTATCGGTAATACTCTAGGTGGTCATTTTGCTAATCATAATCCACTACGTTCCATCTTTATTATTTTTGTTGGACTTGCATTGGCATTACTTGGCATTGGTTTTACTCTTGAATCACCTATTATGGGATTAATGATAGTGCTGACAATGGGATTGTTTATGTTTATGAATGTCCCAGGATTGCAGCTATATGCTGTTCTACTATCTGAAAAATATATTCCATCAGCAATTTCAATGGCCTCAGCATTGAATATTTCCGCTTTCAACATAGGCATATTTTTAGGCTCATATATCGGGGGTTTTATTATTCGCCACCAATCGTTGGCGCATACGCCCCTATACGGATTCCTGATGGTTATGCTAGCAGCAATTGTTACACTTTTATGGTTACTTTTCGATAACAAAAAACAATAACTCTCTGAATTTCATTTTGTATAAAAAAGTAGTAGAGAATGTGTATTGTTTGTTGATATGTTGTATCCTATAATTTACTTGAACCAAACGAGAATGATTATCATTCTAATTTAAGGGAATACCCTTACTGTTTTAGTAAATCTATAGGAGTGAATAAAATGCGTAGAGGTCGATATTTTTCATTTGTAGTTTTCTTTGCACTAATATTCGTATTAAGTGCCTGTGGCTCAAATGAAGTAAAAGAGGATACAGCTACAGAAGAACAATCATCTAAAGATACAAGAATTGTAGAAGACGAGTTTGGAAAAGTAGAAATTCCTACAAATCCACAGCGTGTAGCTGCTATCTATTTGGAAGACTATTTAACTGCTTTGGATGTAAATCCCGTTGTGCAATGGTATCACCCATCTTGGGGAAAACAGGACTATTTAGGATTAGATGTCCCTGAGTTCGACATTACTGGTAGCATGGAAACATTATTACAAGCCAAGCCTGATTTAATCATTGTAGATGGTGCCGCAGACAAGGCAAAGTATGAGGAATACTCAAAGGTAGCGCCGACTTACCGCTTGAAAGAAGATATTCTACAAGATCCACGTGAAATTGCAAAAACAATAGCTGATGTTTTAAATATTCCAGATAAAGCAAAAGAAATGGTTGATCGATATGAGCAACGTGTTTCCGATTTAAAAGCAAAACTAGATGAATCAATTGGAGACGAAACAGTTGCTGTTGTACGACTAAATGTAGCAGATAATACATTAGCGTTATTTGGCATTAAAAATCGCTACTCTGGCTATATTTACACAGAGACAGGCTTAACGCCACATCCATTAGCCCGTGATATGGCAGAGTCCCAAGAGGTCTTATCAGAAGAGGCTATCACGGAATTAGATGCGGATCATATCATCCTTTTCCCTTCAAACGGTACATGGGAGTCTAAAGAAAACCAAGAAGCCATTAAGTGGTTAGATAGTACACTATGGAAAACACTCCCTGCTGTAAAAAACGGGCATGTCTATATTGCTGATCGCACATATTGGCAATCTGGCGCAATCACAGCCAATTTGCTAAAGTATGATGATTTAGAGAAATGGTTCGTCAAATAATTTTCAAAAGAAAGCTCTTAACGAGGGCTTTCTTTGGTTTAGTGTTAAAAAACAAAATAATCAATAGCACTTTTGTGAAGGAGAAAATGGATAGGTTTTGTCACTCATCACTTCTTCACATTGAAATAAGTGCCTATCCTCTCTTTAATAGACTTTTTTGTTCCCTACTGCTAGTACGAAAGAAGAAAAGACACGTTAGCAGCATAGTTGATTGGAGTGGAGCCAGCGTCACTCCAAGGGGATTTAGCGTCACAGATGAGACCCTGGAGCGAACGTAAGTGAGTGAAGCGGCTCATCGGACGCCCCCTGGAAAGGACGCTGGAGGAGCGGAAATCAACCCCTTGCCTTGCTAAATGGGCTTTTTCTACTAGTCATATGATCTTTTTCAACAACATGAAGAACGCTCTTAATGAGGGCTTTCTTTGTGTTGTTATGCCAATTCAACAAAAAGGGGTGAATTATCAATGGGTAACTTAACACATGTTTATACGTTACAAAATATCTCTTATGCAATTCAATCATCAAAAAAGTTATTGATTAGTAGTGATTTCTATACACTTTTCATCGTAATGAATGGTAGCGGAAAGCTAGAAATAGATCATGACACCATTCATTTTAGTGAAGAAAAGTGCATATTGATACCGCCAAATAACACGGTTAGTATCCACATTCAAAGTGAGCACCTTTGTTTTTATCAATTACAATTCAACATTGTCAATCTCAGTAATAGTCAGAATTCACATAGCCATTTTACAAGTATCAGCGAACGACATCTTCTCCCCTTTTCACAATGTCATAGACTGCTAGAAGTCATCTATCAGAACCGGTTAGCGGAGGATGAACACACGATTTTTGAACAGCATGTGCACTTTCAAGAACTGATGTTATTGCTCTTACATCAAACCATACCCAAGCAGATGCAAAAAAATGATCGCCAATCTGTTGAACAATCCATTAACCATTTACATAAACATTATGAAAAGGAGTGGACGGTTGAGCAGCTAGCACAGCTCGCTGACGTACCAAGATGGAATTATACGCGTATTTTTAAAGATATTACGGGACAAATTCCTCTTCACTATTTAACTAACATTCGTATTGAAAAAGCTAAGCAACTATTAATGACAACAAATGATCGAGTATTTGAAATTAGCCAATCTGTCGGATTTAATAATGAGTATTATTTCAATCGTCGTTTTAAAGAACATGTCGGCATCTCTCCAGGACAATATCGAAGAAATCAAGGCAGCCATCTACGTGTATTTGCACCATTCTTAGAAGATTTCTTTGTTGCCCTTGGGATTACGCCAATTGCTCAATTCAGTCATTCAAAATGGGGAAAACAAGACTATTTAGGTCTACAGGAAGTGCCAGATATCGATGTACAAAATAGAGAAATAGATCGACTCCTTTACTATAAGCCAACTTTAATTATGCTAGATTCTGGTATAGAGCGTTGGGAATCCTTTCATCATTTAGATGAGGTAGCCCCCGTCTGCCACCTCTCACACCCCGGAGAGAATTGGCAATCTACTTTATTTAAAATTGCAGATCTAACAGGAAAAACCTCTTTGATGCAAGACGTAATCCTACAATATGAAGATAAAGTACAACAAGCAAAAGGAATTCTTAGCAAATCTGTTTATGGGCAAAGTGTGGCATTTCTCCGTATTTCAGCCATTGGCATTACTCTATACGCGGGCCCTGAATGTGGCTATACGGGCCCCATTTTATATCGTGACTTAGGTTTAATGCCACATTCACTAGTATGGAGTATTCCGCACAATCAACGTAAAGTTCAACTGACATTTGCTCAATTGTTGCAATTAGATGCTGATCATTTATTTATTACCTTTGATAAACAACATTCCATTTATGAAAATGAGGAACGTGCTATTTTAAAAACTCCTACTTGGAAAAACCTAGCTGCCGTTAAAAGCAACTGTATCTATGAAGTAGACTTTTTAACATGGATGAATTATGGCATTTTATCACATAGTAAAAAAATTGATGATGTCTTGAATGTACTTGGCTAAAAGGAAGCTTACTTTAGCTTCCTTTTTAAATGTTTAGGACAAACATTGCACTGCTAATAACACCGAAAGCCGTTTGGCTACATAAGATAAGTTATCAGTTATAGGATAGGAGGAATGACCTTGTATTACAATCCTTATCCGTATTTTGTGCATCCCTATCATTATCCAACATCGCCTATCGCTAATCATTTTGCCATTAGACCCTTTTCGCAACACCTAGCAATGCCGACCAATAATCCTTTTCCACCTGTCGATACACACAAATTAAAAGCTTCAGCATCACGGATGAAGGCGATGATGCAGCAAGCCCAATTACTTACGGATAAAATAGATAGCTCCCAACAATTCGCACATGATTTAATGAATGCTGCTCAACTTTCAAATAAAACAGAGGTTGAAAAATTAATCACATCAACAGGCATTACGGTGAAATTTGAAACAAACTATACACCAGACAGTTTTAGAATACGTCTTATTGATAATGATTGTTGTGGCGTCACCTTAAATTTGAATTGGTGAAAATTCCTAGTGAACTTGTAAACTATAAAAAACTATGCTAAAGTGTTTGTATTGTTATTTCTGAAAATTCTTATATTACTTTTCTTATCAAGAGAGACGGAGGGATTGGCCCGATGAAGTCTCAGCAACCAGCTAACAGTATGGTGCTAATTCCAATTGGCAAAATGATCAGCCTTGAAGATGAGAAGAAGAACTACCGTTGTTTCAAGCAGGAGTCCTCTTCTATTAGGGGACTCCTTTTTTATTTACCACTATTTTTTACAGAAAGCAGGGAAATCGATGTCTAATGAACTTTTGCAAGCATTGGAATTATTAAAATCGAAACAGTGGGTTGACTTAACACATACTTTCGGCCCTAATTCACCACATTTTTTTATGTTTGAGGACGCTAAATTTGAAACATTATTTTCTCATAAGGATGGTTTCTTCGCTCAACAATTCACGTTCCCTGGTCAATATGGCACACATATCGACCCACCCATTCATTTTGTGCGAGATACTCGCTACTTAGAAGAATTAGAACTAAAAGAGCTTGTTCTCCCCCTTGTTGTTATTGATAAATCACAAGAGGCTGCGAGCAACCATGATTTTACATTAAGTGTAGAAGATATTCTTAATTTTGAGGACAAGCATGGAGAAATTGAAGCAGGAACATTTGTTGCATTACGTACAGATTGGAGTAAGCGCTGGCCAGATAAAGAGGCTTTCAGTAATAAGGATGCAGATGGACATAACCATATCCCTGGCTGGGGTTTAGAAGCTTTACAGTTTTTACTAACAAAACGTAAGGTAAGCGCAATTGGTCATGAAACATTCGATACGGACTCTGCTGCTGATTTTCGTAAAAATGGCAAGCTAGAGGGCGAATATTTTGTGCTTGACCAAGACACCTATCAAATTGAGCTAATGACTAATTTAGACAAGCTACCTGCGAAAGGTGCTATCATCTTCAATATCGTACCTAAGCCAGAAAAAGCATCTGGCTTCCCTGTGCGCTCATTTGCTATTTTGCCATAACATAAAAGTCGGTATAGCGTATACCGACTTTTATGTTTGTCCATTTCTTTTTTTGAATAAAAAGTAAGCAATGAGCATCCCTACAATAAATAAAAGGATAAGATAGATACTATAATGAGTTAAATAGTATCCAACAAATCGCCATTTCTCTCCAAGCATCTTTCCTAATGATATAAATGTGAACGTCCAGATAAATGCCCCTATATAGGCAAAAAGCGCAAACTTTCTATAAGGATAATTATTAATAGCCGCAATATATGCTGTCAAATGGCGTACCCCTGGAATAAAATAGCCAATTAATAATAGGGTAGGTCCTATTTTTGTAAACATCTTTTTCGTAAAGTCAATTTTTTGCTCTGTAATATGAATTCTAGGGCCATATTTCTGCAATAACGGTAAGCCAAAACGATAACCAATATAGTAGCTTAAGGTAATGCCTCCAACCGCACCAATCATTGCACTGACCAAAGCAGGAATGTGTTCAAGACTTTCTCGGTAAACACTATAGCCTACATAAGTTAGAAACACCTCATCAGGAAGTGGCACCCCAACAATACCTCCAATTAGAATCACGATAATCCCAAAGTATCCGTAATGTTCAATTAGAGACTGCACGTGATGTGCCATAAATCATCCCACCTAAAATTTATTAAAATCTACCTGCTATATATAGTGTAACCTCAGCGCTCTAAATGACTTGAAGCTGACGTAAAGCAAAATTGATACCGCCATCCGTAGATTTCTTTGTAACAAAATTGGCAGCTCTTTTTAGAGCTTTACTACCATTTCCCATAGCAATTCCTACTCCTACATACTCCAACATATCAATATCATTATCCCCATCCCCAAAGGCAATCGCATTCTTAGGGTCAATATTAAAATGATCAAGCACCGCTTTAATAGCTATAGACTTCGAAACATCCTGCTGTAAGACATTCACTATATAAGGATGCCAACGCTGTAAAAATATATTCGAAAATTGGCTAGTATATCTTTTTTCTGCCAGCTCATCCGCATATAAACACATGAGGAAAACCTCTTCATCTACAATTTTTTTATTTATAAGTGGAAAAGCTCGTAAAGATAAAGTTTCTTGCATCGCTCTTAAAGCTACTGGACTTTGTATGCTATTCATGGATAGCTGCTCTGTAAAAAATGTTAGGCTATGCTGCTGTTCCTGTGCAAAAGCCTGTACATTGTGGACAATTTCTTTGGCAATCGGAGTTTTATGTATGACAAGTTCCTTATGTTTCACATAGGCTCCATTTGCTGTAATAAAGGTTTCAATCCCCAGCGCTTTTAACTCATAGCACATAGATAAGGGTCTTCCAGTAGCCGCTACAAGATGGATTCCCTTTTCTTGCAATAGCTGAATAGCTTGTTTTGTACTTTCTTCCACACAGCCATCCTCATAATTAATCAATGTGCCGTCTACATCAAAAAACACGATATTACACTTCATTTTGAGCACCTCCATTATAGTTATTTAGAACCAATTAAATTAAATTTATAATTTTTCTCCCTTGAAATATGTGAAAGTATTTTGACAAACTGTAAGCAAACTATACAACTTCCATTTACACCACCGATAAAAACTATTACAAGCGTATTTATAATAATATTTAACTAAAAATTCCTTGAATATTTTTATTTTAATAATTCTAAAGGAGTATACCAAAGAACACAAAATTGTTAAAATAAAAGATAATAACTTAAATACATTGAACGATAAAATCTTATGTATAAATAGAACAAAAGAAATAAAATTTTAGAGTACGCAAAGGAGTTGATTCTTATGGCATTTAACATTTACTACTATGAAAGTAGTGTGGATTGTAAATTTTGCAAAAAGCAGTTTACAACATATAAAGTTCGCCCTAATCGATATAAAATTATCGAAGAACAAACGGATTTCATGCCTGTTTACGATGGCCTAAACCCTTTGCTATATGAAGTTGCCGTATGTCCACATTGTGGCTATGCCTACCATAAATCTATGACACGGACATATGGACCTTTCATGCTACTCATTGATGAACTATACATTAAAGAGCTCCAGAAACCTATGGATATTTGTCAGGAACGTACAATTGATGATGCCATTATCAGTTTTAAGCTCGCCTATTTAGTATCCCGTTCGTCAATGGAAGAATCTCTTTTAATGGCGAATTTCGCTTTAAAAATTGCTTGGCTCTATCGATTAAAAAAGGACGAAGAATCCGAAAAGCGCTATCTTTTTGCAGCTAGAGACTTTTATAGTAAATCCTTTGCCTCTAATCAAGAAGGTGGAGAGAGAATTCAGTTTTTACATGCTGAATTGAGCCTTCGACTTGGTGATATTCCTGAAGCTAAAAAAGGATTTTCACGCTTAATTGCTGATCGAAATGTTTCGACAAAATATCGCAAGCTTGCACGCAATCGTTGGGAAAATTATAAATATGACGAACAACCTGTAACAATTAATGAAATCATTAATTAGTGGGACGAGGAGATGATTAACTATGTTGCTATTTCAAAGGAAAATTGATGTGAGAGAAGAGGATATATTTTCAGAGCTACATCATTTTTTATTAAGAAAAAATAATCGCTACCTAACAAACGATGAAGTTGTCGCTTTAACAGGCGTATCATCTGAGTTGCTTCACAAATGGGTAAAAGCAGGAAAATTAAAGAACTCCATTTTCCCTAATTTAGGGGCACCATGCGAACGATGTGGGCAGATTACGCAAGCTAAAATTTGCGTGAGCTGCTCTTCCTCCATTGTTGGTACATTAAAACAAGAAGAAAAGGATCGTGCATGGTTTAACCAAATTCAACGTAACCATGCAAGAGCAAGTACGTATCACTATAAATAGCATTCCTACATCTCCATCACTTGGAGGTGTTTTTCTTTTTTACATACTAAATTTAAACTAATTTTAAACAAATTCTTCCTAAACTTTAAACTCCCCTTCCTATAATTAAGTATCAATATAAAGTGAAGGGCTGATAATTAATGAGGAAAGCTAGGAAGCATAAGGTTTTATTAAGTTTTGCACTGGCAAGTTTAATAACAGTAAGTGGAGTAGTAAATGTCTCTGCTGTTGCCCCTGTAAATGAGGAGATTATTGAAAACGTTTCTGCCGTCAAACAAGCTAGGACTTCTAATGAAACATTACTTGATTGGAAAAAATGGGCGAATGACCATGCATATAGCCTGTCATCCATCCAGCCTGAAACGTTTAATGGACTAAAAATTCCCGCTAACAAATTTGAGGATTTAGAGATGCTAAAACCTTTATTACATGATAAACGTATTGTCTTTTTAGGGGAAAGCTCTCATGGAGTGGCACAATTCAATCTAGCAAAAACACGTTTAATACAATTTTTACATCAAGATATGGGCTATAATGTCCTTGCCTTTGAAAGTGGTATGGGCAATGTAATGAACGCTCAAGGACAAATTGATAAACAAGCAGCTCTACAAACAATGAAGGATGCCATTTTCGGCGTTTGGTGGACAAAAGAAACTTTGCCTCTGTTTGACTATGCAAAATTGACTCAAGCAACAGAGCAACCTCTTGTACTTACTGGCTTCGATATTCAACAGCAAGGGGCATTTACGAACGGAGATTGGCTGCATAACCCCAAGTTGGCTCAGCAATTCAATGAAGCTGAGAAGGAACTTGCTGAATGGAGCTCGGGAAAAGATTTGAAGGGCTATCAAAAAGTAAAAGCTACTATAATTGATGTGTATAAACAGGTAAAATCACAAATACAAATCAAAGAAAAAGAGCTACAGGCAGCTTATCCAAAAGAGCCTCATATTGTAAAACTAATGGATCGCACTCTAGCAGATCGCATTCGACTAGCAGACGAATATATAGAGTTAACAATTCAGTCCAATATCGACATTGAAAAAAATAATATAGAATCATTTTTGCAAACTATGGAATGGCGAGATCAAGCGATGATGGAGAACTTACTTTGGTTAGCTGAAGAGGTGTACCCAACAGAAAAGTTTATTGTATGGGCTCATAACGATCATATTCGTAAAGCACAATCGGATGTAATGGGGTCTCCTTACCCAGTTAAATTAATGGGGGAAAGTTTACCTGATATCTATAAGAAATATAGCTATGTAATAGGTCTATACATGACTAGTGGAGAGACAGCAAATAATATGGGAGAACCTATGCCTGTCTTACCTCCTGTCAAAGGATCTATTGAAGATATTCTGTCTTCAACAAATAAACCTTACACATTCATCGATTTACGCAATCGTCAAAATGAACGAGGCAACTCATGGATGTTTGAACCACGCTTATCCTATAGTTGGGGAATGATACAGGAAAGTCTTGTTCCGCGCGACCAATACGATGGTCTACTTTTAATAGACCAGGTGAATAAACCAACTTATATCAAATAATCTCTCTTATTAAACAATAGCAAACTAGATTTCCTAGTTTGCTATTGTTTTAAGTATCCATCGATATAGTATCCCATTCTTCGCCTTGATATCCAATCATCCAAAATAAGCCTCTACGTCTTTCCATCACAACACTTTCATTTAATGCTAAAGGAGCTTCTTGTCCATTGATGCGACTATCTACACAAGCCCAATGTAATCTGTAAATTTTATCCGCCTCATCTACTATTTCTTCCTTACTGTGCGGTACAGTTTGATCATAAAATTGCTCAAATGTCTCGCAACGAGAAACTACTTGAATTGCATATTCACAATCACATACATCGTCAGGGAAATTTAGCTCTTCCACAAGCCCCAATGCCCAAATAAGTGTCCAATAGGCTTCATATTGCCATGATATATTGACTGCTTCTTGAGCGCCAGGATGCTGAGCCTCAAGAAAGCATTTTTCATGCTCCGTTAAAAATTCATGCACCTCATATGTGCGTAGCATATTGGTAAAGAACTCTCTAGACTCCTCAATATCACCCTTCTGTGCTACATCACAAGCGAATTGAATAACAATCAACAGGGCAACCGCTCTTCTTGCAATATCCTCTTGGCTTTTAAATTGAAGATTTTCTACTGGTGGTAGCTGAGGAAGCGATGACGCATAAGGTATGTCCTTATCTGTTAAAAAAGCTATCGTTCTATTTTTTCGTGCCTCTCCCTGTGCTGATGTGACCTCTTGTGCATGTATCTTTCTTGTGCAAGCATGTGGTTGAAAATCAGATGGACCTGATTCTCCATTAGGATAAACAATAACCATACCGTTCTGATCCAGCAAAGTACCATCTGCTAGGAAACCAATCCCCCCTATGCTTGCTAGTAATTTTATAAATTGCTGCATATGGTCTTCTGTCATCTCTTTGTTCATTTCGATTGCAACGACAGTATTGAGCACTGATATTTGAATCATTATGCGTTCTTTTAGCTGTTCATCTTTAAATGGAATTTTATCGTAAAAGCCCATCATCCCAGGTATATTTTTTACAAAATAATCAGGGTGCGTATCTTCAGTTAAAATATTTATAGAGCATCTATATTTATTAAATAAACCTCTTGATTTTAATAAATATTCGTTATCATCTTTTTCAATAATGAAGCTTTTTGCCAATACATCGGATAGTTTATCCTGAATATCATCTGTATCATTTTTGGAAGCAAATATCGTAAAATGGTTCAATCTACTCTCCCCTTAGTCGCATATAGCATTTTAATAACCAATTTTCCAAACAACTAAGCGCTTGGTTAAACAGCTGTTTGTTTTTCCGTAGCACCTCATGTTCAACCCAATATGCCAGCAAAGGGCGCCATTTTTCTTCGTCTATCATAGTTGTTGGTGTGATTCCCCGCTGCATCATCTGACAAATAGCTCGGATGGATGTTAGCCTCTCTACTTCGTTGCCATTTAACCACTCGTATAACGTCTCTGCACTTGGCTGTGACTCAGCCAAAAGTGTATCCCACCCATCAATAGGAAACGTGACATAGGATCTCATCCAGTCTATAATATTCGGATGATGAAATTGGCGTAGACGATATAGGGCAGTATAGGCATCAATTCTATCTTTTTCGATATCCATTAAGATGAAAGATTGTCCTTCATCAACTGGCAAACAATGTGCTGTTACATAATCACGCAGCCAGTCCGGTACGTCACTCTGTCCTTGCCAAAGTTCTCTCGCCCAATTTCCCGCCTCACTCGGACATATCTTGACTAATATTTCACTCCACGCCTTTTGTTCTAATTGAGATTGAGCTCGCTCTAACTTATGTCGAAGTGCCTGATACACCTGTACTCCATCAAAATGCAAAAATGCCTCCTGTACGCTTGTTTTTTTCACACCATGCATGGAAACATAATGAAGTAAAGATTCTAAGCTGGATTGAGCCTGCTGTAAATTAGAGCTTAAATATTGTTCTAGCCAAGTTAGCCATACTTGTGAACTAGCCAATTCAATATCCAATCCATTTTCACTACAAAATTGACGATGTTGTCCGCAGTCTACTCCAATACAGCCTAAAGCCGTCATATTATCAACGTACGAATGAAAGCTAGCAGCAAGCAAATCAAGCTCATCTTCTTCATGGCTCCAATACCAAACTGTTTCATCGTCAAGCTTAAGCAGAAGAGCATCTCCATTACCTGCCGTAAAAAATTGTAAATATTGCTGTTCATACGATTCATCATTCTCTCCAAAGTAAGGAAAGTCTAAAGCTTTTAGGCTCCAGCCAAACTCACCAGAAGGCGTATCTAGCAGTTCAATGGGAAGTATCGCCTCATCTGGTAATGACCAATAAATACTTACTTGCTTTGAGCAATTTTGCAACAGTTGACGAAACCCATTAGGGATTTGTACTCCAAGTCTTTCCTCAACCTGCTGTAACTCTTGCTCGGTAGCGACTGGCCGCATTTCAATCGGATGTACACAAGCTCCCTGCTGCTTCAATCGCTCTACTAAATGATTCCAACGCTCAATCCACATTGTCTCTAACCTCCATATAAGGCTCATGTGATGTCATACTTCTTATTTATCGTCAGGAAATCATTTACTGATTAGGCTAACTTTAAACAGAATGACAAAATGCTATTATTTTACTGCCATCTAAACCTTCGTATATGATAAATGACTCAGCTAAATTCATTCCTTTCTATTACGTCTTAATGAATTATTTTACTTTCTTTACTTCCATCATAATTTTGGTTACATACTCTTCTTCTCGATTTTTCATTACGGCATCATAAATGTATTCCTCGTATACATACTGACCTAGCTCATAACCCTTTTCATGCATGACATTAAATAGCCGTGTGTATGTCTCACCAAGCTTTGAGGAGGGGCCTACATGATAACCAATCACAAATTCACCCTCTATCGCCTTAAAATAAGGATGCCCTTCTCTTGGATTTGGTTGCTCAATATACAGATAACTATAGTTGTCGTAATTTCCAGCTAACACTTGCTCTCTTCTTGTTATCCCTCCAATGGGATACCCCGTATCTAATTGAGAGCGATCCAATTCCTCAATAAAGTCAGATACAGCCTTCACAAACTGCTCTTCTGTAGAATTCTCAATATTTTTACTCAAATATAATGTATCTTCAGGAAAATACTCAATCGTGATGTCCTTAAAGTTTAGATGCAGTGCTTCCTCTGTCATTTTGATTTTGACGTCAATAATATTCTCAATCATTTCTAGTTCTCTACGTTTCTTCGCAACATGCTCTTTTTGTTGGTGCATCAATTCTAAAAAATTTTCAGGTGATTTCTCTGCCATATAATGCTGAATATCCTTTAAGGACATCCCCACTGCCTTTAATAATTCAATAACACCGAAAAAATCATATTGAGCAAGTGAATAATATCTATAATCCTTACTATCCTTCATGATGGGAGATAATAAACCAATTTGATCATAATAAATAAGTGTCTGTTTATTCACCTTACATAATTTAGCAAATTCACCAGTTGTAAAATACTTTACATTTTTATTAAGCATTTTTTGAGTTCCCTCCCTTGACTATATAGTTACTATATACTTTAGATTGTACCTATTCAAAATAAAAATAGAAAGGTTTTGACATTATGTTCACGGAGATTCGTGACATTACAGCTTTTAACAAGAAAGAAATTTTAGCATTACGCATCGCTGACAATCAGCAACATTTTATTGAATCTACAGACCAATGCTTAGCAGAGGCGGAAATGGATCGACGCTTTACGCCTTTAGGTCTGTATAAAGATAACACCGCTATAGGCTTCGCTATGTACGGCTTATTCCCTCATGATGATTACAGTCAACGAGTATGGCTTGATCGCTATCTAATTGCAGAACAATACCAAGGACAAGGTTTGGGGAAACATTTTTTAGAGCAACTTATTCAATATTTAACTGTAAAGTTCAAGTGTCTTCAGATATATTTAAGTGTTTATGACAATAACGCTGTAGCTATCCAGCTTTATAAACAATTCGGTTTTATATTTAATGGTGAGCTAGATGATAAAGGGGAAAAAGTAATGGTTTTGGAGGTGCATCGTTATGACAACCATTAATCCAATTGAAACAAAGCCACTGAAACCATTATTTTTATCATACTTATTCCCTGCAATGATCGGGATGCTTTTGATGTCAGTGAATATTTTGGTAGATGGCATTTTCGTTAGTCATGGCGTGGGACCTACAGCGTTAGCTGGAGTGAATATAGCTGTCCCTATTTTCTCCATTTTACTTTCGATCTCTCTTTGGATCGGTATGGGAGGAGCTACTCTTTTCTCCATTTCTCTTGGGGAGAGCAATAAGCAACGTGCTCATCAACTATTTACACTGTCGTTCTCTACAATGCTAGTGGTTGTCATCACGATAATTGGATTCCTCGCGTTAAATCTAAAGGATATTTCTTATGTATTTGGGGCAAGCGATGATACGTATCCTTTTGTACAGGAGTATTTACATGTAATTTTGCTCTTTGGGGTGTTTTACACAATTGAAAATCTTTTAAGTATTTTTATTCGAAATGATGGCAATCCAAAGTTAGCTATGTTGGGCTTAATTACAACGTCGGTTTTGAATATAGTCTTAAATTATGTTTTCATCTTCGTACTAGACTATGGTGTGACTGGCTGTGCCTTAGCGACAGCAATAGCTACAATTATAGGAACATCCGTGCTATGTCTTCATTTTTTCCGTCCTCAATCTGAGTTAAAATTTGTCACTTCATTTTTAAATCTATCAGATTTTAAAAAAATTTTTGCTATAGGTTTACCTAGCTTTATCGTTGAAGCTTCCGTTGCAGTTATCGTTATTTTGTATAACGTTACATTTTTAAATTATTTAGGTGCGAATGGCGTTACTGCCTATGCAATGGTCAATTACATCCATACTGTCTTGCTGACTATTTTCCTTGGCGTCGGTATGGCTCTACAACCGTTAGTTAGCTATCACCACGGGGCAAGATTATTAGAAAGATTAACAGCTTTATTAAAAATCGGTTTAGCTACCGCATTTATTTTAGGATTAACCACAGCTCTTATAGCTCTTCTTTTCCCTTCTCAATTAATGGCGTTATTCGGAGATAGCTCATTTGAAATTCGTAGTATGGCAGCACAGGGCTTTGTGCATTTCGCCATTGGCTATGTATTTTTAGGGATCAACATGGTGTTCGCAGAATTCTTTCAATCCATTGAAAAAATCCGTATTGCCACGACAATTATGTTACTACGTAGTATTATTTTATTTATCCCTACTCTCATCATACTACCCAAGGTACTTGGCTCGCAGGCTATTTGGTGGACCTTCCCAGTAGCAGAAGGAATTACAGCCTCGCTTATTTACTTGTTCATTAGGAAAAATCCAAGAACCCTTTCATCTCCTGACCATGCTTAAATAAGAGGGGACCTCATCAAGGTCCCCTTTTAATATGTTTGCCTAAGAAAATTGCATTTTTAGCGTACCTCTTCCTTCTTCTACGATTACTTCCCCAACCGCTCCATTCACTAGAATTAATTGAGGGGGCACATGTCCAATATCTACTTCATAGAAAACTGGTATTTCCATCTCGTCAAAAATATCTCGTAATGCATCCATCAATGTAAAGTCCCCTAGATTTTCATATAGTCCTGCTCGCCCGATTAGAACACCATTACATTTATTAAACCAACCATTATACTTTAATTGCCACAAAGCTCGGTAGATTTTTGCTGCATCCATACCAACACTTTCTAAATACCATATTGTTCCTTCCTCAGAGCAATATTCATTAATAAAGGATTGAACGTAATCGAAGGGCGTACCTATAAGAATTTGCAATGTATTTAAACAGCCACCTATCAACCTACCTGTCATACGATTACTACGCTCTTGGTTTAGAACTTTCCACTCTGTTTCACTGTCAAAATAAAATCCTGTAGCAGGATTTTTATAGACTTGCTGCCAGCTCGATTGAAAATAGTGAGAAGAGCTTTGAGTTATTGAATGACCAGACTTACATGTAATTACGTCTATCCATTTAGAAGAAAGTTCATCCCATTGAGGTGCAGATAATTCAGTAAAATTCACACCATGTGCGGATGCGTACCCCGTCATGGTTGTGTATACAAAAGATAAAGTACTAATATCTGAATACCCTAATATCCATTTGGGTCCCGCTTTTTTTAATTCGTCCCAATCGATTAGAGGTAATAACTCCATTAAAAAACTGCCTCCCCACGGTGGCATGACGACATCTATACGCTCATCTAATAAATAGTCCATAAGTTCAGATACTCGCTTTTCTTTTGTTGTACTTCTACCTTTAAGCTGCGTCCAGGTAGTATTTCCAATAATAACTTTCATGCCTCTTTGTATTAATTGTTTTTCAGCTTCTGTTATTAATAGATGAAGATGCTGTTCGACTCCACTAGAGGGCGCTGTCACGCCAACCGTAAGAGGCGTTTTTAAAGTAGGATATTGTATTTTCATTTACCATCTCTCCTTTATGCCTGCAAAAAATAATTGTTTTACAACAACAAAGACGATTTTGGGTCTCTTAATTAGTTTTGCTGCATCAGATTTAGAATGCATTTTAACTTTCAACACTATTTTTTCCCTTCATACAGACAAAGAAATTTTTACCAATTATACTTGTATTCAGAAAAAAAACCAACACAAAAATCTGTGCTGGTTAAATTTCTACTTTTTAATTTTCATATACTCATCACGCAACAAACTCATAATGATTTCATCAGAAAATGTATTATTCATAAACAAGGCCTGTCTCAAAACACCTTCTTTTTTAAAGCCGACCTTTTCATAGGATTTAATTGCTCTACTATTGTGTGAATATACCTGTAATTCTAAGCGATTCAGATTTAGCTCCTCAAATGTAAATCTTTGAGCAAGCCTAACTGCTTCTGAACCCATACCTCTGCCACAATTCTCTATATTATGTAAAGCTATACGGAACACTGCCTTTTTATTATCTAAATCAACTTCCATAATCGCCAAATCGCCCATTACCTGATCATTATCAACTAAACAAATAGCAAAATCATAGCGAGAAGAATCTGCTTTAAAGCGTTTGATCGCCTCTTTGATTTGTTCCTTTGTTAAAATGCTCCGTGTTCCTGTCATATACATGATTTCTTCATTTTGAAAACATCTTATAATACTATCACTATCATCTTCACGTATTTCTCTTAAATAGACCTGTTGACCTTTTATCAATATAAACACCTCTTGTGCATTAAATAAGGAATCATCATGTATATAGATGATTCCTTTGTTTGGAACTATTCCATTTGTTTTTCAGTGTGTACCTTCACCGATTTCTTCGCAGGGTCTTCCGAGGAGTTTACACCTAGAATATCAAGCAGGAACATAAATAGTGGAATACCTATGATTAGTCCCCATACACCCAGGAAATGCTCAGAAAAGAGAATGACCATAAACGTATAGAAAATCGGTAAATCTGTTTTGGCAGACATAAGCTTTGGATTTAAGAAGTAAGCTTCAATGGCATGTAAAACCATGACAATAACTAAAATATAGACGATGTACATCAAGCCACCGATGCTATATGCGATAATACTTAATGGTATTAATGAGATGATAACGCCTGCGACTGGAACTAAGCCTAAAATAAAGAGCATAATCCCAAGGGCAATCAAATGTGGGAAGCCCATAATAGAAAGGGCAATGACGGATAACACACAGTTAACAGCAGCAATAATAAATTGTGCTTCAATTACTTTACCAAATGAGCGGATGAATATTCTTGAGAAATAATGAAGCTCATCGTAAAGCGGCCCAATTTTACTATCCTTAAACTTAGCTGTAAACTCAATAATACGATTCTTTTCTAACAAGATGAATAAACTCAAAATTAGAGAAATCAATATTTGCATAATGATTTTACCAATATTCGTAATATTTTTAAGAGTTAAATCCACACCTTGCTCTAAATATTTCCCGAGCTCTATCTTCTCAAAAGTCGGTGCTAAGTATCTCGCAATCTCATTGTCATCTGGATCGAGATTAAAACTTGCAATGAGGTCGAAAAGCTGTGTGATCTGCTGGGTCACAATCGGTAAATATTTGTAAATAACAGCTACAATACCCGCAACAAGTAAAAGGTATAATGTTACCGTCACAGCTTTTTCATTCATCGGCGCATATTTTCTTATGCTTTTCGTTGTCTTCGTAGTAAGCTGGTTCATCAAATAAGTAATAATAAACGTAAGTAAAATTAGATTGATCATACTACGCATTAAATATAATGCAAGAGCAATCCCAACTAGAATAATAAAACGCTTAAATCCATTACTCCGAAAGAAATTATTCATTTATTCACTCCTTCTACAAAACGGCCTCGCTGCCTCTGCTACCTAGGGCTACACTATAAAATTGATTTATAACAATACGCATCATTCTTATGTAAAAATTTCCCTCTCATTTAATGAGTATAGCCATCTACCTTCAAAATAAGACGAAATGTATGTTTCTTTTAGAAGTGTCTGTATAAAACCTAAGGCGGGGTTGAAGTGAATTGTATGTCTTGTCAAATTAAAAAGTCGATACTCTTATCCTTTGTGAAAGCTTTACCAGCGTATTAGCCAAAATTCTATAAATCTATTATAACCCTTTAAACCTGCATATCCAATTTGTATGTTCTTTTATAATGGTATTTGTATAGAACTTTTATCAACTATTACTTTATGCTATTTTGTTTAGAGATATAAATTAAACAGAGACAAGGACTGATTCTATGAAAATAGCGAGAAACCCTCAGAACATTCATCCACCCGTTGCTCCTTATGTACATCAAATTGAGGTGACAGGACCTCAGAGATGGTTAACATTATCTGGACAAATCGGCATGTTAACTGATGGATCTATACCTGAAGATGCGATAGCTCAATTGAAGATAGCACTTGAAAATATTAAAAGAAATCTAGATAGTGCCGATATGGAGGTTCAAGATATTACAAAGCTCGTCTTTTATTTAGTGGGGGATATGGATGCTATTCAACGAAAGGAAATTATCAGTGACTTCTTGGGGAAACATCTTCCATGCACAACATTAATGTATGTCGTTGCACTCGCTACGCCAGATTTAAAGGTTGAGATTGACGCATGGGCTTGTAAGGAATTATAAATTCATCCTATGTTTTATAAACTAAATTTGTGCATTTTTTTCTTATTTTTTCAATACCCCTTTAGCACTGCTAAAGGGGTATTGCCTTATTATTTAAGTAATGTCAGCGTCGTTGCAATGGCGTTATCAACAAACGAGCGTTGTGGCTGCGATTTCAGCATAACTGTTAACCCTATTAACGCAACAATTAATGCTTGCGCTAAAGACTTTGCATCCGTGTTCGCCTCTAATTCTCCTGATTGAATTCCCCGTTCAATTGTCTCCTGAAAAATTACTGATAGATAGAGTTGATGCTCTCTCGTCAAAATCTCAAACTTCTCATCATGTGGAGCTAATTCAACCATTGTATTGATACAAAAACAGCCATTACTAAGATCTTTTGTATATTCAGCAGTAATCACATCTTCAAAAAATATAGAAAACGCCTGTTTTACAGAGGCATTGCTTTGAAGTTTAGTCCGTATTTCGGATGCGCGAGATGTCGTATATCTACGAAGTGCCGCTTCAAATAGCTCCTTTTTATCCCCAAACGTTGAATAAATACTAGGACGCTGAATCCCCATTCTAGCAGTAAGATCACTTAAAGAAGTCGCTTCATATCCCTTCTCCCAAAATAATTGCATTGCTGCCTCTAACACTTTTGCCTCATCAAATTCCCGAGTTCTTGCCATTATAGATACACCCCATTAGGAAGAAATAGTAAGTTAATCATTAAATTTTTACGATACTAAACAGTATGTAATTATTTTATATCTGGCTTTTTTTATTGTCAATTTCATTTCATCAACCGAATTAAAAAGAAAATATATACCAAATAAATATTGACAAATCCAATGTAGTTAAGATATATTTACCAATAATTATTTTGTACCGAACGGTATGTTATAATTACAACTCAATTAGAAAGGGAGGTTACAGTGTGAACAATGCAAATGATGATGCAATTCATATAAATCAATCATCTTCTATATCCCGAGCTGTAACATTATTATTCGCTACAGCCTGCGGAATGTCTGTCGCCAATATTTATTTTGCTCAGCCGCTGCTAGATGAATTATCGAATGATTTTGCTATTGATCAATCAATTATTGGTTTGATTATTACTGTCACACAAATTTTCTATGGGCTAGGCTTACTTCTTCTAGTTCCACTTGGAGATTTACTAAACCAACGCCGCTTGATTATTGGACAAATGCTATTGTCCTCTGTTGCTTTGCTTCTAGTCGGTACTGCCTCCTATGTTGTAGTGCTATTTGCGGGTATGGCCTTAGTTGGTCTACTTGCAGTCGTGACTCAAACCCTTGTTGCGTTCGCTGCAACTATGGCTTCCTCTACAGAACGTGGTCGTGTCGTAGGCATTGTTACAAGTGGCATTGTCATTGGCATACTACTTGCTCGTACCTTTGCTGGGTTAGTAACAGATCTTGCAGGGTGGCGTTCTGTCTATCTAGCCTCCGCCGCTTTCATGCTTCTAATGGTTGGTATGTTTATAAAAGTTTTACCAGGGGGCGGGCGTGAAGTAAAATCACTCACCTATTCTCAGCTAATTCAATCCGTGTTCACGCTGTTTATTCAAGAGCGAACATTACGTATCCGCTCTATTCTAGCCATGCTAATTTTCGCTGATTTTAGTATTTTGTGGACGCCCCTTGTTCTACCACTTAGTTCACCACCATTGGCTCTATCACACACTGTAATTGGCGCTTTTGGTCTTGTAGGTGTGGCAGGGGCATTAGCTGCTGCACAAGCGGGCAAACTTGCTGACCAAGGCTATGGACAAAGAACGACAGGTATTGCTTTAACGCTTTTACTTATCTCCTGGATATTTATTAATTATTTAGATAAGTCATTCTTGGCATTAATTATTGGCATTGTGTTACTTGACTTGGCAGTACAGGCAGTACATGTCACGAACCAGACGATGATTCTCCCATTACGTATAGAAGCACGAAGTCGACTGACCGCAGGCTATATGGTGTTCTATTCTATTGGTAGTGCTAGCGGTTCAATCGCTTCAACTCAGATGTATGCACATTTTGGTTGGGGAGGGGTTTGCTTACTCGGAGCCTCTATTAGTACGGTTGCTCTTCTTTTTTGGGCAATAACCAAACGATTTACTAAATAAAATTAGACTTGGAGAGATAACAAATGGAAATAGGAATTACTTCTTTCGTAGAAACAAAACCAGATGTTCACAGTGGTGAAGTAATTAGTCATGCACAGCGTTTACGTGAAGTAGTAGAAGAAATTATTCTTGCAGATCAAGTAGGATTGGATGTCTTTGGCATTGGTGAGCATCATCGAGCAGACTATGCTGCATCTTCGCCAGCAATGGTGCTATCTGCTGCTGCTTCTCAAACAAAAAACATTCGACTCACAAGTGCTGTAACTGTCCTTTCTTCGGCAGATCCTGTGCGTGTCTTTCAGGATTTTGCCACATTGGATGGACTATCAAATGGGCGTGCAGAGATCATGGCAGGTCGTGGTTCCTTTATCGAATCCTTCCCCTTATTTGGCTACGATTTACATGATTATGATGAACTTTTTGAGGAACATTTAGACTTACTACTTAGCATTCGGCAGTCTGAGAAAGTAATTTGGGAAGGGAGACATCGACCAGCAATCAATCATTTAGGTGTGTATCCTAGACCAGTTCAAAAGAATCTCCCAATCTGGGTAGCTAGTGGAGGAAATCAACAATCTGCCATTCGCGCTGGGCTTTTAGGTTTACCTCTAATGTTAGCAATTATCGGCGGCAGCCCAATGCAATTTGCCCCGATTGTTCAGTTATATAAAAAGGCAGCACTTCATGCAGGTCATGATTTATCAAAACTTCAGGTAGGTACTCATTCAATAGGTTTTGTTGGACCCAGTAGTGAATGGGCAGCGGACACATTTTTCCCATCAACAATGGCTGGTATGAATAAATTAGGCAAGGAAAGAGGCTGGCCCTATTATGACCGTTCTAGTTATGATGCTGCACGAAGCTTTGAAGGAGCACTTTATGTTGGTGATCCAGATACTGTTGCTAAAAAAATTATTCACCTATGCAAGCACGTAGGAATTACACGATTTATGCTGTACGTGCCTTTAAGTACCATGCCACATGATCAAGTAATGCAAGCTATCGAACTACTAGGTAAAGAGGTTGCTCCTCGTGTACGTGAAGAAGTGGCTAAATGGGAGGCAGAAATGGAACAAGAAGCACATCCGCTTCTTTAAAGTCTTTTGTGTGTAAAAGCGAAGTAAATTTGTATTATTTAGATGGTATTGATAATAAAAAAAGCGAAAATGTTATTAACTCAACATTTTCGCTTGATTAAATTCTATTCGTACAAGTTCGCTATCTGTAACAGGCAAGGAGCAGCTGTTTCATTTATCTGCTCTACAAGTTTCTCACTCTGAATTACTTTTAGGATTAATCGAAATCAAGCGACTTCCTCCCTTTAATCCAGTTCACGCACATTAATGGGAATTAATGTTCTTTCCAATTGTTCACGATGCTGCTCATACTGAGGTGGTAACATTAATTGGCTACCCATAGTCTCTGGTGTCTCGTCATGAGCAAATCCAGGAGGATCTGTAGCGATTTCAAATAAAATTTCACCAGGTTCACGGAAATAAATCGCATTAAAATAATTACGATCTTTTACTTCTGTTACATGTTGTCCATGATTCATCACATACTCTTGCCATTCTAAATGATCTGTATTATCTTGAGCTCTCCACGCAATATGATGCACAGTTCCTACACCCATTTGGCCACGTTGACCTGCAACTGTTTTTAAATCCACTGTATTGCCGATCTCTGCACTAGAAGTAAAACGCGTATAGTCACCTTCTGTCCCAACCATTTCAAGACCCATTACTTCTGTTAAAACTTTTGCAGTTTCTTCAGGGTGACTTGAGAATAGTGTAGCTCCACCAAATCCTTTGATAGCAACCTCAGGTGTTACTTCACCAAATGACCATTCGTTGAGCCCGCCTTCCGCACGTGCCACGATTTCAATATGCAAACCATGTGGATCATCAAATTGAATGACTTGCTCACCAAAACGTTCAGCTTTTTGGAAAGGAATCGAGTATTTCGCTAAGCGATTAACCCAAAATGGCAGTGCTCCTTCTGGTACAACATACGTTGTAACGCCAACCTGACCATCACCAATACGTCCATGATAAGCATTAGCCCAAGGGAAGAAGGTAATGATTGTTCCTGGTTTCCCACCTTTATCACCGAAATATAAATGATATGTGCCCGGATCATCAAAGTTTACTGTTTGTTTTACTAAACGTAAGCCTAATACTCCCGCATAAAAATCAATATTCTCTTGCGGATGTCCTACGATCGCTGTGATATGGTGTATACCTGCTGTATGTTTTTTCATGTTAACAAGCCCTTTCATGACTATATTTCTCACCTATACTATGCTCTATTTATACCTACCTCAATCTGTAAAAGCTTAGCGAATTGTATACAACGCTTTAGACCATGGGATCAATTGATCTAACATTTGGTTTACTGAATCTATTTGTACTTCTTTTGGTTTAAATTCTGTGCCATTTTCAAAATCTGTGAATAATGATAGTGCTGGATGAACACGCACATCTGCGATTAAAAGCTCACCCATAATCCCACGTAAATGTTCTGCTGCACGAGCACCGCCAACAGAACCATAAGATACGATTCCAGCTGCTTTGTTATTCCATTCAACACGTAAGTAGTCTAGTGCATTTTTTAATGCTCCTGTAATAGAGTGATTGTATTCTTGTACGATGAATACAAAACCATCTTGTTTAGCAATAATTTCTGACCAACCTTGTGCTCCTGAAGCATCCTGTCCTGGCTCACCTAATAATGGTAATTTATAATCAGCAATATCAATCACTGTATAATTGGCATCTCCACGTTGATCTGCAATTTCCTTTACCCACTGTGCTACTTGAGGGCTTACACGCCCCTCACGAGTTGATCCAATAATAATACCAATATTTAATTCTGCCATTGTTTGTTCCTCCTCTTTTTTTGTATTAAAAAATTTATTAAAAAACCCCATAATTATACCTCCTGACGAAGCTAAAGGTTCGAATTCATTTATCTTGAATTTATTTATCTTGAATTCGAGATAATAATAACACGATATTTTTATACACGTCAACAACTTTGTTTTGAAAATTAAAAAGGCAGAGATAATTAATTCTCTGCCTTCCCTAAAAGCTGATAAACTTGTGTTTTTAGATAACGATATTGACTATCATTAGTATCTTGAAAAGCCTCTACCCTATTTGAATCAATATCTTGGTAGTCGATTAGGTATGGAAATTGTTCCTCGGAGAAATCCTTTCTTTCTCCATAAATAATATTATAAAAGTGCCAGCCTTCCTCAAGAAATGTCTTCCTAATTTCTCCGCCAAGAATATCCTGCACAACTAATGAAGTGACGCCACATTGTCCTTTTGCAGGGTTGTCCACACTCCATTTAGAACTTGATTGAATGGACCATGATTTTCTTAAGGCATTTAATACGTCTTTTTCCATGCTATAACTCCTCTCAAATACTTTAAAATGGGACTTCATCTATTTTTATTGGTCTCGACTTCCCTACTACCCAATCATCTTTAATGGCACCATAGACAATACTATCTGTCACGGTACCATCGCCATTTTCCCAAGCATTTCTTCAATACCCTTCCTTCACAAAGCCAGCTTTACTAAAGCATTTTCGCATTCCTATATTATCAACTCTTGTGTAGCCTTCAATACGAATTTTCTTTCTTTCGGCAAACAGATATTCTTGTAGCCAATGAAGTGCTTTGACACCATATCCTTTGCCTCGATAATTTGCATCTAAACGGAGATCAAAAAGGGGGATCGTATCGTCTATATCATGAATAAAGATAACGCCAACTTTTTCTCCATCTTCAAGTATCCAATGTGTTTCACGATTGTTCTGATAGTATCCCTCTGCATATGCGGTGCGAACAGCCTCTTCTTTTATGTATGGATTGGTGTGATACAACCATTTATTTTGCGTCAATAAATGAACTAAATCATTAATTTCTTCTTCAAATAATTTGATTTCCATACATATCTTCTATACGTCCTCACATATATCTGAAAAAATAAAATTAGTTTTTGTATGCGCATATGGTTGTAATGCATCAATAAACTGCTCTACATCAGGAAAAGATTGAAAATGCCCCTTTAATAAAAAACATGATTCACCTGAAATGCGATAACAGAAGTCTATATTTGTATAAACTTTCAGATGTTCTTTAAAGTCTGCATAGCGGTTATTTTTGATTGTCGCTTCAACAATAGCGTCAATTGGATAACCCAATGCTTTTTTATTAATAGCCAACGTATATCTCTTAATGACCTTCTGTTCCTCTAATTGTCTTATTCTTTCACGAACTGCTGGTGCAGATAAGTGAACCCTTCTTCCTAGCTCGCTCATAGAAATTCGACTATCTTCTTTTAATTCTTTAAGTATCATTTCGTTAATGAAATCCATTTTGTAAATACCCCTTCTTTTTGAAGGAAAACAATCATATTTCCCTTCGAATTGATATATTAACTTCGTTATGAACATTTTACACTAATTAATAGAAGGAGGAATGATTAATGACACTTATTCAATTATATGACAAGGGCTTAACACCCTTTCAACAATTATTAGGCTACAACAAGGGAATTCAGCTGCACTGGCAGCAGTTGGGGGAGGTACTCGAAAAAGACGGGCATCTATCCGCTTCATTAAAAGAAGAGGTTCGAAAAACTTTAGCTCAAAAAAATGGCTGTCAGTATTGTCAGGCTAAAGGGAAGCCCAATCCTCAGCACTATGATGAGAAAACAGCAGTATGTACAGGTTTTGCAGAAGCATTCTTGTCTGCTAAGGGGCACACCGCCCCCAATGTCACGGCTGTATTAAAAGAATATTTAACAGAAGCGGAGATTAGTGAGCTACTAGCATTTATCTGCTTCACAACAGCACAGCAATATTTTGGCGCACTCATGCAATTAAAATAATAAGGAGCTAGGGGCGAAACCCTAGTTCCTATTCCAGCTGCTATCCTTTTAATTCCATTTTATTAGCTATATCTATTATAAATTTCTTACTAAGCTCTTCTTTCATATTATTCTCAGCATCTACCATCACTTGCTCAATGAGACAGCCTTGATGATGGAAGGAATCTTCGTGATCAGAAGAGCAACTAAATAATGAGGTTTGTCCTTCAATCGCATAAATAACCTCTAAAAACGAAATTTCTTGGGAGCGCTTAGAAATGCGGTAACCACCGTTAACACCTGGATTCGACTCAATTAAACCTGCTTTCACTAGCTTTGTTAATATTTTCGATAGATAGGTTGGAGATAATTTTTGTATTTCTGCTAAAGACTCTACACTCATTGATTTCCCTTTAGGATTGCGTGTTAAAAACACCATTGTATGTAAAGCATAGTTTGTTGCTTTTGAATACTTCATCATTCATCACCCTTCATTCAGGACCTTTATTATCTGCAATTAAAACACATTCTATCATAATTCAAGAAAAAAGCATGTTTTGTATGAAAACACGCTTTTATGATCCCTAGTCATGCTGTCCATAACCCGCAAGAGCTTCAGCCTTTGTTACATGTACAGTCCCAAATGGATGATTTGGTGGCGCATAAATCGTGTAAAGCTTTAGGGGTTTATCCCCTGTATTCGTAATATTATGCCATGTTCCTGCTGGTACCATAATAGCCGTATCTTCTGCGACATGTCTCTGATAGTTTAAATAATCTCTAGTTGGCCCCATTTGAGTTAATCCATGCCCCTCCTCAATACAAATGAATTGGTCCACATGTGGGTGTACTTCTAAACCAATATCTTCTCCGACATTAAGACTCATCACCGTTACTTGTAAGTTTGACCCTGTCCACAATGCTGTACGATAATTATTATTGCGCTTTGTAGCCTCTTCAATGTCGATAACAAATGGTGTTGGTCCAAAATCATTCTGGACATTACTTCTTGGCTCTCGTTCTGCCTGATTTGGGTAGGCCCAATAAACAGGTTGATAACCGTAATGATACGATTGATAATTACCGTAATAAGGGTGGTACATTTATCTCAATCCTCTCATACATGATAACGCTATAGTATGCAGTTGAATGAAAGAAGGTACTCACATGTAGTGTGACTTAATTGAGTAATCTTTATATATAGACTGGAGGTAGATACAGTGTATGCTAGATTAACAGAAAAACTTGCAGGCACTCCTGCAATTAAATGGTTTTCTGGACACGTTGTTAAACATGAATGGATTGTAGAAGTGAAGCAGAGTTAGGATTTGAATTACCACCATCCTATTGCTGGTGGTTAAAAAATTATGGCAATGGGCAGCTGACTGGTGGATCTATTCTCTCAATCGGTCCACCAGCATACAGAGACATCAATGATCATGATATTCTCTATATACATCGTCTTAACTTGGCTGACGAGGAGTGGTGTAAACAATTTCCGAATAGATTGGATTTATTTATTCCAGACTCTGACGAATTGTACTTCTTTGATCGTTCGTCTAAAGATGAACACGGCGAATTTCCAGTTATGTGCTATGACTTAATGAATGACATGATCTAAGAATATGCCTCTTCTTTCTCAGAATTTCTTGAAAAACTGATTGATGAGCGTAGTCAATAGTATGAGTTGCCTTATCTATGGGCAACTCACAACTCGGAAAATTCCTCTTTCAAACGCTTACGAAATTTATCATCTGTAAGAAATTTCAATTGAAAACTATTCATACTATTGGAGAGCTTAATCTGCTCCATTGTATTTAAGTTGTTAGCGAAAAAGGCTATCTCTGTTTGATTTCCATCTTTATCTTCCGCATAGGCTGCTAGTGTTAATACAAATGCCGTCGATCCTCCCTTTTGACCTGCATGTTTTAACCATGCTTGATTTCTAGGATTCTGCATCAATTGCTCCAACACGGGATCTAAATATTTATGTACTTCTGCGCTAAAGAAATTTTTACCATTCAATTTTTCTAAAATAGAGATGTAATCACTTGTTGTGGCCCTTATTAAACGATCAGACCATATCTTTTGAAAATCCATATTGAGCATTTTTTGAGCTTTTGTTTTCTCCTCAATTGTTAAAGGATGTTCTATCCAATTCGAATGAATAGCCAATGCACGCTCTCGATATTCAACCATATCCATTTTTCGCAAAGCAGTTAATGTTGCTTTTTTCGTTAAATTTTTTTCCTCCATCAAGTGAATGGGAATATAAAGTGCACTTACAATTGGATACAAAGGTTCATGATCCTCTACATTTAACTGTGTAAGCACATCATTAATTATTTGAAAGTCTAATACATGCATTAAATATTCCGTATTTGCATTGGAGCTATAGGCAATCATGCCATTTGCTACTTCACTTAAAGGTACACTATCTGCACCCTGAAGGTTTAACTGCGCCAACCATGCTTTATGTGCGCCACCATCTGTTTTAGGAATGTAAAATGCCTCTAACTCCTTTAGATTTACTTGCTCTTTAGGATTAATACGGCCATCAGCTGCTTGTTGCGCATAGGCGATGGCTACGATTATTTTAACCGTACTTGCTAACGGTAGCTGTTCCTTGGTGTTTAGCTCCACCCAATGTTGTTGATTATATTGAATGGCTACGGAAATATTTTTATCCTCTTTATGTTCCTTGATAAATTGCACGATATATTCAGGATCGTTCTTCTTGATTTCTTTTTGAAACTTCCAAAAAATAATGCTACATACAAAACCTATACAAACCAAAACACCGCCAATCATCCAATACAACTTTTTCATATTCATCCCTCCCTCACTCAGCTGCTTCTAACAACCATTGCTGTAATACTGTAGACGACTGGTTATTTAATCGTAATGCTATTTCGATCGTTGACATACCTCTCCTCCTTAATGAACTAGAGAAGCTCGTAAATTGCTAACCCCATTTTCTAAATATCCTTTGAGGCACGTTAATGTATAGACCCAACCCTCTTTTTGGCCCATCATTTTTGTCACAATTTCTGGGTCATGTGCATTTAACCCAGATTCTACAACAGTAATAATTGTTTCACTTTGTGATTCTTCAAAAGTGATGGTAACCATTGTCACTTCACCATGCTCTTCTCCCCAAACAAACACAATTTTTTTATTCATCTCCATTTCAAGCACAGTGATCACACCTTCTGCACCATACTCCTCATAATTAAGCGTGATCCTTTTACCTTCTGCCCATCTTTCAGAACTGCTAGAAAACCAATAATGACCGATTTCAGTAGGGGAAATAATGGCTTCAAATACTTTATAGGCTGGCTGATTGATTTTTAGTTTCGTCGTCACATCCGTATTTATCATCGTTCATCATCCTTTTTCATATTGTCTATCTACACCTTCGCCGAAATTTTCCATTAACCTTCCTTTCTAATAAAAATTCACTAAAAAAGGTGCAATTCTCCTAATGGAATCGCACCTTTTCACTTAAAGTATTTTTTTATTATGAACAGTAAACTGAATATCTGCTACATTGTCGATAAAATTTTTATCATGTGTGACAAAGATTATTGTTCCCTCATAAGCAGCTATAAATTGCTCAAGGGCTTCGAGTGCTTGAATATCTAAGAAATTAGTTGGTTCATCCAACAGCAAAATATTATAATTTCCTAAAAATAGCTGACAAAGCTGAAGGCGTATGGCCTCACCACCACTAAGTGTGGTAATTTTCTTTTGTAAATCAGTGCCAGCAAACTGCATGGAATGAAGTACGCTTCGTAATAAACTTTCATCATATTCAGAGCGATTCTTTAAAAATTGTAGCACTGTTTCCTCACCAGCAAATTGGTAGCTCATCTGATGAAAATAACCTATTTTAGCCTTTGGAGAAATAGTTATTCCCTCACCATTATTGGCTATATGTTTTAGTAATGTACTTTTACCACTACCATTGTTACCCGTAAGCGCAATTTTTTTACCTAACGGGATTTGGAAACTGACCTCGTGTAATAGCACCTTATCTTGAGCATATAAAGTGAATCGATCTGCCATAATGGGATACTTATTATGCAATGCCAATGCTTTTGATTGCTGAAAAACAATTTTTCTTTCTTCCTGCACCGCTTCTACTTTTTGAAGCTTCCCTATCCGATGTTCAATAGCTTTTGCTGCACGCTGTACGGCTTTTTGACTTGTGCCTTTGGACTTTGTCATAAACATACGATTAGGTTTAGCGTTAGCCTCTCTTTTAGACATATTGCCTGCCTGAGCAATTTTTTCAGCTTTTTTCATTTTTTCATCTACAGCTTTTTCAAGTCGGTTCTTTTCTTTCAAATATTGGTCATGAGCCTGATTTTGTTGATCTTGCTCTAATTGCTTTTGCATGACATAATCGCTGTAATTGCCTGAGTAAATCGTTACCTTACCACCATCTACCTCCCATATCGTTGTAACCAGCTCATCTAGTACAGCACGATCATGGCTGATGAGCACGAGTGCCCCATAATAATAACGTAATTCATCTAATAAAAAGGAGATTCCGAGTTGATCCAAATGTGTTGTCGGCTCATCAATAAGCAAAGCTTCCTCATAAGAAGTAAATAATTGAGCTAGCTTTAATCTTGTTTGCTCTCCACCACTTAACCCTTCAGAATAAGTAGGTACTGCTAATTTCCCTAATAACTGTGGATCTGCCTCTATTAACGTTGGTGCCTCCATCTGTTCAAAATATCCGAAATGCACATGACTTTTCAATTTCCCACTTACCGGTTGTAGCTTGCCAGCAAGTAACTTCATCAACGTACTTTTACCTGCACCATTTTTGCCAACGATACCTATCCGATCAAATTGATGCACAGCTAATTTTTCAATATTTAAAAGTTCTTTATCTAAATAAGTAACGACTACATTTTCTAACTCAAAGCAAACCTTTTCCATATTGCTACCTCCCGAAATTGATCATTCCGTATCGATAGCGATGGTATCGATACGAGCTTTTAATCAAAGCTCGTATCAAAAGAATAATAGACTATACATTTCACTTTCCTCCCTACATTCAATAAAAAAACACAGACAATTTGCCTGTGAGGTAAAGTAAAAGAGATTTATTGTAAGACAAGCGTCTCTTTTTCTCATGATTATGAAGATGATTAAAAAAGGACAGACTATCCCATTTACTCTGGTGTCACAAAATAGAGTTTGGCCCTATTCAGTTATTGGTTCAATATTGGGAAACGTAGTCTCATAGCATGTGTCATTTTTTAATAACCCTCCTAGCGGTGTTACAACTATTATAAATTCTGGCTATAATATGTCAAGTTTCCAAAGTTCTCTCTAAAGACACACTTATTACTGTCGATATATCACAAATGAACATTCCAAAAAGTATATCATTTGGTGAAAACCTGATATAGTATGGAATTTAAGAAAAAATAAAATTTGATTTGGTGGTGTTATGTGAATGAAGAAATACGTTATCGATATTTTAATGATTATGCTGGGATCACTGCTTTTTGCCCTAGCAGTTAACTTATTTGTTATTCCAAATGATTTAGGTGAAGGTGGCGTAACAGGCTTAACGATTATTGCTTATTATCTGTTCGGATGGTCGCCAAGTATTGTCAGCTTTGCTATGAATGCAGCTTTACTTATCGTTGGTTATAAATTTTTAAATAGACAAACAACAATTTATACAATCATTGCGGTCTCATTCCACTCTTTATTTTTACATTTAACAGAAACGTGGTCTATTTCTTCAGATGAGATTATCGTCAATACAATTTTTGGTGGCGTATTTGCAGGAGTCGGTATTGGCTTGATTATCAGAGTTGGTGGTACAACAGCAGGTTCTACAATTTTAGCGAGAATCACTAACAAATATCTTGGATGGAGTATTAGCTATGGACTTTTATTCTTCGATTTAATTGTTGCATTTTCATCTTATTTTATCATTGGTGCGGAGGCATTAATGCTAACAATTGTTATGCTGTATGTTGGTACAAAGGTAATGGAGTTTGTTATTGAAGGGGTTAACCCTAAAAAGGCAGTTACCATTATCTCTAAAAAACCTGAAGACATTGCTGGACAGGTAACTGCTTATATGAATCGTGGGGTAACTGTTCTATCAGGTCATGGTTATTATACAAAGGAACAAAAGGAAATCCTGTATATTGTTATTAGTAAACAAGAAGTTGTAAAGCTTAAAAAAATTGTCAAAGAAGTAGACAAGGACGCCTTTATTGCCATTCATGATGTAAGGGACGTTTTCGGAGAAGGCTTTATTGAATTAGCAAAATCATAAAACAGTCAAAACACCTTTTGTAGGTAACAACAAAAGGTGTTTTATGTTGTTGAAAAAATATTCATGTCACTAGCAGAAAAAAGATCTTTTGGCAAAGCGAGGGGGGATTTCCGTTCCGCCAGCGTTCTTTCCAAGGGACGTCCGATGAGTCGCTTAATCCCGTAGGAGTGACGCTGGCTCCATTCCAATCAACCATATGTGCAAAAGTGTCTTTTCCTTATCTTTCATCCTAACAGTAACGATCTAATGACTCATTAGAAGTAGCTTGCAACGGATATCCATTTTCACCTTTCACAAATTCTATCGGCGGTTTTGTTTTTCTATTTACCTATTTCTATCCATCTGTAAAGAGCTTTCGATAATGCTGTCTAATAGTGCTGAATAGCTGATCCCCGCAGCAAGGGCACTTTTTGGTAGGAGGCTATTTTGCGTCATGCCAGGCAATGTATTAACCTCTAACACATAAGGAACGCCATCCTTAATTAACATATCTACTCTTGCATAGACACTGCATCTTAAAGCCTTGTAACTAATCATCGCAGCCTTTGCCACTCGGTCATGAATTGCAAGTGGTAGTTCCACAGGTTCCTCTACTGTAGAAGCATCATCATATTTTGCCTGATAGTCAAAAAATACTGCTGTATGTTTGATTGACAGGACTGGCAATAGCTGTTCATTGAGTATTGGACATGTAATTTCGTCACCAATCAAATACTGCTCAATAATGATTTCGTTATCCCACTTAAATACCTCTGTAATCGCAGCCAATAAGTCACTCCGATCATGGACAATTTGAACACCCACACTAGAACCACCAGCATTTGGCTTAACTACAAGTGGATAACCCATAAGCTCTATATCCTGTAAGGGCAACTCCTCTCCCTTTATGAGATGCACCCAATCTGGAGTTGCGACACCTTCATAGCGAAGGATTTTTTTAGCCATATTTTTATCCATGCACAAACTACTTGCTAGAAGACCGCTTCCTGTATAAGGAATACCTAACGTTTCTAGTACCCCCTGAATCGTACCATCTTCCCCAAACTTACCGTGAAGTGCTAACAAAGCCACATCAATATCACCCACCTTGTCAATTACCTCTTTGTTGTCATCTAATGTGATGGCCACAACTTCGTATTTTTGCTTATCTAATTGAGCGACCATTTCCTTACCTGTCATGATGGAAACCTGCTTTTCAGAGGAAGTACCACCCATAATTACGCCAACCTTCATTTTTTCAACTCCTCATAACGTTTGTCAATGTATCACCAATGATTTGAATACCTCGAATAATATCGTCATCTGCTAACCTAGAAAAACCTAAACGAAATGTATTACTACCTCTCCCATTTGTATAAAATACATCGCCTGGATAAAATACCACGCCCTTGTCATAGCACTTCTCAAGCAACAAACGTGCATCTACATCCTCTTTTAGTTCTATAAAAAGGTGAAGTCCCCCATCCCCTGTTATCCTGCTAAAGGGAAGATATTGCATACAGGCTTGACGGGCAAGCTCATATTTTTTCTTGTAAACAAATCTTGCTTTCTTTAAATATTTTTCAAAGTAACCATCCTGTAAATATTGATATAACACTGCCTGATCCAGGGTTGATGTATGAATTGTTCGAGCTCTTTTCATACTTTCCAAGCTATCAATTAACTCCTTATCTGCTAAAATCCAGCCAACACGTAAGCCAGGGAAAAGAATTTTAGAAAAGCTACCAATATAGACAATGTTATTACCTGTACCACTAAAAGCGATTAGTGGTGCCAAATGCGAACTTGAATACCTTAACTCCTCATTAAAACCATCTTCTACAATGGGTATTTGATATTTGGAGAAAAGCTGAAAAATAGCACTCCTTTTTTCGGAGGAAGTGACAATTCCTGTTGGATTATGATAGGACGGGATAAGATAGGCAAAATCAAAATCCTGATCTGCTAACGTTTCTTCCACCTGTTCCATGTCAATCCCGTCATCTTGCATATCGATGCCATGTATGTCTAACCCATGCAAACGGAAAAGCTTCAATGCTGCATGATGTGTAGGATTTTCACATAGTACACGCCCTGATTTTTTAGCTAAAGAGGACAATAAAATATCTAGACCTTCTGTAAAACCATTTGTAATTAATATATCCTTATTCGAAATGTCCACACCTTTCATCTCCATATAGCTAAGAAGATGGTCAATTAAGGGCTTATACCCCTTGGCATAGCCATAGTTCAAGACAATATCTCCTTCAATGGACATCCTTGTGAGAAATGCCCTTTTGAAATTTTCCACATCAAAAAGCTTTTCTTCTGGAGCTATACTAGTAAATGAAATCATACCTTTTTTCCAGTGTATATCTTGTCGTATTAAATCAATTTCATCAGCTAATAAAGTTGTTTCACTCAGCCTTTGTTTCCAATCTATTTCAACAGAAGAAGTTTTCATTGTAGTAACCTTTCCGATAAAATGCCCTTTTCCTTTCAATGCATAGATGATGCCATCTAGCTCTAATTCGGCATATGCGTTCAGCACCGTGTTTCTACTGATTGCTAATAACTTACTAAGTTCACGGGTAGATGGAAGTTTTTGATGTTCCAACAGATGCCCCTTGACAATCATGTCTTGAACATAATCCTTCAATTGTACATAAACTGGTCGTTCATCCATAAGCTTAAAATCACTAAACACTTCCTAACCCCCTTGCTTCATTTTTGCATAAACCCTGTTAACCAAAAAGGTCCACACATTATGTAATTTCCTGTTAGAGTGGTTGCTCTTCTTTCTATCATATTTCAATATGGTCATAAGCATAAAAAGAAAACTCCCCTTTTGAGAAATATATCAGCAAAAGAGGAGTTTTATTATTATTTTAAAATATCATTCAGATCGTTTTCCTTTTTATCAGGACATACTAAAGACAGCACAACTCCAACAATTAAGCAAATAAAGAATGTCGCTGCCTTGGCTGACACAACGGCCTCCATAGGTGACAGGGACCATACAATCGCACTAATAAAACCGACAATAATTGTAGCAATGACCCCAATGCCTGAAACACGTTTCCAGAAAAAGATTAAAAGGATCACAACCGAAAATGTATTGCCAATCCCTGCCCATGCAAAGGATACTAAGCTATAAATCACAGAACCTGATTTGAGTGAAATGATAATACCCACAATCCCACTAATAACAGCCACTAGACGTGAAAGGTGAACCAATTTTTTGCTAGAAATATTCCAACGTAAAGTTTTATGAATTATGTCCTCACTTATCGATGTTGTGATGACTAACAATTGAGACGAAGCCGTTGACATAATAGCTGCTAAAATACCAGCCACAATAATTCCTGCAACCCAAGGTGGTAAAATTTCAAATACCATATGCGGCAATATCATTTCAGGATCTTCAATAGAACCTTGCTTATACAAAGTGGACGCGAAAATGGCAGATAAAAAGGCACCCACATAGACAATTAATGTCCAAATAATCGCCATATTACGGCCAGTAATTCGCTCTTTTTCAGTCGTAATAGCCATAAAGCGAGAGCTCAATTGAGGTTGCCCCCCAAGCCAGCCAAAGAACCATGATAGATTTGTAAATAACATCGCCCCTAAGGCAAGTCCATTTAAGCCTCCAACCCAACTATCCGCACCATTGCCCATTTGTGCAAGCTCTGTTGAAATGCTTAAACCTTGATGTTGAATTTCCATATAAGCTGCAATTGGTACAATGACGAACGAGATCAGCATTAAAAAACTTTGGATTGTATCTGTCCAAACTACGGACATAAATCCTCCCATACATGAATAGGCAATTATTATTGCTCCAATAATAATTGTTCCCCATGTGATGTTGAGTCCTGAAAATGAATAAATCGTTTTACCCATCCCGGAAAATTGAGCTGCTAAATAGCAAACAAAGAATAACACCAATACTGCAGAAGCTAACCAACGAATTATATCTGCGTGCTTTGGAAATTTAACAGCAATATAATCTGTTAGGCTATTCACCTTATATTTTTGTTGCTCTGTCATAAAGCGCTTTGATAAAAATAGCCATGACACAACAACGCCTAAAAGCATGCCAGATAAAATCCAAATGCCAGACAACCCAGCCACATAAATAAAGCCAATTGCCCCTAAAAACATATAGGCGGATTCACCCGTTGCACGCTCTGAAAAGGCTAACGCCCAGCCCGGTAGTTTATTTCCCCCTAGAAAGTAATCATTATGTGATAAATCTTTTTTACTGAAGTAAATCCCTACTCCTAGCATAGCGAGTAAATAGACAAATATTTCAACATAAACAATTGTATGCATATACCCAAAGTCCTCCATCTGATTAATCAAAACAATCCCAATTGGTTTTATCAGATAATAGTTCGGGTTTTTTTAATTGTCAATAACTAATTTTGTAAAAAGGAGGCAAAGTATTTCGATATTTCTACAAACTTCAAAGCTCCTGGAGAAAGATGAATACTGTGTTTATGTGCAATTCCAACCTGTCTAATATAAGCTTGATAAAATTTTTTTCTAATCAGGTTACTTGGTGCATGTAGTAAAAGGGAGTTGGGCACAACAGAAATGCCTAAATTTTCATTGACCATTGTCAAAATGACTTGGTCTACTGATAGTTCATAGACTACATTGGGATGGATTTTATGTTTAGCTAAAATCTTTGATACATCTCGATCAATCGTACGTTTAGGCATAATCCAGCGTTCATCCTGCAATTGCTCTAGAGAGAGCATCTCTTCCTTCGCCAATGGATGCTCCTGTGCCATAATGCAAACAAGCTCATCATTAAAAATCGCATCGAATACAAGATATTTAGAATTTGGTTGCACTAAAAAACCGATATCGACAACGCCATTATGAAGCCATTCTTCGATTTGATCATAATCTCCCTCCATCAAACGTATTTGTAGGTCTGGATGATGTTGTTCGAAATACGCTAAAACCTTTGGTAATAACACCAAGGAAACACTTGGTAGAATACCAACCGATAACGTCCCCCCAATGAGATTTTTTAAATTTGCTACAGAGGTTTCAAGCTGCTGTTGTTGCTGCAATATTTTTGAGATATGTTCGTAAACAATTCTCCCCTCACTCGTTAAAACAATATGATTGCGGTTTCGAATAATTAGAGAAAGCCCTAGTTCTGCCTCTAAATTACTAATCGTATGACTGATTGAAGACTGTGTGAGATTGAGCTTTAAGCCTGTTTCTGTAAAATTCCCTGTATCGATAAGTGTATGGAAAGCAATATATTGTGCTAATGTAGCCATGCTATTCTGCTCCTTTTATGATTTTTTTTCATATTGGATTGTGTAAATATTCATTTGATTTAAATTACTAGCCACCTCTATAATAAAAATAAAATCCAAGTAAATCAATATGATTTGTAATGAGGGGGCTCATAAAATGGCAGAGGAAAAATTAATGATGAAGGCTTTATCTATGGACATAATTACTGCAAAAATGTTTACAGAATTACATCTCTCCATTACAGAGCAGTATGGAGAGCATGGTCGGAGATTAGTACAAAAAGGTTTAGAGGCGTTTGGTTTAAAGGATGCTGAAGCCATGGCGAAAAAAGCAACAGCAGAAGGTGAAAATCATACTTTCTTTGAATACTTACCTCAAATCGTTGTAGGTGAAGAGAAATTTGCTGATTTAACACCGTTTGCTCGATTTTCTAAAATGTTTGCACAGATTGCCAAGCCAGTGGTAGACGAATATGGAGAAGCTGGTGAACAAGTGATTATGCGGGCAGTAGAACGTTTTGGCCATAAGCGGGGCCAAGGTATTGCTCAACGTGCTCGCACAAACGGCCTAGAAAATTCCGTGGAGCATTATTTAACTAACTATGATATGGGTCGTAGTGATTTGTTTGAAATCGAAACCGTTTATAAAGAAAATGAGGTTGAACAAACGTTTACTCATTGCCCATTAGGTCAACAATGGGCAGATGATAATATGGGTAAATATGGCATTCTGTATTGTAAAGTCATCGACCCTTCTATTGCTAAAGGGTACAATAAAAGCCTAGAGGTGGTACATGATCAATTTGTTTTACGTGAAGGACAGTGCCACTTCCAATTCCAAATGAAAGAGTGATGTCATGATTAACGGAGTTAGGCTCGTACAGCATCTTCAAGACTTAAGTCAAATTGGTCGTAATGAAAAGACAGGTGGCATTAACCGCTTCTCGTTCACACTAGAAGAAAAGCTGGCCATTGAGTTAGTCACAACTTATATGGAACAAGCAGGTATGAATGTCACAATCGACGCAGTTGGAAACCTTATTGGTACATATGGTGAAGGAAATGAAACCATTATGCTAGGTTCTCACATCGATACAGTACCAGAGGGTGGCAAATATGATGGAGCATTAGGGGTGCTAGCAGCTATTGAAGTGGTACATACTATGCATGAGCAACAGTTGATACCCTCTAAAAAAATTCAAGTTGTCGCTTTTAAGGATGAGGAAGGAACGAGATTTGGCTTTGGGCTCCTTGGCAGTAGTGCAATGGCTGGTCTTTTAACAGAGGAGCAATTACAGCATACAGATGAAGCTGGCATTGCTATTGAAAAAGCCATGAGGGATTTCCATTTATCACCTTATCCTTTAACACAAGTGCATCGTAATGACATAAAAGCTTATTTAGAAATGCATATCGAGCAAGGAAAAGTATTAGAAAATGAAGACCTACCAGTCGGTGTAGTCACAGGTATTGCTGCCCCTTTATGGTTAGAGGTAACCGTAACAGGGGTTAGTGAACATGCTGGTGCCACACCTATGCCCATTCGTCAGGATGCTCTAACTGCAGCAAGCGAAATGATTTTAGCTATTGAGCAACTATTAAACAATACAACAGATTCCGTTGCAACGGTTGGTAAGCTAACGGTCTCTCCAAATGGGACAAACGTTATACCAGGTAAAGTCACGTTCTCGATTGATCTTCGTGATATTGACGAAAATAAAGTAAGTGCATTAGAACAAGAAATTATGCAACAACTTCAACAAATTGCTGAACGAAGACATGTTACATTGACTTCAAAAGTATTGCAGCGAATTAAACCAGCAAAAACGGATGCCATGCTACAACAGCAACTCACTACAAGTATTGAAAAGCAAGGTATACGACCTTATTCTCTCATAAGCGGTGCTGGGCATGATGCAATGAATATAGCTGAAATTGCACCGATTGGAATGCTATTCGTCCGTTCAAAGGATGGTATTAGTCACAACCCCTTAGAATACAGTTCAGATGAGGATATTATTGTAGCAACTAATATTTTTTATGATACAGTTGTTGAACTTGCTAGATAGACTATTATATAGAAGAAAGCCATTCAATATTTTTTTTAGAATGGCTTTTTTACTATTTTTCATAGCCTTCATTTATAGCTTGAGTAATCACCTTTTGAATGAAAGGCTCTTTTTTCAGCGTATATGTTGGGCGATTATATTAAAAATGATAGGCATGCTGTTCCTTCAAAGTCTCATATTCATGTGCCGTTTGAGCATTTAATCGAAGATAATCTCGGAACAGGCATTTGTCAATCCATTCACTACTGTTATATTCACTTATATGTAAATGACATGTTCCTTTGCCCCACAGCCCTTTTCTAAAAAACTATTGCAGGGCCAATAGCTTCTTGTATACTTCTTTTTTCATCTAAAAATTGTTCTTCCCAATTTGGATCATAGTCAGACAATACCAATTCAATTTTTTTCATGTAACATTCACCTCACTTTTTGAAATAAGCCGACTATAAATAAAGCGTATTTACCTTAAAATAATAAATGTATTTCGTTTTTCAAATTTTTTTATATAAGAAGATCTCTCTATTTTTGATAGAACTGGTTTCATTTAAACTAAAGGAATATCCTCTCTTTTAATATGATATAGTGTAATTATGGTTAATTTTTCTAAATAACTGAAAGGGGCTATAGAATGGAAGAGATTTTAACAATTACGAATTTAACGAAGAGTTATGGAAACAAGGAAATCTTGAAAGGAATTGACCTTCATGCAGCTAGAGGTGAAATCATTGGTTATATCGGCCCCAATGGCGCGGGTAAAAGTACAACTGTAAAACTTATTCTAGGGCTAGAAGGTGATTATGGCGGCGAAATTAAGCTCTTTGGGAAAAGCATAAGGCAAGATCAAATTGATTATAAACGGCGAATTGGTTACGTTCCTGAAATCGCTGATGTTTATGATAACTTAACAGGCTATGAGTATTTAACCTTCATCGGCCAGCTATATGGATTAGAGCTAGAGGAGGCGGCTGACAAATCCAAATCACTAATGGAACTGTTTGGAGTTGGTGAAGCGTACCATTCTAGAATTTCCTCTTATTCTAAAGGCATGCGTCAAAAACTACTAATTATTGCAAGCCTAATACATAATCCAGACCTGCTATTTTTAGATGAACCGATCAATGGCCTAGACGCAAACAGTGTCATGATTTTTAAAGAAATCTTAACGCAACTAGCTGCTAACGGAAAGACTATATTTTACTCATCCCACATTATGGATGTCGTTGAAAAAATCAGTAGCCGTATCATTCTGCTGTATGATGGAAAAATCGCAGCGGATGGAACATTTGCCCAATTACAAGCAGATAATACCGAAGGAACTTTAGAAAGGATTTTTAACCAGTTAACAGGATTTCATGAACATCAGGAAATCGGAGAAAAATTTGTGTCCGTCGTTCGTGGTGGACAATTATGACAGATTTCAAAACGCTACGATTGCTTGATAAATTCCGATGGCTTTTTATAAAAATGGGCATTGATTATGACATGATGAGAAAAATCCTCCATATAAAATTAACGATGGATGAACGGAAAGTACCTACCCTATTTAATCAAAACAAAAAGAAAGACAATCAAAAGTACGGCTACATTAAGTCTCTATGGATTTATATGTTATTCGGGCTTATACTTATCCCGCTTATGGGATTTGGTCAAAATTTTCTATTTCAGATGAGTATTGCCTTTGCAATGATCATCTTTTTGATTATGACTTCATTGATTTCTGACTTTTCTTCTGTGCTTTTAGATATACGAGATAAAAGCATACTTTCAACTAAGCCTATTTCAGCTAAAACAATTAATGCAGCAAAATTTATGCATATTTTTATTTATTTATCTTATTTAACATTGGCCCTAACAGCCATCCCTCTAATAGTCAGCCTTTTTACTCAAGGAATTGTATTTTTTATTTTAACAGGTCTAGAGATTCTATTAATGAATTTATTTATAGTTGCCATCACAGCCATTTTATATATTGCCATTTTACGCTTCTTCGATGGTGAAAAGCTGAAGGATATGATTAATTATGTACAAATCGCTTTATCTCTAATGCTGATGATTGGCTACCAAGTTCTTATTCGATCCTTTGAATTCGTCAATTTAGATATGGTAGTATCGTTTCATTGGTGGAACCTCTTCTTAATACCGATGTGGTTCGCTGCCCCTTATGAACTCATACTGCATGGTGACACATCCTTATTGACAGTCATTTATACCATCTTAGCAGTGATTGTACCTATTATTTCGATTTGGATCTATATTAAACTCATACCAACCTTTGAACGCAATCTCCAAAAACTGCTAAGTACAAGTAAGTCTAAAAAGGAAAAGAACAATCGACTAAAGTCGTTTTTATTAACCATTGTGTGTAGAACACACGAGGAACGAGCTTTCTATCGCTTCGCAGCTCTGATGATGAAGCAAGAGCGAGAGTTTAAGCTAAAGGTCTACCCATCTTTAGGCTTTTCATTTATTATTCCCTTTATTTTTATGTTTACTTTTAGCCGAGGGGAAGAAGTCGATTATGCTAGTAGTATGAGCTATTTAAATATCTATTTTAGTATGATGATTATACCATCCGCTGTCCTTATGCTTGGTCACTCTGCTAAATATAAGGCCGCATGGATTTATAAAATGCTACCGCTTAAAGATTATACAGATTTACAAAAAGGTAGCTTAAAGGCATTTTTAATTAAATTGTATACTCCGTTATTTTTAGTACTAAGTATAGTCTTTAGCTATATTTATGGTATTCGAATTATCCCTGATTTACTAGTTGTTTTGGTCACAAGCTGGTTATATACCATCCTTTGTTTCGTCATGATGACAAACAAATTACCCTTTACCAAGCCCTATGATGAAGTTAACGATGCACAAGGCTGGAAGATTCTTTTATTATTGCTTCCTTTAGGTTTACTTGTAGGGCTGAACTATTTGATAGCTCAGATAACATACGGTGCTACTATATATTTCATTGTGCTTTTCTTAATCAACATTTTGATATGGAAACTGGTTTTTAAATCGGAAAAATAACCAAAAAAACGGCTCAAATCCTCTAATAGAGTGGGATCAGCCGTTTTTTCCATGCTATGGTGTTGAAAAGATAAACGCAACGATTTCTTCCTCACCGCTTTTCATATCTTTTATTTTATACATATTTTGATTGACCTCGTTATCTCCTAATACAATAACCTTTGGCGTGTTTTCACGATTGGCTTTTTCCATCGCCTTTTTCACTTTTTTCCCACTTAGCTCAACTTCTATTTTATATTTTTCTCGCCGTAATGCAGTTGCTAGCTTTAGTGCCTCTTTTTCTGTTCCCAGAGGAATAATATAAATATCCACGCTAGGAGCGTTTTGCTCTATTTTTCCCGAAAGCTCCAATGCTGTATAGATGACATCTAAACCAAATGAAATACCAACAGTAGCATAGGTTTGATTTGCCTCTAAAAGGCCACCAATTGCATTGTCATAGCGCCCTCCACTACCAATACTTGAGCGGATTGTTCCATCTGCTAAAAAAATTTCATAAATTGATCCTGTGTAAATTTCAAGTCCTCTCGCTAAAAATGGATTGAAAATACATTGCTCACTTATTCCAAGTGCCTCTAAATAAGAAGTTAGTTCCATTAATTCCTGTAAACCTTGTTGTAAAAAAACATTCTCGGTCTCGAATCCTTCAAAATACTCCATACTTATTTGAGGACGTTTATCTAAAAAGTGCTTTATTTTATGAATACTCTTATCTGATAACCCCAATGCCTTTAATTCTACGAGCATTGTTTTCTCTTCTATTTTTTCAATCTTATCTAACGTTAAAATAACTCGATTCATTTGATCCTGTTCAACCTCAAATAATTGCAGCAGACCGACTAAAAGCTTGCGATTATTAAATTGGAGATTAATTTTCAATTTAAGTTGGTCAAAGGCATCTATCGCCATCATCATTAGCTCCGCCTCAGCAGCCTGTGACTCTACTCCAACAATATCAACATCACATTGTGTAAATTCACGAAAACGACCTGCCTTAATCGGGCCATCTCGAAACACTTTGCCAATCTCATATCGTTTAAACGGCATAGTAATCGCTGGATTCATCGCTACAACTTTTGCAAATGGAATCGTTAAATCATAGCGTAACGCTAAATCTCGCTCACCTCGATCTGTTAATGTATACATCTCCTGTAAAATCTCAGCACCACCAGCATATTTAGAAGCCATCAGCTCTGTATAGTTAAGAATAGGTGTTTCTAACGGCCTGCAGCCATAGGCTATAAATGTATCTTCTAACGTACGTCGTATCACACGACGAGTAGCCTCCTGCTCTGATAAGTAATCTTGTGTTCCTCGAACATTTTGGTAGTCCATTTTTTTCATCATCATTTCCTCCTCATTTTTAAAGCAATAAAAAAACCGTATAACGATAAAGCTTCAAATCAGCTTTATTTATACGATTACATGAGAAATAGTCTTCCTATTCAATATTAATAATTTAATAAAGATAGCAAGACTAGTGATTATGATGATGTTTTATTGTGAATGATTGGACAAGAGTAATGACCATGTTTATTCCCCCTTTTATATTAAGGGTTACTATAAGACACACCCGATAAAATGTCAAACTTTTTCTAAAATTCATACAGTATTTTTTTCATTTTTTCTAGAGTAGCTAACATTTCAGCTAACTCTTCAGTTGTTAAGTTAGCCTGGTACTTTTCTGTAATCTGTTGATTAAAGGCATCAACTTTCTGTTTATATAATAGACCCTTCTCACCCAATTCAACAGAAAAGGCACGCTTATCCTCCTCATGTTGCCTTTTTACTATATAGCCATCCTGTTCAAGCTTGGTTAATTGCTGACTCACTGCACTTTTTGTAATAGCCATTTTATCTGCTAGTTCTGAAGGTGAGCAGGACGGATGACGCATCACTAATGTTAAAAGAACATATTGCTGATTATTTAAGGAGAAATTAGTATAAGCTCTTTCCATTTTCTCAAGCATGATCCAAATATCTTCAATAGTTTGATTTATTTGCTCCGCTACCTGGTTATTCTTCATTTTTTTGAGTGTCACCTTTTTCTCGCCATTTTTTAGGATTTAGATAGCTTTTAAATTTGTTGGCTACTTCTTTTCCAACAAGTAAAGCACCAAGCCAAAATAAGATTTCAGCCAAAATAATACTTCCTGGTATAATTCCTGCCTTTACTTTTGTAGGTATCGGTGTGAAAGGTGTAATAATTGGGATTAACCATAAAGAAAGTGAAAAGATAATAATACCTAATCCAAGCTTATAAGCAAAAGATTTTTGTGTTTTTTCGTTAGAGGACATGTATCTTCTCCTGTAATAATTAATTTATTTAAGTTAACTAAACTATATGATACATTTCTTTTTATGTAAAGCTCTTTAATCTTTATAGCAAAAATCCCATCTATTTGAATAGTAAAAGTCAAATAGATGGGATTACTAATTTAGTTATTTTCCAAATGTAAGGGGTATACGTAGCTCATCATTTGGCTTGTTAGTTAAATATTTATAAATTAGAATTTCTAGCTCCTTCTTATCAAAATTCTCATAAACATCCATTCTTTTATTATTTTCAAGAATGCCCATAAATTCAGGTGTCCCATAGATTTTTTCTTTACCCTCTAAATAATAGGTTTGATTGACTCCAGCAAATCCTGGATCCGGGCTTAATGATTCGACATAAAGGTTATTGTCCTTTATATAATAAGTCCATGAAATTGGGTACCCTGCTATATTAGATGTTACACTTTGAGGCTTTGCTGATATGTTTGTTAATTGAATTGAATTGTCGTCTCCGTATAAACCTTCAACACGGTTCTTAGCAACGAAAGTTAAAGACTGATTTTCCAAAGAAGCTGCATTTAGTCCAGTTATTTCAAAGCGTAGCTCTGTTTCATTAGGATTTCCATCCTCACCCGAAATATACCCAGTCAATAAAGTTCCACCTACATCCAGTTGATAATCCATATAAGGGAAAGTTTCGTATTTTTCTTGAGTAAGAATCAATCGAACTTGGGTCGGTGTAACCGTCATTTCATGAATTTTAGTTCCACCAGGCACATTGTCAATTGGAATATCTAGTACTTTCTTAAATGACGTATTTTCCAGTTGTTTTTTAGAGAGATTTAGTTGCATATTCCAAGTGCTTTCTTTTGTTTCTAGTATGCGATTATAAGAAATTTCGAATTTAGTTCCCTCTTCTTGTAAGGCTTCAGACTCGAATAGTTGCTGACTAAAATATTCTCCTTTTGCTCCCTGTTTTCCCATGAAAGATCTTTTCCCTGTTTCAATTGAATGATTCGTATTATTAATCGCCTCAATGAATATCCCTGTATTTCGGACTTTTAAATCTGTAAGTGTAACTGCCGTTTTAAGCAATCTTTTACCCTCATCTTGTGCAAAAGATTGAATAGACACCGTGTCAACTCCATCCTTTTGAATAGGGAACACTTGCGTAGTTAAGTCATTTGGATTATAGTCGATAGAATATTTCTTATCGCTGATGAATTGAATATTCTCCATCATAAGCTCCACATCTGTCGTCTGTCCTTCAGCAACCCAATCCGTTTCAAAATAACCCTGAAAGGTACCAAGCTCCTCATTCCAAGAATGTGTATAATTCCCTTCAATAAAGTTACCCTTTGAATCTTTCAGCCTGGTATGTTCAAAGCCTATATCCTCTCCATCCCAAGAGGCATCAGGTTTCAGACTATACAAAAGAAAGGTTCTGTTATCATCGATAAACGCCGTATGTACAGTTAGCGTAAACCCATCCTTCGTAACAGATTGTTCAATCGTCTGCCCTAAGCCTTGATCTAATGCAGACTGAATACCAGCTCTATAAGAAAGAATAGTTGACCAATCATAATTCAGTGCTGCGTAGACAGGTGTAGCCATTAGAGCGACGGCTAATCCTGCAACCAAAACAAATCTCTTTCTTTTTCGAGGTAGAACTTCGATCGGTTCATCTACCATTTTTAGTTCATCCTGCTGGATACTGTTCCACATTTGTTCAAAGTCAGGATACTTTATGTTATGGTCTGTGTTCATCTCTTTTTTCAATTTCTTTTCAATGCGTTCCAAATTGATTCTCTCCCTTCAACCATAAATTTTGATTTTGTTCTAGTTTTTTGCGCATGATTTTCAATGCCTTATGGAGTCTCGATTTCACTGTTCCCACTGGAATCTTTAAGGTTTCCGCAATTTCCACTAATGATAGCTCACCAATGTAGCGTAGGGTGACAACAGCCATTAACTTTTCTGGTAGCTGTCTGAGTAGGGCCTCCCATTCCTCCTCAGCTGCCTTCTCCAATACAATGGTATCTACAGATTTAACTGATGCCGTAGTTTGCTCCTGCAGCAACTGTACCTGACTCACTTTTTTTAACTGAGCTTGCTTTCTTTTAAGCAAATTTAAACATTGATTCATCGCAATTCGTAAAATCCAAGCACGTGTATGCTCTACACTTCTCCAATCCTGACGAAAGACGGTGACAAATACATCATGGCAGAGATCTTCCGCATCTTGGGCATTCCGTAGCATGTAATAACAGGTACGGTAAACATCTTTGTTGTATGAATCGAATAATTCACGTTCTGTCAATCCAAGGCACTCCTTTCTGATGGTTCTACGTTATAAACAAATGATTACTAGAAAAGGTTCATTTTTTTAAGAAATTCATATACGTACTTTTTTAATTTAGTGTTTATGTAAAAAAATCCAGTTAACATGTGCAAAATAAAAACAGATGGCAATATAGAAGTCCATTATGGAACATCTAATCCATCTGTTTTTGCCAACTGGGGAATGGTAAGTGTAGGCAATATCATGAATCACATTTGATTCTTCTAGAAACTAATTTTAAATTTCACCTTTTTTTCGTGCTGTCATTTCATCTTTCATTTCCTCTTTTAAAGCTTCAATTGACTGTTTACGTCGCTTATTTTTTTCCTTTAGCCTGTTACTTTCTAGAGGATCTGCAAATTCCATACTCATTTCTACTTCCTGCACTTTCTCTTCAGTATTTTTAACAATATCACGAATGCGTTCAACATTATTTGATCGATCATCTGGTTTTCGATGTCTTAAATTAGCCATGTTAACCTCCTCAAATTGTGACATAAGGTTATTTTGGAATGATTTTATCATTATATGAGTGCTAACTTTTACTAAAATAACATCCTTTAATCGCTATCTGTCCAATAATTCTACCTTCATTAGAAGCAATTAAGTTTCGCCATTTAATAGCCTGACAGGACTTTTAGACAATCTCTTCCTTCAAACCTTCATAGGCAGATTTTGAATGCATAAATACATATAAAACTAGAGAGATGAAAATTGCTACGATTCCAAAGGCGATGCAGACCATTTGTAGGGAGAGCCATTCCGCTAGCAATCCTAAGGCTAACGTAAAGACAATCTGTAGCACATTAATGACCATTGTGGAAACACTACCAAAACGGCCCATAATTGATGTGGGTACACTTATTTGATAAAAGGTGCTGTAGCCTGCATTACAAAATGACATACATATTCCTAATGCTATAAAGCTAACAATCGCCATTATCACATTCGGTGAAGAGTAAAACAATGTATAGCAAATTGTGGTCAAAAGCAGACCATAAACAATATACTGTCTTGTTGAAAACCTTTTTGCATAGCGAGCAGCCATTGCTCCACCAATTATTGCCCCCATCCCAGCGATACTAACGATGACACCGTATAGACTATCTGAAGCTTGTAGGTTTTGTTTAATAAATGTTGCTTCCTGTGAGTCTAATGCAAAGGCAATCATCAATGCACCTTGAAAATAAAGAAATACTTTGGCAAAGACTTGCTCTTTTTTAATATAAGCGTAGACAATACCATAATCCTCTTTTAGCATCCTCCAAGTAATAGGTTTTCGGTGCATGGCCTGATGATCTTCTACTGCAGGAAGCTTAAAAATAGAGAGCGCGCAGATAAAGAACGTCAATGCATTAAACCAAAACGCTACGTATACATTGGAAATGGCAATGATAAACCCAGCCAATGCTGGCCCAATTAAAAATGAGCCTGAGCTAAACATTCCTAATATTGCATTAAAGGATTGTTTATCTTCGTCTGGAATATATTTTGAAATATAATAGGTACTACTTGGTCCAAAAAAGCTACTTGCTATATTAGATAAAAATAATACGCAATAGATGAGCCAAATAGAGGACGTAAAAGGTAACAATAAAATCAATATGCCACGAATAATATCACTATAGATCATTAATTTTTGTTTATTCGATCGATCAATAATGGAGCCTGCAAAAAAGCTTGTTAAAATTCGAGCAATCGGTCCTACAATAAATATACTCGCCATAGCAGTAGGCGACTCTGTTAAATGCCAAACTAATAAATTGAGGGCAACTAGATTCACCCAATTTCCTAAATACGAGAAACCAAAGCCAAATAGCATGAGCCAATACTTCCTAGCAATGCTCATAAGTCCCCTTTCTATCACCAAAATGAATGATTGGTCTTTTTTGACATAAAAGTATTCCCTTAGATAATCATATCTATCGATGAATATCGGTGCAACTAAAAATAGCAACCCTTAGCTAAGTTCATAGCTTTGGGTTGCCTTTTTACTTTTTCTTTATTGATAAAATGGCTTTACCTTGTAGCCGTTTTTCTCTAAATGATAGCGAATATTTTTATCGATTAGGAAGTGACCTGAACCAACAACAACAAAGTACTTACCTTCTTTTTCTTCCAGTACATTCATGATTTTCTTGGCCATTTGTTCATCACGTAGACCAAATAGCATTTCATTAAATTCAGATGATGTACCTTCCATTGCTTGGAAGCTTTTTGCAAACTCTTCAACATTTCCTTGCTTCCAGCTTGTAAACCACTCTTGAAGTACTTCAGATTGATTTTCTTCCGCTGGATGAATGATACTATCCAGTACAGCGACTAATGACTGCTCCTGTGCCTCTGGTGATAATCCTTCAAACATATCAACCTGTGCTCTTGTACCTTCTAATTCAATCACTGGCTTTTGCTGCAACTGTGCATTTAATAAAAAGTAGACATCAATACCGTGCATTGCCATCTCTTGTGGTGTCATACCAAAGGAATCGTCCATAGCTAGCATCGATAATGTGCTAGAAAGCATCCACGGCTTTTGAACTGTTAGCTGGTCCATTGGAAGACCATAAAGCTTTGCCACTTGTTCAAGCTTCGCATATGTTTCTGGTGCTACAGCATCTTTCAATGTTGAGCCGTCTGTATACATTGCTTTTTCTGAATAGTATTCAAGTGCTTCCGTATCCAAGATATTCGCCTCTACTAGCAGTGCATCCGATTCATCGAACGCCGTTACTAATTTCTTATCGAATGGATATAAGTCTGGTGTTCCTAAATGAATAGAACCTAATAAGTAGATAAGCGTATCCTCGTCCTCTACTACCCAGGCTACCCCTTTAGATCCTTGCTCTGCAAGGGCATATGTACTCTGAATGAAACGAACAGCTAGTAAAACAGCCTGTTGAGTCGTTGCCTTTTTCTCTAGCTGCAGTCCATTTGGAGAGCCTTGTAATATATTTTGCTCTTTCATAAATTGAACAGCATCTGTACCAACAGGTAAATCATACCGTGCTACAATATTATACAAGCGATTGACAATATCACCACGTGTATTATCGTTTTTCACACTTACTGGTTTGTATTGTTTATTTTCAGCTAAGCCTAGAGAGGCAATCTTCTTTTCTGTTAAAGCTAGTAGTTCATTTACTTTGTCCACTGGAATTTCCTGAAGAAAACCATCGAAGTACCAATCAGTTGAGTAGATCCCGTATTTTTCGCCCTCATTTAATGTTTCTATTGCCCATTCGCTTATCGACGGTACTAGGGGTGTTGTTTGCTCTTCAGCATGAATCACAGGGACAACTGTCGTCAGCATTAATGAGGCACCAAGCAACGCTGCACTCGTTCGTTTCATTATCTTTTTCATCAAATTCTTTTCTCTCCCTTTTCCTATTTTATGTATCAGTATCGTATGAAATTATACCATATACTATCCAACTATTTTATAAGTAAAAGTGTAAATATTTACAAATATGTATTGACATTTCTCTATTTTGAAATAGTTATGAAGAGGTTAAATTTAATGAGACGATGACAAATTATTATGTCATCGTCTTTTTTGTTTAATAGGTAGAAGGTTTATTGAATAAATTTAGGATTTAATATACCTAAACCACTGCCTTCCAGTTCAAACTTCACCTTTGAAACTCCATCTAAATTAACATGAACCTTTACCTTATCTTTGATTGCTCCACTATCAAAAACTAATTTACCATCTGCGTAAATTTTCAAGAAACCTGCTCCAAAGGAATTAGCTGCTAATTTTTTAATTGGTGCCAAATAGGTTTCGAATCCCTTGTAATTTCCATTGGCTAAGTATTCCACTGCATGGTCTTGAACTGCGCCTCCTCCATGATAACCACCAAGCTGATAGGATCGCTCAAATTTTTCACCTGTACTAATAATGACAGAGCTTGGATTGTGGAAGAAGTGGTCTTCATCACTTCCAATAGGTTTTACATCTTTTAAAGCGATGAATTTTGGAACATCACCAATATAAACGGATTTTGTTTTCCCATCCCATGTTACTTCTTCACCTAAAGATTCAGCAATAAATCGCATTGGGACATATATTGTGCCTTGATAATTAAATCCAGCTTGACCTTCTGGCGGTACTTTCTCAACCTTATCTACATAGTAATTAATTGGATCCTGAGACACGCTAATCTTTTTCAGGTCACTTGCTGCTTCCGTTGTTGAAAAGTAGGTAAAAGTCAAACCTCCTACTATAAAAAACCCTAAGTAACTAGTTATTATAAATAGCTTTTTCATAAAATCACTCCTTAAAATAAACATAGATATATGTAATTATACCAGAAATTTCATACAGGCTTTAAAGATTTATATCAGGATTATTTTTTGAGCAATTATACGATTAATGGCAAAAACTCGATCCAGCTAATGTATCGAGTTTTAATTTTTGATTATCGAATAATTTTCTTCTTAAAAATAGACGGTAGTACCTCTAACAACCGTTCACGTGTAATGGGATCACAATGATTCCATGTAAAATCTATGAAATGAGTCTTACCTGGAGCTAGCTCGATTAACGTGGAAATTTGTGGACAGTGAGTAATCGTTAGTAATTCTTTGGGGGAAGACAAGATAAAATTACGCTCTCCAGCATAGTGATTTATTTGATGCTGCTGAATTTCTATCCATGCTTGCCCTTGCTCGATTAGCAGCATTACCTTAGGAGTAGGACGAAAGCCAAGAGATTCATACAAGCTGGCAGCCAATCCAGTCTGACACATAACATAATATTTAGTATCTAACTTGAGATAAACAGTCGCCGTCTCCCCAGCAACATAAACATCTGCTAATTGCCTACGTAACAATCTTACTTTGTTCTCATATGTAGTAATCCACTTCTCTGCCGCTTTACTCCGTTCAAATAGTTTAGCAATATATCGTAACCGCTCAAATAGACTAAGCTTGCTACTCAGTATAATAGTAGGCGCAATCGCATCTAGTTTCTGCAAATCATGTTCAGGATGAAAATAGCTAAGCAATAATAACTCTGGCTGCAGCTGAGCTATTTTATCCGGATCGACCCAATGCCCAATACTATGAATGTTCCTTAATTTATTGTGATAAACCACGTTATCTTTCATGATTGAGATGGCCGCTCCTATAGGGGGTATGCCTAGAACAAGTAATTCCCCAAGTGTAAATTTGCCATCAGTCACAATACGTGTTGCATCTTTAGGAACATGAATCTTTCTACCAAATGAATCGATAACTGTTCTTTCTGGAGTATAAAGGTGAATGTTTGCATATTCACGTGGGGTGTTTCCAGTTAATTTATGAAAGCATCGACTAAAATAATATTCATCCTTAAACCCAATTTGTCGAGCTATTTTTCTCAATGGCTCAGTGGAATTACTAAGAAGTTTTTTTGCCTGGTTTATACGTACATAAGTCAAATAATCAGTCGGCTTTTTACCGGTCAATACTTTAAACTTTTGACTATATTGCCATCTTACCATTCCAGCCATGTTAGCTAATTGTTCAACTGTCAAGTCCTCATCATAATGCTGTTCTATGTACTGTACAGTTTGTTGAACCAATTTTGTCTTTTCTTCGTTCTGTAACAGGTTAGCTTGTTCATCTAACTGAACCATCATAGCTAGAATTTGCTGAAGTCTACCTTGCAACATGGCCATTTCTAATGTGGATAGAGAGGAACAAAATCGATTATTTATCCATGCTTCATTTCCTAATACCTGCTTGACTTGAGAAAATAACAGATGATAGGGATAACCATAAAGCAAGGGTGGATGAGCAATTCGGTTCAAGGTCATTCCTTCTACCTCAAAGGTTTCAAAGGTAAAGCGAGCAAGCTGTGCCTCTTTGTTTCTTGACTCTACCGTGTAGCTTTGTACAGGTAAAATGAGCGTGCAGCTTCCTTGTCGTAGATCGATTGCCATTTTGTCTACATATAGTCGTATGTCAGGACTGAGTGCTATCAATAATGTACATAAATTTGTTTCATGATTATTTATTCCCTCATTATGGCTATTAGCTGACATTAGTCGGTCAACTTGAAATCGATCATAGTGTTGTAGTCTAATATATAAGGATGACAGATTCATAAGCAACTCTCCAAACATTGAAAATGATTCTCATTATCGTTATTGTAACATATAATGACCCACTATTAACGATTGTTCGAGTATGAGCTATTTAGAATACTAGCGGTTTAAAAATTGATTGGGCGGATACATTTTTTACTGTTTGCGCATCCACGCTGGTAGCTTTTGGAACAATTGCTCCAAAGCTAATAAATTATCTGTATTCCATTCATTAGGAACAACATAAACTTTTCCCTCTTTGACCGCAGGCAAAGTTCCCCATATAGGGCTTTGTAGCAACCGATCAGCTTGTGCTTCACTTTCACTATCCTCTTGTACAATGACAAACAAATGATCACCAGCAAACTCAGGAAGCACCTCTTCGGAAACCTCTAGGAAAGATACCCCTTCTACATCAATAATATTCTTCTGTACTGCTGGTGGAACAGCAAAGCCATTTTTTCCATAAATAATAGCACCTAGGCTACGATCACCCATGACATAAAGCGTCTTACCTAGCTGATAGAAAACTGTTGCAGTCTCCCCTTCTGTTAATGGAAACTTGTCAAACATTTCGTTAGACTTTGTTTCAAACTTAGCAAGCAATTGAGCTACTTCTTCCTGCTTGCCTAGGATATTCCCCATCTCTTTTACTCGTTCTGTATAAGGAAGAGCAGGGTTAAAGGGAATCGTAGTAGCAATTTTTGATAATTCTTCATTAAGATTTGGATCCGCCTTGTAATAGCCATTAATAATTAGATCAGGTTTTAAAGTCAAAATCGTCTCTAAGTCAGCAGGATTACCAATATCAACGATCCCTTCAAGTTTGCCTTCATAGTAACTAGGAGAATCTTTAGGAAGATTATTACCAACAATCGCAATATCCATCGCCAAGAAATCACCAACTGTCTGACCAATATAAACGACTCGTTTTGGATCTGCAGGTATTTCAACCTGTTCACCTGTAATCGTTGTATATTGAACAGCTGTCTCACTTTCCTCTGCTTGCACATCAGATTGAGTATTTTTCTCGTTTTCCTTTTCCTGCGCCTCAGATGTGTTGCTATTAGAACTACATGCCGCTAATATCAATAGCAACAGGAGGAAACTCCCCCATAGTATAATTCGCTTTCCTATATATTTCTTCATATTTGTTGCCCCTTTCTAATTTATCTTTAATTGAAAATGATTATCATTTACAGAGTTATTATAGATTTTATGAAAGGGCGAAACAATGAAAAAAACGCAATAATTTATTTGGATAAATGTCAATACTCAGGATTATGATAGCCTTTTGGTTTTTTATCTTCAGGTTTAGTGAAGAATTATTCATTCGTTTTCGACTATATGATCAAGTTAGAGCCTCAAGAGGGAAAATGGTGAAATTTAAGCGTAAAAATTAGCTCCCTATAGAAACAAAAAAGAAACCATTTTAGTGGTTTCTTTTCATATCAACAAACTTGTTGATTAGCTATACTATTTGATTTCTTCAGCGAGCTCTAAAATAATTCCTTCTGGCCCACGAACGTAGCATAATTTATAGGCGTTTTCGTACCTATAAATGTCACTAATACGTTCTGCGCCCTTCTTTACCAATTTGTTAACGAGGGCTTCAATATCTTCAACATTGAAGGCAATATGCTGGATACCCATAGTATTTGCTAGAGGATGCTGGATGCCTATTTCACTTGATGGCGCGTTAAATTTTACAAGTTCAATATTCGCCTCACCGTCTGGTGTTCGCAACATTACTATTTCTAGATTTGCGTCACTAGCTGACGTTCGCAATTTTGCAGCGTCCTCTTTAATATCTTGAAGCCCTATTACCTGCTCCATCCTCTTCACCCATTCACCCTCCACTTTTCCTTCCCCTATCACCTCAAGGCCAAAGTCAAGAAAAAATGCTTTAGCTGAAGGAAGATCATTGACGATTATCCCCACATGATCAATCTTACGGATTTTCATATTTCAAACCACCTTTCTCCTATTTGAGTAATTTATTTTTAATTCCAGAATAACTTCCCAAGTGCTTAATCGAAAGGTTAAATACCTTTAGTGCCGTAATTAATAGCTATCGTTCATTAAGTAGTATAGGCGAACTCATGGTAATTTGACTGGCATGATTGTTTTAATTAAAAATATCATAAAAACTTATCAAAATAACAGAGGAAGGCCTAGTTTCAATCCACTTAATTTCTTGATTATACTATAATTCAAAAGCCTTAAAAATATAAAAACCCCCATTAGATAATCAGATACTTTGTTTATCTAACAGGAAAGTTTTAGCCGATTAATTATGTGTAGTTACAGCCTTAACTTTTAATTAAATAAACTAATAATTGTTAAATAATGTTAATAAATTTCGTTTTTCACCCGATGATAAAAGTGTGTTACAGATAATATAAAAGAGCAGATATATGAAGATGCTTGAATACTATGAAGAGAGAGGTGTATTAAAAGATGGTTTCTAGGGAAGATATGAGTATAAGGTTAACTATCCTTCAAGGAGCTTACGGATATAAAGGTTTTACGGAACAAACTGGCGTAAATATGTATAAAACTGATTTGAAAGCTTTTCAAGAAACAATAGAAACTGCAAAAGAACCAATTAATGCTAGTAAAATTTCAAAGTTATCACCCGACCAAATTAAAGTGCTCCAAGGTGCCCCAAGTGGTAGTTGGTTGATTCCTTTACTGAGTAGAATGGGGCAATTAGGGATGATGGATTTACGTGAGGGACTAGTGAACCCCAAAATATTTCAATACACTTCGACAATGAATGCTTATAAAAGATCCATTTAAGCTAAGTGAAATAAAAGGCATTAACGAAAAGGTTTTTGCCTTTCTATTTGTTATGTAAATACAATAGGTCAATATATGAAGCGTATGTATCGTGACAATGTCCGCTATCTCCTTTGAAACTTCTCCTAATTTTTATTTTTTTTCTCCTTATAGTTTGAAAGAGTTCAATAAAGGTTATAAAACACTATAACGAAATATTTAAAATACAAAATTAGGAGATGGATAGTATGAGTTTCATTTGGTTTTTAATAATTGGCGGGCTTATCGGTTGGCTTGCAGGTATAATTTTAGGTAAAGATATCCCAGGAGGAATTATTGGTAATATTATTGCAGGTATTATCGGTGCATGGATTGGTGGTATGCTTCTTGGAAGTTGGGGTCCTAAAATTTCGGATTTCTATATCTTCCCTGCCCTTATTGGAGCAGTTATACTAGTTTTCATTTTGAGTGTAATTCTGAAATCATTGCGTAATGCTTCGTAAGCTAAATAGATCTCTTAATTTGTTTCTATACAATTAAGTGAATCAGATGTAACCAATAATAAATGGTGACTGTGCTTATAACAAAAAGGCGGCCTCCCACATCATATCTGTGGAGAGCCGCTTTTACTTTGTTCTTAATTAACTTAATAATCCACCGCTCCGTGAATTCAATTAGAACAGAACAGCCTATACAACAATAGTGCCTGATTGGGGAAGACCATGCCATACAAAGCTTGATAATTAATGTTCTATAAATGAGATCCTCCACTTGCATCTAGCAATTGACCAGTTACCCAACGACTGTCTGAGGAAGCAAGAAAGGCGACAATATCTGCCACATCTTCGGGCTCTCCCCATCTGTTGAAAATTGAAAGACCAGCTGCATATTTTTGTCCATCAAGGTTTTTCAAAGTCTCAGCATTCATCTCTGTATTAATAATTCCAGGCTGGATGGCGTTTACCGTAATATTCCGGCTCCCTAATTGTTTGGCTAGAATACGCGTAAATGTGTCGATTGCACCTTTGGACATACTGTACGTGAAAACACTTGGTGAAGCTACACGTGTTACAAAAGATGAAATATTAATAATACGTCCCCCATCTTTTAAACGTGGTAAAGCTTGCTGAGTAACAAAAAGTGGTGCTTTAATATTTATCTTCATTACCTCATCGAATGATTCTTCCGTCGTCTCTTCTAAACTGATAATTTGACCAATTCCAGCATTGTTGACAAGAATATCGAATCCGCCACCGCCCGTATATTCCCGAATAGTAGCATCCAAGGTAGTAAATAAATCTTGAATACCATCTAAAGTACTAAGGTCAGCACCAATCGCCAAAGCATTTCCTCCGCTTTGTTCGATCTGGTGAACAACTGCTTCTGCCTCATTACGTCTTTTCCCATAATGAACGACGACAAAGGCTCCCTCTTGTGCCAGACGCAAAGCAATACTGCGGCCAATTCCTCGACTTGATCCTGTAACTAAAGCGATTTTGCCTGTTAACTTACCCATGCTTCCATCTCCTTGTTCAAACATAGTTAGATTACATAGAGAATTATATCAAGGAACATTATTTGAAATGTTGCTCTCCTATTCGGTTTCAAGGGGTGTTTCGTTATGGATAAAAACACCCCTTTAGATTAATATTTTCTAAATAGGTAAAATGGTGTAATTTTTTTACAGACGGTATGACTTTATTTAAATTCAACAACACATGGCTTTGGAATAAAGATTGATCAAAATGACGGTACTCTTTATAGTTAAGTATGATTTTTATAAAAAAGTTTGATCATTTTTCAGCTATGTTGTTCAACAATTGTGCCCGATTGTTGAGTACCTTATTGAAGATAAGCTCCGGTTAGTTTAAGTACATTTATTCACATTTAAATGTTTTAATAAGAACATTCCGTCCACTTATTACAGGAACGTTGCTTGGTTAGTAAGTAAACGTCTACATTATTGTTGAAACACTCCCACTAGTGAATATTTCAATAGCCTTAGTGATTTTTTCCCTTTCTTTCCAATCCTCTTTGTGAAGGGTGTAATGAAAATGAATTTGGTCTTCAATTTCAATTTCTCCATTAATACGAAATCCGCATTTTTGAATAACTTTATTTGAGCCTAAATTGTGAGGTAGAACAACTGTATTAAGTAGCTCTACATCTGTATTCTCAAACAAATATTTTATCAATCCTTTTACTGCAGTTGTTGTGTATCCACGACAACTGTATTGCTTTGAAATTGCATAAACAACTTCTCGGTTTGGTTCACTCAGCTCTTCTTTAATACCTGTATTGCAGAAACCAATAAATTCTCCAGTTTCCTTCAATATAATTCCCAACTTCAAATAATTAGCACCACTAATATTAGGTACAGCTAACAAAAACTTTTTATTGTCTGGTATTTCATAATTCGTGACCCAGTTTAATCGTTGTTCTTTTGTTGAACGCCAATCTGGCAGAAAATTATAAACTTCAGGTTGTGAAGTAAGCTCATAAATAGCATCAGCATCTTCAATTCTAAATTCTCTCAGTAATATGTCACCACAATCTATTGTAAATAAATTGTTCATATCTATCCCCCTATTCCTTTGCTAATAGTCATTTATTTTGCAAAAAACAATTCCTTAAATAACAATGTCCGCCCCATACATACTTCCACTTCAGTTCAATAATCTAGATAAACTACGTCTGGGTCTCAAAAATTAATTAGCTGGTTCCTCTTACCTTTTATAAGAGTTGATTAGATTATATCTGACTTACATTACTTGAAAAAACCTCAAACTTACTTCATAAAAATAAATAAGCCAATGCGGCATAAAACCACATTGGCTTAATTTAAAAATTTGTTCTTTTTCTTTTTTCTTTTAATACAATTCTTTGAATACTTTTTGATGACAAATAATATTTTTCACACAAAGAAGCTATATTCAACCCAGATAGATAATCATTATATATATTAGAATTTCTTAGATCCAATTCTCCTCTGGTTGCAGTACTGGACCCCCAACTCTTTTTACTATCTTTTCTTCGTGGGATATAAATATATTCACCATCAACATATTTCTGTATTAACTCCACCAACTCAGTTGGAAGTATATGCTTTGCTTTTTTATAGCTCATTTTTGCACTCCTAAATTTTTAGTATTTCTTTTAGGAAGAGCAAAGGCTATTTTCAATTATTTTATTATGCAATAGCCTTTGCTATGCAAAAATAGTAATTCTTCTCATATACTCAATCCTCCTTGCAATTTTAGATTTTAATACAATTTCACCTTACATTTAATACATATTATACCATATCTATAGTTAATTTAATTCAATCTTAATAGGTTCGAAATCAATTCGTTTACTATCACCTTGACTTTTACTTACATGAGCGAATGGGTAAAAAGTAATCGATGTTGCCTCGGGATCTAATCCATGAATTGTTGCATTCCATGTAATATCTTCACTCGAGTCGCCATCTACCGTTCCAGATCCACCATTATATGGAACTTTATACTTATTGCCTAAATTATCAATCGCACTCAACTCAGCCTCAACATAATTCCATCTTTCATGAACAGCAGGATCGATATCTTGTAAGTAGTTAATCGTTAAATTAACCTCTGTTTTGATGGCATCGATTAGCTTGACCGTTACACCTTCTTTGTTTACTTTCTCATTAATTACGATCTGTTTTCCTTCTAGCTTGCTTATAGAAAATTCAAAATACCAGTCGCCTTTCATTACTTTTTCCCCCGAATAAATTGCTTGAGGACTCCATTCTATATTCACTTTATCTTGTGTTTTATCACGCGTAGACAACGTCATCATGCCTACATAGCCAACACCATTCACATACCCTCCTTCATAGCCTCCATTCACTATATTCGTTGGCAGATTCTCAAAAGTCGGGGATGAGCCTAAATCTTCTTCACCTCGTATAACATATGAAAGGGTTACTGTATTGCCATCGTAAAATGCTTTTTCAATAATTATTTCAATTCCGTTGCTTTCTTGGACTAAACCAATATCTGTACTAATCTCTTCATATGCTTGATAGTAGTCTTCCAGTTGGATAAAATAGTCGAATGCCTGACCAATAATCGGGATTCTCGTTACAAAGTTAGCAAATGCAGGTGATACGTAAGCAGATGAAATGAGACTCATCGATAAAATTCCGACAGCAGCCGTATATTTAATTATTCGTATAAAGGGGAATTTCCGTTGCTTCTTCTCCAGCTTAAAAGCGTCAGCCAAAATGGCATCTAATTCTTTAGAAGGAACAGAAATTTCATTCATTGCCTCCTTAAATCGGTCTTGTTCGTTCATCTATGTACGCTCCCTTCAATGTCTTTTTGATTTTCGCTAACGCTCTCTTGCCGTTCGATTTGACTGTACCAATCGGTTCGCCAAGTACCTCTGCTATTTGTTCAAAAGTTAAGTCCTCATAATATTTTAAGAGTAGGACTGTTTTATATTTATCATCTAATCCATAAATGGCATCCAATAAATCCAGCTTTTCATCAGATGTTGCGATTTCAGTGGAGAGAGTGTTAAATTTAAATTCATCAATTAAAATTACGTTCTTTTGTTTTTGGAGTACACTTAATGATACATTGATGCAAATTTTCATCAGCCATGTCTTGAAATACTTTGGCTCTCGTAGCTGATGAACCGACTCAATTGCCAGTAACACCGTTTGCTGGAAAACATCCAAAGCATCCGCCTCATTTCGGACATAGCTATAGGCTGTCCTGTAAAGCTTCTCTTTTTCTTGTTTCAGCAAAAACAGCAGTGCTTCTCGGTCCCCTCTGATTGATTGTTTTATTTTCTTTTCGTTAACAGCCATCCTTTTCACCACCCTATCTATTAGAGAGCCGACCATCAAAAAAAGATGCACTTTTCTAAAATAAAAAAGACGTATACAAATTAATAAGTCCTTATTAAATACTTTTTTATTGAGTTAGTTGAAAAAAGCCTCACTATCTTAAAAAATTGATATTCAATTATATGACCCGATTGTTGAATAAGTAAAATCCTGCTTTGAACTTTGTTTTAAATGATCATATAATTTGGGTCCCGTAATAAAAAAACGTAAACAAAAACCCTGATACAGCAACACACTGTACCAAGGTTTGTATTTCATAATAATCAAACATGTATTCTTTTTAAGTAATCAATATACAACTTTTTTGTCTAGTATACATCTTTATTGTAACTCAACAACACATTAAATCTAATTTTTGTTCTTACTCAACAGTTACCGATTTAGCTAAGTTACGTGGTTTATCTACATCACAGCGTCGGTGAAGTGCAGCATAGTAGCTAATTAATTGTAAAGGTACTACTGATACAAGCGGTGTTAGTAATTCATGAACATGTGGAATGACTAAACGGTCGCCATCTTCATCAATGCCAGCCATCGCGATAATACATGGATATGCACCACGAGCCGCTACTTCTTTGACATTACCACGGATGTTTAATCCTACTGATGCTTGTGTGACAAGCGCAAACACAGGTGTACCTTCTTCGATTAAGGCAATTGTTCCGTGCTTCAGTTCTCCACCAGCAAAGCCTTCTGCTTGGATGTACGAAATTTCTTTTAGTTTTAAGGCACCTTCAAGGCTGACATAGAAGTCCATATTACGGCCAATGAAGAATGCGTTGCGTGCAATTTTCAAGTAATCTTCTGCAATGTCTTCTAGCACATCTTTTGAATCAATAATTGTTTGGATGCCATTAGCGGCAATCGCAAGCTCTTGTTTTAAATCAAATTCTAAGCCTTTGCCATTTGCCTTTGCTGTCACATAGGCTGCTAATGCAAGTACTGCTACTTGTGCCACATAAGCCTTTGTAGAAGCTACAGCAATTTCTGGACCTGCATGTAATAACAATGTATGGTCAGCTTCACGTGATAACGTAGAGCCAGGTACATTTGTAATCGTTAATGTTGGATAGCCCAACTCTTTAATTTTTACAAGAACTTGACGGCTATCTGCTGTTTCACCTGATTGTGTAATGAAGATAAATAATGGTCGTTCTGAAAGTAATGGCATGTTATAGCCAAATTCACTAGAGATATGCACTTCTACTGGGATACCAGCCATTTTTTCGAAATATTGTTTACCAATGAGACCCGCATGATAGCTTGTGCCTGCTGCAATAATATATAAACGATCTGCTGCTCGTAATGCTTCTAAAATCTCCGCATCAATCGTTAAATCACCATTGTCACCTTCATATGCTTGAATGATTTTACGAATAACTGTAGGCTGCTCATCCATTTCTTTTAACATATAGTGTGGATATGTGCCTTTTTCAATATCACTCATATCAAGCTCAGCCGTATAGGGTGCACGCTCTACTACAGTACCATCTAATTTTGTAATTTCCACACTTGCTTTGTGTACGATAACTACCTCTTTATCGTGAAGCTCTACGTATTGATCTGTTACCTGTAGCATCGCCATTGCATCTGACGCAACAACATTGAAGCCTTCACCAATTCCAACTAGAAGTGGTGACTTATTTTTTGCTACAAAGATTGTATCTGCTGCCTCTGCATCTAATAGTGCCAGTGCATAGGAGCCATGTAATAGAGATAATGTTTTACGGAAAGCGTCTGCAGTGCTTAGACCATCTTTCACAAATAACTCTACTAATTGCACAATAACCTCTGTATCTGTATCAGATTTCATTGGAATGCCTTTTAAATATGTTTTTTGCAATAAGTGATAGTTTTCGATAACCCCATTATGCACAAGTGTAAAGCGTCCTGATGCACTTTGATGTGGGTGAGCATTTAAACGATTTGGCACACCATGTGTTGCCCATCGAGTATGACCAATACCAATTTTCGCAGCAACATCTTCATCTACCGCTTCTCGTAAATCTGCAATACGCCCTTTTTCTTTGAAAACCGTTACGCCTTCCTCGTTACGTACTGCAATACCTGCTGAATCATAACCACGGTACTCTAGCTTTTCTAAGCCTTTTAATAAAATTTCCTTTGCATCTGATTCACCGATATATCCTACAATTCCACACATAATTCTCGTCCTCCGATAATGTCAATTTAATGCAATGACAAACTAGGCCTCATCCTATCGAATTTTTTTGAATGTACAAGCGATGCTTTATTTTTATAAAAATAAAGCACTCCAATACACACAAGCTACTCACGCTACTCAGCCAACTGAATAGAGATCTTCGATATGTGAAGCTTCATCTATTTATCTATTGCTTTTACAATACCTTCTCCATTTTCTGTACATTCAATCACTCAAATGCTTTCAAAATGGAAAATGACAATCGGGTATGTCGATTGGGAGGCATCCGCCGAATTTTCGATAAACCTCCACCTCGTCTGCTGAAGATCTTTTCGTCCGATTTCTTCAGCTCAGGCGCTATAATTGTTTTCCGATTTTGCGCTTTCTTCCCTCCTTAGGCGCTCGTTAAAGAATAAGGTCGGACCTCATCTTCAACTTCTCCATCATACTCAATCATATGCTATCCGTCAAATTTTCGTTATAAAAAACACCTAGTCTTAAAGCATTTTCGTGACAAATATGTAGACAAAGCGATACATAAGCACTTTGATAAGCATTGTAATACAAAATAGGCACAAGCATCTAAAATGCTTGTGCCTATCCTTTATTTACTGTCTAATAATTTAACAATTTCTCTATTAAATGCAGGAAGATCATCTGGCGTTCTACTTGTTACAAGCTGTTTTTGACAGACAAATACTTCTTCATCATGGAAGATTGCCCCTGCATTTTCTAAATCCACTTGAATGGATTTATAGCCTGTGGCGTCACGACCATTTAATGTCTTTGCAGTAATGAGAAGTTGTGGTCCATGACAAATGGCAAAGGTAGGCTTCATTTCATCCATAAAGGACTTTGCAAATGCTACTATACGATCATCTGCACGTAATATATCAGGAGAAAAACCACCAGGAATAAATAATGCATCGTAATCTGTAGCTTTTACATCATCAATGCCTTTATCAATTTTCACTGACTCTCCATGCTTACCCTTAACTTCCTTGCCCGCTTCGGTATCAATTGTTACTAGCTGATGCCCAGCTGCTTCCAAAGCTTCTTTAGGGCTTGTAAACTCAATGTCCTCAAACATATCTGTTATAACTGTAGCAATTTTAGCCATATCAATTAAACACTCCTTGTTATTGTGACTCCTAATTACTGTTCCCCATCTCGCTTATTTAAAACATTCCTTTCAAATAAGTAAACCCGATTTCCTGTTTACGGAAATCGGGTTTACACTATATTTCTTATTCTGTTAGGCCCATTTCTACACGTACAACATCTGCAATACGCTCGACAAAACGCTCGCAATCCGTTTCTGTTGCTGCTTCCACCATGACACGTACTAATGGCTCTGTACCTGAAGGACGTACTAAAACACGACCATTTCCAGCCATTTCAGCTTCTACCTCTGCAATTACTGTAGCTACTTTTGCATTATCGGTCACAGCATGCTTATCTGTTACACGCACATTGACAAGACGCTGAGGATAGATTTTCATTTCAGCTGCTAGTTCTGAAAGCTTTTTACCCGTCGCCTTCATAATGTTGACAAGCTGAATTCCTGTCAGTAAGCCATCACCTGTTGTATTAAAATCTAGAAAGACGATATGCCCTGATTGCTCGCCACCTAAATTGTATTCATTCGCACGCATTTCTTCCACAACATAACGATCACCTACAGCTGTTTGTACACTTTGCATACCATTGTCAGCCACAGCTTTATAGAAGCCCATATTGCTCATTACTGTTGAAACAATTGTTTGCTTCTTCAAACGCCCTACCGCATTTAAATGCTTACCAATGATAAACATAATTTGGTCACCGTCAACAATTTTTCCGTTTTCATCTACAGCAATTAAACGGTCTCCATCACCATCAAAAGCTAAACCAACATCTGCACCTTTTTCAGTAACAAATTTAGCTAGTCCTTCTGGATGTGTTGAGCCTACACCATCATTGATATTTAAGCCAGTTGGAGAAGCACCCATTGTAGAAATGTCAGCTTCTAAATCGGCAAATAAATGTGTAGCTAAAGATGAAGTTGCACCATGTGCACAATCAAGCGCTACATGGATACCATCAAATTCTTCATCCACTGTTTGCTTTAAGTATTGAATATATTTTTGACCACCTTCGAAATAGTCACTTACAGATCCTAAATCTGCTCCTATAGGACGTGGTAATGTATCCTCTTGCGCATCAATTAACTCTTCAATTTCCGCTTCCTGTGCATCTGTTAGCTTAAAGCCATCAGGACCGAAGAATTTAATACCGTTATCTGCAACTGGGTTATGTGAAGCTGAAATCATGACGCCTGCATCTGCGCTCATAATTCGAGTAAGGTATGCCACACCTGGTGTTGAAATAATACCAAGACGCATTACCTCTACCCCAATTGATAAAAGACCAGCCACAAGTGCACCTTCAAGCATCTCACCTGAAATACGTGTGTCACGACCAATTAAAACCTTTGGACGGTCAGTTGCATCTTTTGTTAAAACATAGCCACCTATACGACCAAGTTTAAATGCAAATTCTGGTGTTAATTCACTATTCGCGACGCCACGGACGCCATCTGTTCCAAAATATTTACCCATTCTACTTATTCTCTCCTTCAATGCAAGACAGTGCCTAGTGAGTTTCTATCAAACATTAGACACTTGTCCGCTTACTTTTGGAAAAGTCTGCTTTTGTTCATTCATTGGTAATTATTAATATTCCACTCTGCCAGTTTGTTTGATGGAACCTGAATTACAAACCTGATTGGATTTTTGATTTAGAATCAAAATAAAATTATAGTCACATATTGTTTAAGAATCAATATCTTCCGATTCCTCAGTTGACGTATTTTTATCAGTTGTAGTACTCTCATCTGTCACATCAGGTTCTTCAGTTGGAGGTGGTGATTCCTCTGTAGAAGCTGGTGTTTTCTGCTGTTCTTCTTGTTCAACCTTTGTAATATCTGCCTTCACTTTTATTTTCTTGTCAGATATTTTTGTCACACCATCTGGTAATTTTACATCAAATTCATAAGTTTTGGACTCAGTAATTTTTGACAGGTCAACTGTTATTGGAATGGATGTTAAACTGTCAATAATTGATTTTCTACCATACACTTTGATCATTTTTGGTGTAAATGTTAATGAGTTAATGGTAATGTCTTCGGCAGCTTGCCCTGTTTCCTTAAGGACAACTGGGATCTCTCGACTATACTCCGCTATATCTACTTGAACTTTCACAATTTCAGGTTCAATAGTCACATCTAACTTATTTAAATCTCTATCTAATACTTTTACAGCTGCTTCCTGTGTGAATGATTGCTTCAAGCCTTGCTCACCTGTAACAGTTGCTTTTACATAACTAATGCTTTCAATAGCACTTTTTGCACCTGTTACATAAACAGTTGGCGGGTTGGCCGTCATTTCTTTTAAGATAAAACCTTCTTCGATTAAACGTTTGTTCATTTCAGGGTCCACTCGGAACTCCTGTGTGACCTTTTCCTCAATATTCACATGAACAGTTGCAGGGTCTAATGTCACCTTTAACTTATCTGAAATATTTTCGTATTGCAGTTTTACATCATGCTCTCCCAGCAATAAATTGCTCAAATCCGCGAATATTGAAAAATCCTTAGCTCCCTTTGCTTTTAAAACCAATGCCATCGGACCTTCTATCGTTACATCCACAGTTTCTGGTAAACCTGTCACAATAAGATTCTCATTATCGTAATAAACATCCACTGGAACATCACGAATAACATCCGTTTGTTCATTTGAGGTAGCCTTATTTAAAGGTGACAACTCGGTACGCACTGAGAAAAAAAGCAAAAATGCTAAAAATAGCGCGATGATTCTAAGTACCCAAGGGCTATCCATCATTTTATCCATTCTTTTTCCCCCTCCAAGTCAACTTAGAGGATGCATTTGATTCTTGAACTGATCCGAACCACATTTTTCGTAATAATGTTTCGAACTCCTCTAGAGAAAGATTTCGATGGAGATTACCATTTAAAGTTATGCTAATTGCGCCTGTTTCTTCTGAAACAACAATTGTAATAGCATCTGTAACTTCGCTTAAGCCAAGAGCAGCGCGGTGGCGTGTCCCTAACTCTTTTGAAATAAATGGGCTTTCAGATAAAGGTAAATAACAAGCCGCTGCCGTCACTTTATCTTTTTGCATAATAACAGCCCCATCATGTAGCGGGGTATTTGGTATAAAGATATTAATCAGTAATTCTGATGAAATTTCAGCATTTAGCCCTATACCCGTTTCAATATATTCATTAAGGCCTGTTTCTTTTTCAATAGAAATTAACGCACCTATTCGACGTTTAGCCATATAACTTACAGACTTCTTCATTGCCTCAATAAGTCTTGTTTGTTCTTCTTCCTCTTGACTAGATGAGCGTTGGAATAGCTTTCCTCGTCCAATTTGTTCTAAACCGCGTCTGATTTCAGGTTGGAAAATAATAATAATCGCTAGGAAACCAAACTCAATAACTTGTTGTAGCATCCAGCCAAGTGTTTGTAACCCTAAAAGGTCTGTTGCAATTCGTGCAATAATAATGACGAATATTCCCTTAAGTAATTGGACAGCCTTCGTACCTTTAATGAGGGTTAAGACTTTATAAACAACGTACCAAACGAGCAGTACATCAATGAAGTTAATAACAATATTCACAGGCGTTAAATCCGTGAAATGTTCGATAATTTGCACGTGGCATCCCCCACTTTTCATTACGAATCCATACACATTCAAGTATATCACATTCTTATCAAATGTAACTTTTTTCAAATAAAAAGTCTACTCAGAAGAGTAGACCTTTCAGCCTCTCACGTGCACTATTTTTTAGGACGTATAGAGTGTTATTTAGTTTCTTCTTTTTCCTCAAATGTCATGGCTGTCTTAACAGAATTTTTAATTGTATACCATAACCATTCAAATACTTCGTCAATTTCTTCGATTCTCCCTGAAACTACCGCTGAAGATGCCATATATTGCCCGTTGATTACTGTGACGTTGCCATCAACTTCACCTTCAACAATCAAATCGCCATTTTTTACAACAATATCGCCTTTTACCACTTCTCCTTCAGGGACAATCACTGTTTGACCATCCACAACTAAATTAGGTTGTTTGGTTACTGAGAAATGCTGGTCATCCATGAAGCTACCCAATAATGTAGCACTCATGAATAGGCAAAATACTGCTGCTGCCACAAAGAAAGGATGCCGGCGAATCCATTTTTGTATACCTACTCGACTTTTTGGTTTTGGTAAACGAGCCATAACTGCTGCTTCAAAACCCGGAGGCGCTGTAATATGGGAAGCACTCTTCACAAAGGCGATTGTTTCACTCAATTCTTGCATCAACTGTTTACAATCATTACATGTATGCAAGTGTTGTTTCAACTCTTGCTCATGCTCACGACTAATGTCACCGTCTAAATAATCATGCATATAGTCTATAATATGCTCTGGACAAGTATTCATGACGCTCCCCCTCCTACAGATTGTTTAATTGCTTACGTAATGCCTCACGTCCGCGGTGAATCCTCGTTTTCACCGTTCCAAGCGGCATATCTAAAATCTCGCTAATCTCTTGTAACGATAACTCTTCTATATATTTCAATACTATAACCGAACGGTATTTATCCGGCAATCGTCCAATTTCATATTGAATGCGATCTTGCAGCTCCATTTGTTCTAACTGCTCCTCTGGTAGCTGGTCGTCTGCTGCGATTTGCGAATACATATCAAGCCCTTCTGTACCAGCTACTTCTGCATCTAAATAATAATCCGGTTTCTTTTTTCGAATACGGTCAATGCAGAGGTTTGTCGCTATGCGATAAAGCCACGTTGAAAACTTTCTTTTCTGATCAAATGTATGCAAGTTCATATAAGCTCGCACAAAAGCCTCTTGAGCAATGTCTTCAGACTCTTGTTTGTTGCCTAACATTCGATAGCATACTTGGTACAGTTTGTGCTGATAGAGACTCACAATATCGGCAAATGCGTTTTGATCGCCTTTAAGCACTTGTTTTATTCTCTTATTTACTAACGCATCCATTGTGTTGACTTCTCCACCTTTACAACTGTCTTATACTATACGAAGCACCGATAAGAAAAGTTTCGTTTTAATTCAATTATAGCAAAAGATTTTTATGCAATGTGGCAACAGGCAATTTTTTGTCAAATTTTCTTTAAACTAGTGTTTCGCCAAATAAAGATCCCATTAATGCAACAGCCACATTTGCTGTTGTATTCTTTTCATCTAATATAGGATTTACCTCTACAAACTCTGCTGAAGTTACCATGCCTGATTCTTGTAACATTTCCATTGCTAAATGGCTTTCTCGGTACGTAATTCCGCCTGGAACTGGTGTACCCACACCTGGCGTATAAAGTGGATCTAATCCGTCTAAATCAAGTGATAAATGTAAGCCATCAACATTTCGTTCCTTTAAATAAGCAAGTGCATCTTCCATTACACGTGTCATGCCAAGTCGGTCAATTTCATGCATTGTATATACCTTAATTCCTTGTTGACGAATCAATTCACGCTCTCCCGGGTCTACTGAACGAGCTCCAATAATAATCACGTTTTCAGGCTTAATTTTTGGAGCATAGTTGCGAATTTGCACTAAACGTTCATGTCCTAGCCCAATACTAACGGCTAACGGCATCCCATGTATATTGCCTGAAGGTGTTGTTTCAGGTGTATTTAAATCTGCATGAGCGTCATACCAGATAACGCCGAGATTTTTGTAATGCTCACCTAATCCAGCTAATGTTCCAATAGCAATGCTATGGTCTCCACCAAATACGAGTGGGAATTTCTTTTGTTCCACTACTTCATGCACACTATTTGCTAATGCAGTACTAACATCTACAACTTCCTCTAAATTTAATAATTTTTCATCCACAGCTCCGTCAGCAAGCTTTTGACTGACACGAATATCCCCTTGATCCTGAACATCGTGTCCGATAGCCTCTAAACGTTCAACAATACCTGCATATCGAATAGCACTTGGTCCCATATCTACACCACGGCGTGTTTGTCCGTAATCTGTTGGTACTCCAATAATAGAAATATTAAGTTTATTCATGTTTTTATACCCCCTAAAAGTTATAAGATTATTGTAAAGCCTACATACCACTTGGCTCAACTCAACAAAAACTTGCATATTTATTCATATTTAAATAACATAAAAAAATCTCCTACTGTTTTCAGCAAGAGATTAGTTATCTGTAGTTAATATAACACTTTTAAATAATTTTCATTCTAAAAAAGTGAGCCATGAAGGACTCGAACCTTCGACCCTCTGATTAAAAGTCAGATGCTCTACCAACTGAGCTAATGGCTCATAAAAGAAAAAATGGCTGGGGTACTAGGATTCGAACCTAGGCATGACGGAATCAAAATCCGTTGCCTTACCGCTTGGCTATACCCCAATCATTTATAAAACTGGTGGAGGGGGACGGATTCGAACCGCCGAACCCTAAGGAGCGGATTTACAGTCCGCCGCGTTTAGCCACTTCGCTACCCCTCCGAAATAACACAAAAAGAATGGTGGAGGATGACGGGCTCGAACCGCCGACCCTCTGCTTGTAAGGCAGATGCTCTCCCAGCTGAGCTAATCCTCCATATAAACAGGTGTTATATCACAGTTTATTTTCTTTATAAAGCCTATGTTTTAAATGGTGACCCCTACGGGATTCGAACCCGTGTTACCGCCGTGAAAGGGCGGTGTCTTAACCACTTGACCAAGGGGCCAATATTACGTCTTAAACAAGACAAGAATTATAATAACATTTTCAATTAATAATTGCAATGCTTTTTCACAAATTATTTTATGTATTATAGCCTATGAAAAAGGACAAAAAAATGGCTCCGAAGGCAGGACTCGAACCTGCGACAACCTGATTAACAGTCAGGTGCTACTACCAACTGAGCTACTTCGGAACAATGCTATTCACTTTGGTTTTAGACAACCTCTTAAGTACATTTATTATTATAGCAAGCATTATAAATAATGCAACACATTTTGTGAAAATTTTTATATTTTTTGTCGAAGACTGCTCCTATATTCGTCTGAAAGCATAATAGTTCTCTATTAATTCTAATATTTCTATTTAACGTACTAAATATTCTTGCTGTATATTATTGTAATTGTTAAAATAAAAATAGTTTTATGAATTTTCTATCAAATTGTCTGGGGGAGGATGTTCAATATGGTATCAAATGATTTAATTGCACCTGAATTTTATAACATCACAGAGGAATTAGAAAAATTTTCGCAAGATAGTGATCGACAAGCAATACGTTGGTTAAATACTCAACAAGAGAGACGTACAGTTTCTTATGTCGAGCTTAACCAAAAAATGAATCAGTACGCAAACGCTTTTACGGAGAAGGGGCTTCAAAAAGGTGATCGTGTATTAGTTATTATTCCTCGACTTCCTGAAGCCTATTTCGTTTTTCTAGGTTGCTTAAAGGCTGGTATCGTACCTATTTCATGTTCAGAGATGCTACGTGCAAGCGATTTAGAATATCGGATGGAACATTCTTCTGCTAGTGCAGTTATTGCTTATGAGGCTTTTACTAGTGAAGTTGATCAAATAACTTCTTCTGTATACGCATTGAAAAATAAACTAGTGATCGGTGCTGCGAAAGGAGATTGGACTTCTTTAGATGAATTAGCAAGCAAGCAGCCAGCTACATTTACAACTGTAGCTACTACACGTGATGACATGGCATTCCTTTCTTATACATCTGGTACAACTGGTAAACCTAAAGGCGTTGTTCATTCACATGGCTGGGGATATGCACATATTAGAACTGCAGCTTCAAAATGGCTTTGTGTACGTGAAGGGGACCTCGTGTGGGCAACAGCTGCTCCTGGTTGGCAAAAGTGGATATGGAGTCCTTTTTTATCAACAATCATGCTCGGCGCTACTGCTTTTGTCTATCATGGTGGATTCGATGCAAAAACCTATCTTCAATTAATGCAGGATGAAAAAGTTAATGTTCTATGTTGTACACCGACAGAATACCGGATTATGGCGAAAATCGATAATTTACAAGACTACAATCTGTCATCTCTACGAAGTGCCGTTTCTGCAGGTGAACCTTTAAATCGTCCAGTTATCGAAACATTTATGAATCATTTTGGACTAAAAGTACGTGACGGCTATGGACAAACAGAAAACACATTATTAATTGGTACACTCGAAAACACAGAATTACGTCCTGGTTCTATGGGTGTTCCAACTCCAGGTAATATTGTACGTATTATCGACAATGAAGGGAATGAAGCACCAGTTGGCGAAGTTGGTGATATTGCTGTTCACAAATCTTCACCAGCTTTATTTAAAGAATATTATAAAGAACCAGAGCGCACACAAGCTGCATTTCGTGGGGATTGGTATATTACAGGTGATCAAGCAAAATGTGATGAAGACGGTTACTTCTGGTTTGAAGGTCGTGGGGATGACATTATTATTTCATCTGGTTATACGATCGGACCATTTGAAGTTGAAGATGCATTAAACAAACATGAAGCTGTACAAGAATGTGCAGTTGTAGCTGCGCCAGATGAAATTAGGGGGCATATTGTAAAGGCATTTGTTATCTTAAGAGAAGGTTTCAAAGAATGCAATGAAGAGGAGTTAACAAAGGAGCTACAGGAGCATGTTAAAGCGTTAACAGCCCCTTATAAATACCCTCGTAGTATCGTCTTTATTGATGAGTTACCAAAAACGACATCAGGGAAAATTCGCCGTATCGAACTTCGAGCTACTACAGTTCATACACACTAAGTTAAGTATCAAAAAAAGAAGGCATCCATTGAGGATACCTTCTTTTATGTATTTATGAATAAAAAATAGTCGGCTCAAATAAAAAAAGCCACTACTGAGTGTATCAGCAGCGACTTTTTGCGCCTAGCGACGTCCTACTCTCACAGGGGGAAGCCCCCAACTACCATCGGCGCTAAAGAGCTTAACTTCCGTGTTCGGTATGGGAACGGGTGTGACCTCTTTGCCATCATCACTAGACTATGGTAGACCTTCCTATACACGGTGTATTGCAGTGTCTAGAAGCTCTCTTTTTAGAAAGATTTATTCTTTCAAAACTAGATAAACGATACATTGAATGTTTCAAACTTTTTTGGTTAAGTCCTCGATCGATTAGTATTCGTCAGCTCCATGTGTCACCACACTTCCACCTCGAACCTATCTACCTCATCGTCTTTGAGGGATCTTACTTACTTGCGTAATGGGAAATCTCATCTTGAGGGGGGCTTCATGCTTAGATGCTTTCAGCACTTATCCCGTCCACACATAGCTACCCAGCGATGCCTTTGGCAAGACAAC
>NZ_JAVGCX010000004.1:0-266537 GCF_052928325.1 Lysinibacillus sp. BSL11 | reverse complement strand
ACAGGTGCAATCGTTGGTTACCAACCATTTGGTGGCTTCAACATGTCAGGTACAGATTCAAAAGCAGGTGGCCCAGACTACCTACAACTGCATATGCAAGCAAAAACAACTTCAGAAATGCTTTAATATTTACTTCAATAAAATGCCGTACATTGTTTCTTAGTAAGCAATGTACGGCATTATTTTTTGGGGTAACACAAATGACATATATAATAGAAGAAACTCATATAAATTTCGGTTCACTTTCCTTCCCCTATTCAAAACTAACTCTCACATCAAATTATAAAAGCATACTTATTGCCTATAAAACGCTGGTATATTTTATGGTATTTCTAACATTTGACCCTTATCTTGATTGTGTAACTTTGTTAAAATGATATCAGTTTAGGAGGGTAAAACTATGAAAAAACTATCAATTTTTATGTTGCTCATGATGCTTGTTAGTCTAGTCATTTGGCAGCCTCAATCTGTCTATGCAGACGAGCTATCAGGACATATGCATGAAAGTGGTCTACGCTATTTAATTCAGAAAGATGCATTACTGAAGGATGCAAATGGAAGCTATCGTCCAAATGCTACGGTTACACGCGGTGAATTCGCCACATACATAGCAAAAGCGTTAAATTTGGACACAAAGAGCAAGATAACGTTTACAGATGTGTCAGACACATATTTATTTGCAAATGAAATTAAGCTTGCCGCTACTGCTGGAATTATTACTGGTTATACGGATGGCTCATTTAAGCCAGATGACCGTATTTCAAGAGAGCATATGGCAGTGATGCTAATCAGAGCAGTTGATTATTTAAAAATACCAAAAGGTACTTCTTCTATTACCTTCAAAGACAATGCAACTATTTTTAAAGATTTCCGTCAGGATGTTGCAATCGGTGCACAATTAGGACTTATTAAAGGAAGCTCCAATGGCATGTTTTTACCAAGAGACAATGCCACAATTGGTGAGGCATCGACATTTATTCTACGATTAATTCTTCTTGCTGATCAGGTTGACGCTGGTAAAAATGAAAACAATGGTAACTCCGAAAATAACGGTAATACTACTAATAATGGGAACAACAATAATACTGGTAATAACGGTAATACTACCGCATATATCGTCAAAGAAGTTTCCAATGGTAACTTGGTAGACAAACAAACCTTTACTAGCTTTGAAGCAGCTGAAAAGGCGATGACGACTAGTTCATTAGTGATTACTCAAAATGATAAAATTATTAAAATGACTTCAGGCTATGTGGTAACGAATAATTATGTTGCTCTAAATTCTGAAACGATTAAGGATCAAATCGCAGTTGCTGGTAATACAGAAATGGAGTATCTAGGTAGTGATGCCACACAAGTAAAAGTACGCTTAGCTGGTCATACTGGCTATTTAAAGCAGGCTGACGTTACCTTAATTCCTTCTGCTCTAGTAAAAGGTCGTTCTTATTACACAAATGAGTACGGTGAAATAAAACATACCTTATATGATTATAAAACTAATAAATATTCTGCTAGTTACGTGTATGGCAAGGCCCCTGGCTTTATGAAGCAGGGTGAGAAATACTTTAGCTGGGATGGCATCAACTTTACCAATGCTGATGGTTCTTCAAAAGGAGAAGCCTATAACTACTATCAATTCTTACCAGCTCGTGCAACAACTCAATATACAGCAGATGAGCTAGATCAATATATTGTGGGAAAATTAGCAGAGGTTGAAAGCTCAGGTGCTTCGATTTATAAAAATGCCACAACTAAAAGTAAACTACTTGGTTTAGGCTCTGTATTAAAAGAAGTGGAAGCAAATTCTCATATCAATGCTATGCTTATTTTATCCCTAGCACAGCATGAGAGTGCCTATGGTATGAGTGATCACGCTCAAAATCTAAACAATCTATTTGGTTTATATGTCTATGATACAAATCCACTAAATAAGAAGTTTGAGAGTGTGGAAGCCAATATTAATGAGCTAGTTGAAAAATTCCTTCAGCCAAATTATATTACGCCAGGTGGACGTTATACGAATGGCGCAGTTGTCGGTTCTAAGGCTATCGGCTTCAACGTAAAATACGCTTCAGATCCATTCTGGGGCGCAAAAATTGCAGGACATTACTATCGTGCAGAAAAAGCTTTAGGCTTTAAAGATGCAAATAATCCTTATAAAATCGCTCTCACAACAACTGCTGGACTAAATGTTCGTGCAGATGCATCAACAAGTCAAAGTCCACTCTTCACATTTAGTAAAAGTAATATGCCTGTCATCGTTACAGATACAAGCTCAAATGGTTGGTATCAAATTGTTTCAGATAAACTATACACTGAACCTGGATATATAAGTAAGGATTATATTAAATTCATCAATACCGTGAAATAACGTAAATGGCTGTCTCTTATAGATGAGACAGCCATTTACTGTTATTGAAAAATATAAAGTCACTAGCAGAAAAATGCCTTTTCATAAGGCAGGAGGTTTTTTCCGTTCCGCCAGTGTCCTTTCCAGGGGACGTCCGATGAGCCGCTTCACTCTTTCGTTCGCTCCAGGGTCTCATCTGTGACGCTGGCTCCACTCCAATCATATTTGCAAAAGTGTCTTTTCCTTATCTTTCATACTAGCTAGCCGTAGCAATCAATTTAGCTATTATTTGTACGATTAGAGGAAATTTTATAGCCATTTCTATCAATTAGTTTGTCTTTTTCTTATATGGGTATATAGAGAATAAGAAAAACGATCCCAAAGGCTAGTACACCTTTGGAATCGTCTCTTAATCAATTATTGTTTTTTATAGTATTGCAAAATACCATTATAAATAGATTCTGCAAATAATTTAACGTATTGATCATTTGTCATTTTACTGTTATCCTCTGCATTCGTTAAGAAACCAAGTTCTACTAGAATAGATGGGATCACCATATTACGAATCACGTAGTATTGCTCTTGCTTAACACCACGATTTTTCATATTTAAATTGTTGACAATTTGATTATTAACATATGTCGCTAAATCTATGTCTTCCTGATACATATCTCCTGTAGATATTGCATAATATGTTTCAGTACCAGACGCTGACGTATTAGCAGCAGAGTTGACATGGACACTTACAAAAATTTCACCATAGTTTGCTTGAGTAAAGTCTACGCGATCTTGTAATGATGGATACGTATCACCAGTACGTGTCATATAAACTTTTGCACCAGCATTCTCTAGTAATTGTTTCACTTGTGTGCTGACTTTTAATGTAATGTTCTTTTCAGAAGCAGAGCCCTTTACTGTACCTGGATCTTTACCACCATGACCTGGGTCTAGGATGATAATACGATTTTGTAAAGGTTTAGCTGTTTGATTTAATAGCTTCAAATAAGACTTGTGGACATAGCCTGATTGGCCATTATATGTGATTTCTGCCCAGTAACCATTGATGTTATTAACTTGGACATACTCTCCTTTATTCAGCTTAAATAACACGGCTGATGTAGAGTTACTTTGACTGCGAACATTTAAATTAGCAACTGTGACTCTACCTAGCACATCACCAGAAACTGGTGGTGTTGGATCTGGATTTGGGTTTGGATTTGGCTTTTCTTCTTCCACAATATCCGTAGTGCTATTCGCTACAATATAACCTGGTAAACCATTTACTTGTGTTAAGTAGTAGCCACCAATTGTTTTGTAAACAGGAAGTTTTTCGTTCGCTTTAATCGATGAAATGACTTTTGCTGAAGATGTAGGCTTCACATATAAATTGACAGCATTTTTTGTCGTTACTTCTTTTTCGACTGTTCCTAACGCATTGCCATCTGCATCTACAAATTCTGCATATTGCTTATAGATATAGGCATATGAGCCTTTATAAGTAACCTTTAGCCAATTACTTTCAACAGCGTAGACTGATAATTTACCGCCTGTATTGACTTTGCCTACAATGTTCGTGCTTGAAGTAGAATCTTTTGTCTTACGGATGTTTAACCCATCTGTAGTGACCTTCACTAAGCCAATGACTTGTGATGTATCTGGAACTTGTACACCTTTTACTGGAAGCTCTAATCGATATTTTTCACTGTTTGCACGTGCAACGAATAATGAGAATTGAGAACGTGTTACAGTGCTATTAGGTAAATACGTATTACCTGTTCCGTTTGTTATGCCATTATAATAGATGGTATTGATGTATTTCACATATTCATGTGTGATTCCTACATCAGTAAAAGGAGAGTCGATTCCCTCATACTCACTAGTATCTAAATTAAAAGCCTTTGTTAATACATAACTCATTTCTCCACGAGTTAGAGGCTTATTTGGTAAGAATTGACCTTTTATATTTTTGTCGAAAAATCCTAGCTGTACAGCACGTTCTATATAACCTGACATTTCAGTGCCAACTGTAACATCTGAAAAGCTAGATTTATTTACAACTAATGGTTTATTACCAGAGGCAACAACAACCATTTTAGCTGCTTGTCCTCTTGTTACACTATTATTTGGGCCAAAGACTCTCTTACCATTCACAAAGTAACCTTGAATTACCCCCAAATTTACTAAATAATTGATTTCTTCATAGGCTGGGTGATTTTTAGTAACATCTTCAAATGTTATATTTGAATTGTTAGCTGCACTGACACTTGCACTATGTATCGTAAACATAGAAGCCGAAATGAATAAGACGCACAAGATAAGACTAATTTTTTTGATGTTCAATGTCTTATTTCCTCCCTTCTTGTTCTCTTAACGTGTCCATTTTAACAAAATTAGCTAAATAAAGCATCATACAATAGAACTGTTAAACTTTAATTTTCCAATTCACATCCTTTCCTACAAAATTATCATAAAAATAGAAGAGTCTGCTATTGCAAACCCTTCTTCCATTATACGCTATTCAAAAGATCATTTCTTGCAATCTATGACACCATTAAAGTGTTAACTTTATGAACTTATTGTTGGATTCTTTCAATAAAAACTTTTAATTGTTCGATTTTTAGTAATTCATCAGAACCGAAGCTACCGTCTCCGTCACCATTTGTAATGCCATTAGATGCTAGAGTAGAAACATATTCATTAGCCCAGCTCTTTTGAGGCACATCACTAAATGCTACACTTCTACCATTATTTTCAAGACCAAATGCTAGCACTAATACTTTAGCAATTTGTGCACGCGTAATTGGTGAAGACGGGTTGAATTTACCATTTGCATCGCCTTCAAAGATACCTAATTTTGCTACAGCTGCAATAGCACCTGCATGAGCATATGTAGGTTTTACATCTACGAAACTAGTAGTAGTATCAGATGTATCTAAGTTTAAAGCTTTTGCAATTTGTACTGCTACCTCTGCACGAGAAGCATATACGGAAAAGTCAATAGCTGCTTGCTTTACTTCAGCTTGTTGTTGAGCATCAAATGTTGCCACACGTTTAGCACCTACATAACGATCGCCCCAATAATATGGGTCATTAACATTTGAGTAGCTTACACCTTGACCAGTTTGAGAGTGGATCATTTTATCATCACCTATGTATATCCCCACATGTGAAATACCACTACCACTTGTATTGAAAAATACTAAATCGCCAACTTGAAGATCACTCTTGGCAACTGCAGTACCTTGTTGATATTGAGACCCTGACGTACGGTTTAATTGAATACCTAAGTCTGAAAATACTTTAGAAGTAAAGCCAGAGCAATCAAAACCGCTAGTTGTAGTACCGCCGTATTTATATGGAACACCTAAATATTTAGAAGCTGTATCAGTTAAATCTGCTTTAGACGCTGCTTCAGCAGTATTAATATTAGTAGTTGAAAATAACATAAATGATGCAAAAATCGGTAATAACCATTTCTTATTCATACTTTTGTTATACCCCTCTCAAAACTTTTTTGCCTATACATAGACTATCACAAAAGAGGCGAATGTTATTTTTCAATTGTGTAACGGTTTTAGACAGCAAAAAAACGCTGTAATACCAACGTTTGGTGGTATTTCCAGCGTTAAAAAGGGGATTTTTTTATCGTAATTTGGAACTTTCGTAACATTTCTGTAATATTAGCGATTCTTTGTTACACAACAACTTATTGACTAGAGAACATTTGGACCCAATAGTAATTTCCTTTGCTATCCTGTGCTATTCCAACACCTGTATTCGTATAGTGCTCTTTTAAAATATTATCTCGATGGCTAGGTGAAGCCATCCATGCCTTAACAGCAATTTCAGGTGTTTTAATATTTCTAGCAATATTCTCTCCAAAACTTGTATAGTTGTAATCAAATAATGTCGCTAAATCCCAAGGTGCCCCATAAAATGGGGAAACGTGTTCAAAATAATGGCGATTTACCATGTCCTGTGCTTTGATAATGGCAATTTGTGTCAGCTCCGAATCATAAGCAACAGGTTCTAGCTTATTCTTCTGTCTTTCAACATTTATTAATTCAATTACCTTTTTAGACCACTCAGAAGAAAGGTTAACAGTTGGGATATAATCCTTTGCTAAATAGTCATAGGCTACTTCCAATGCCTTAATTTTTTGCTGAAAAGCCATGCTTCGCTCAACAAATACAGCAAACTGTGCACGTGTTACCAATTGGTCAGGAGCAAAATGTTTAGCATCCACCCCACCAATAATGCCGATATCTGATAAGGATTCGATATAATCTTTTGCCCAATGCATACGTGTAATATCCGCAAATTGACTGTTATTTTTGCTATCTACCCTTATTTGATACGCAAGAGCTAGCATTTTTGCCACCTGCATACGCTTTAAAGGCTCTTCTGGATGAAAGGCATCACTCTTCTGAATGATTCCCAGTTTAACAAGCTGGCAAATTTCCTTATAATATGGATGTGTTGTAGGAACATCCTTGAATTTTAAAGGGTTCTCAATGTCCAGGTTTGTTTGAAGAGAACGAGCAATGGCAGCAGCAGCCTCTGCCCTTGTAATAGCTTGCTCTGGCTTAAAAGTGTTGTCGTTATATGTAGTCATAAATTGTTTTGTGAGCATATGTTGAATTGAGGCATTTGCCCAGTATGAATTTGTCACATCTACTGCCTTAGTAGATGCTGCTTCTGCTTGACTAAAACTAGTTAAACTTCCTACGGTTGCAGCTATTGAAAGTACCATTATACTCAATAATTTTTTCAACAGGGCGACCTCCTCACGTTGGCAAAATGAAAATGTATGAAATGGTACCTCCCAATCAAAGCGACCATTTATACTATAAGATACGAATTTCAGATGATATAGTTTCACTTTTTTGGAAATTAATATTAGGATTCATTTTTTCTTACTTATAAAAGGAGTTTTCCCGTTATATTGATTGGGAAAACTCCTTTTTTATCATACTATTGAATCATTTTAAGATAGTCTTCTAGAATGCGGTAATTATACACTAAGCCCTGTTGCTCAATTGACAAATTACTATAATCTTTTTGAGCAGCTAACACTTTTTTCTCGAATGAGGAGCTGTCTGGATCAATATTTCCAATCGCTTGAACAACTTTGAGAACGGCAGCCACATCTTTTTCAGCCTGCTTTAAGACATCCTCATTAATGACCTGTCCTTTAATTTTAGAGTCCAATGCCTTATAGGCAGCAACGGCATTCGCCACATCTTCAATATACGTTGAAGAGCTTGGAGACAGTCCCGCTATGATCTCCACAACCTTCTTCACATCAGCTAAACTTTTCTCTGCTTCGAGTAAAAGAGCATAATTGGAGATACGTTGTTTATCTGTCGTATTCAAACTATCATATTCTTTACGCGCCGCTTCCACCATACCAAAGTAATATTTATCCTTTGGATTCAATTTAGCAATATTATTATAAACCTTTATAACATTATCTAGTGAAAGCAATAGCTGGTCGTTATAAACATAGCGTCGTTGATCAGCATTGAGCTTATCATAGGCTTTTAAAATCTTTTGGTATTGGCTATTCATATCTTTTGCCGTTAGTAATCGGTCTATATCTTCTACAATACTCATTACAGGCTTTATTAGCTTTTCCTGATCTTGTAGCACTTTATAATTTTGAACAGCTCGTTGCTGATCCTTTGGTAAAGCATTGTAAGCAGCACGGATTTCTTGGATACGTTTCACATATTGCTTTGGATCAACGGATGGTAAGTCATTAATCATTTGCATGACATTACCAGCACCTAAAATACTAGACTCCGCTGCTTGCAATAAGTAGTAGTTTGTCACATATTGCTTCATATCGCCAGGTAGTGCATCGTAAAGTGAGCGTGCTCGCGATGTATCTTGAAGGAATGTGTTACTTGAAGATTTTAGTTTACTAATCAATTCCATCACACTTGAGACAGGCTCAAATTTTAAGAGAATATTAATATTATCGATGTATTTTTTTTGATCCTTCGATAGTTTATCATACGCTTTACGAGCTGAGTTTACCTTACTAACAAAGCTTGTTGATTCTGGATCTAGTTCATTTATTTGAACCATCACACTTAAAATTGGTTTCACTGCTTTTTCACGTGTTGTTAAATCTTTAATATTCGTCACTAATTTCTTCTGGTCAGATGACAGCTTATCGTATGCTACACGCGCATTCATCAGCTTCGTTAAATAGTCAGCATCTTGCACTTCTGTTAATTTAATTAGCTCGACGACACTCTGTGCTAATCCCTGTTCATTTTCTGCTGCTACCAGTGCATCATAGTTTACGATCGCTTGCTGCTTCTCTGCTGGCAAGGCATCATAAAGCTCACGCGCTGTTTTCATATCTTGATAGAAAGTTTTACTTGTTGGCTTCAACGACGCAATGAGACCAATTAAGGAAGCAACATCCTCTACAGCAGTGAGATTAGCATAGTTTGTCACTCGCTTTTGGGAAACTTGATCAAGTGCATTATAGGCTTTACGTGCATCAAGAACCTTTTTTGTATAATCCTTATTTGTTGGATTTAAGGCATCAATCATTTGGATAACCTTGATTACTGCTTTGTTATCCTTTTCATAGGAGCTTAACATTTTGGCTTGCTCCACTAGCTTCTGCGCGTTCTTATCCATTGCTTTATATTCTAATGTAAGCTCGGCTACCTTTTTGACAAATGTGTCAGGGCCTTCATTTGCTAATGCTATAATACGGTCATCAAATGCTTTGGCCGTATTGATATAGCCTTGTGCTTTTGTTAGATCCTCGCTGTTTACTACCTTTGCCTTAAGAGATTCACCCAATTTATTAAACGCCTCATCTGCTTTTACCACATCATCTTTATACGTTTTTTTAGAAGGGCTTAATGCACTAATTTGCACCATTACGTCAATTGCAGGAATTACATCTTTTAAATCTTTATAATTTTGGACAAATATTTTATTTTTATCATCTAGCTTCGCATAAGCCGTATAAGCTGATTTTGCTTTAGAAATATAGCTTTTAGAGGAAGGATCCAATTTTTCAAATTGAGAGATAACATTAACAACCGATTTATAGGATTTCTCTAAATCTGTTAACACTTTAATATTTGTCACACGCTTTTTAGCTGTTGATGATAACGCATTATAGTGAGCTCGTGCATCCAATATTTTTTCAATAGCTATATTGCTATTTAACATATCAATTTCCGTTGTAACAGCCTGTACCGCTTCTTCCTCTTTAACTAAAGCATCTATTTTGTTTTGCAGCTGTGTTTTCAAATTAGTAAGAGCTGTTTCATGCCCTTGCAAAGTCGTATCTAATTTCTCCACTGTCTCTTTCAACTTGGTAAGCTGTGTACCGTAGTCAGTTGTCGGCTTTAATGTATTAATCGTTTTCGATGCTTCTGCGTATGTTTGAAACAGTATTAACTTTGTTGCTCCCTGCACTAACTTTTTATCATTTTCACTTAGCTTGTTAAAGGCAGTCCAAGCTGAAAGCGTCTTACTTTCAAAGGTTTTTGCAGTTGGATCAAGGCTATCAATTAGCTTATCTACCTTTAAGGCAGCACCTAAATTTTTCTCCCACGCTGTGAGCTCTGCTAGATTATTGACGATTTTCTTAACATTGGACGCATTGATATTTGTGCCTGAAGGATTATTATAGGCTTCGCGTGCAGCTTTAATAGCAGCTACTTTATTAGCTTCTTCTACAACATTAATGGCTTTAATCTTTCCTTCAATATCCTCTGCATATGCAATATTTGCTAACGCCAGATCTAGGTCTCCTATGTTTTTAACAAAACCTTTACCTTCCGTTAAGAGATCGTATTCCGCTTTTATGTCTTTGACTGTTGTACGATATACATCTTCTTTGGATACACGCAACCCTGAAATGCTTTTCGAAATATTTGCTGCTTTAAGATATTGTGCAATACTTTCATATTCCGTTTTTAATAATTGTTTGGAGGCTGCATCCAGACTATTGTAGGCTTTCTCAACAGCCGTCACAGCACTAATAAAGCTTGAGGCTGAAGTGAAATCTGCAGGCTGCTTACCTTTTAACTGTACAATGCTGGAAGTCACTTTATCTAAAGCAGATAAACCTGACAAGGCATCCTTATACTTCTTAAAAGGTGTGATTTTATCATCATTTGGATTATAAGCTTCGACCACTTTCTTTTGCTCTGCTGTCAGCGCATTATAATTCGTGGTAAAACTATTCATTCCAGGAGAAATAGCTGAATAATCCGTAGATTTCTCCAATAACTCAACTAACTGATCTAATTCTGTAATGACCGGTTCTACTTTTGCTACGTCCACTTTCAGCTTACTTAACTTGTCAACATCCATTCCCTTGCCTTTAAAATAGACATTGCGTGCTGCTTCATCATAGCCATATTGCAACACTGTGCCACGAACTGTTGAGGCAATATCCTTCGCCCCATTATTAAGTGCAGCAAGAACAACTTGGTTGAATTGGTCTTGCACATATTGATAAGATGTCGCTGTTGATTCATCTCCTAAAAATGTTTCATATTGGCTTTGTACATTTTTCACATCGTGTATAAATGTTTTGCTGGTATATGAAATAGTACCCATCTTATCGCTAATTTCCTTAAGCTTCTTTAACAGTAGTCGTTGCTTAACTACATAGTCATATTTCGCTTGTATAAAAGCTTTTTCATCGGCATTAAAATCAGCTGAATTTTGTACAATCGTTATATCACCATCTGCAATAACCATTTCATTATCTGATGAATTCTCTGATAGCTTGCCAAATTGTGCAATAAGTTGTTCCCTTGCTATAGTTGCTGCAACCTCATTTGCATAAGCTACCTTTTCTGATTGTATTGAGATGTGCGACTGTCCTTCGTTGTCCTGTGCGTGTGCGTTCGCTATAGCCGTAGGTACCAATAAGAGACCCGTTATGACCCCTGCTGTCAATTTTCGATTCAATCGAACCACCCTTTCATCGTTTATGTATAGGAAAATGATTGTATTCATTTTCATTTAGAATTTATGACTTTAGTATCGGTGTAAATTGCTTGATTTCAAGCCATTCTAATATATTTACAAAATGAGACATATCAAAAGTAATTTTTCTAAATTACTAGCTAGAAAAACAGGAAGTTATTTCAATTATACTATACAATGGTGTTATATAAGGTTTTCACCAATTGACATATAATAAGAGATTATGTTTTTTCAATGAATTTATTGGAAAAAAACAGCTATTTTCATATGTCATAATATCTTTACAAGGTGTATACTACAACTTTGATATCCTATTTTGGAAGAAAGGACGCTGTTTTATGTTTTACCATTATAAGTTCTGGCATAGCTTAAAAAATCCTACCTACTTTACTAGCATCGTAGAGGAAGGCGAGGTCATCGGATATAAAAAAAGAGTATTAACGGTGTTCATTCTTTTCATCCTGTTGTTTGCTGCTCGCGAATATTGGGGAATGGGGACAGAAAATTTAACGTCCTTATTCGCAAAGGATTTACAAAATGAATACTATGTAGCACGTATACTTTCGATGCTTGGTGCCGTTTTATGGGCAATCGTCTATTTTGGCTTCCACTATTATGGTGTTACCTATCTTTTACATCTATTAACGGACATTCCTTATACTTGGATAAAAAGAGTACAGCTTTATGTTGTAGCCTTTCTATTAATTGAAAAAGCAATCCTCTTTGCTGTTTTCTATGCAGTAGGCTATACAACCATGTTTTCTTTCTTCTCCTTAGCTCCTGCTGCCTTACAGGTGATTGAAACAGATTTCGTGTTATTTACCCTCAATCAATTGACGGTAACAACTGTTTTAATCATTATTGTACAGTATCTCTTCCTATCAAAATGGGAGGAAGAGGCTAGTAGAAAAATGTTAGTAGTCAAATTGATTGGTGTACAGCTATTTATGGCCCTTTTTGTTGGCTTGATCAGTGTACTACCAATTAAAGAATGGATTGCTAGGGGGTTAGGATGATGGCATTTATCAAAACAAGACCATGGACAACTACGACCATCGTGTTAGCATTGCTAGTAATCGGCATAAATGCTTATTTTGTCTTTAAAGATAATAGCAACGTGACACGATCCTACTTTATCGATGAATTTCAAAAAGCTTATATCGGCACGAATACAGAGCGTGTTCATAAAGAAACCATTGTAGCACCTGCTGAGACATACACGATTACTGCTGATGCAACTAACTTATCAGCTGTGAATGTAAAGCGTGGCCAAGAAGTGATGATGAATGATGTACTTGCTACCTATAAAACGGATGAGGTGGATGAGGAGTTAACAAAGCTTGAATCTGAACGCACAGCCTATGAAACAGAATTACAAGATTTACAGGATGCACTTGATCAAATTGAGGATGAATATGGAGACGATTCTAATCCAAAAAGCTCCATTAATACGGATCAAATCAATGACAAGCTATCTGTAACGCTAAAATTAGAGCTTGCTCAACAAAATTCGGCATCTACAGCAGTTGCCCTGTTAAATCGACATATTGCTGAAACAAATCGCCAAATTGCGTTACTTGAAGCCCAAATTACACAAATTCAATCTCGTCAGGGAATTATCAGCCCTATTGATGGTGTGGTGGCAGCGATTAAGGAAGAAGCTGGTGCGCTAACTTTTGAAATCTATTCGAATGAAAAAGCAATGTATGCCTATTTATCAGAAAAGGAATGGCGAAAGGTGGAGGAAGGACAAACTGTAGATTTCAAGGTGAAACATGTCAAGGATGATCTATCTGGCATCGTATTAGAAAAACAAACGATTGCTACTGACGATCAGACAGTTTGGGCAAATGAGCTAGCCAAAACGGCTGCCTTGCCACAACCAACTAATTATGAAGTAACCTTACAGCAGGATGCCCCACTCGAGGACATCCCATTTTCGACAACTGGTAAGGCCTCTATTATTGTCAACGAAGCATTCGATTCTTATAAAGTTGATAAATCGTGGCTAACCACAGCTAAAAAAGGGAACAAAAAGCTGTATATCATCAATCAGGACGGTAAAATACAGCTAATTGATGTCAATGTACAATTTAAAACGGCTAAGTCAGCTATTTTTATGGATGATCTTGATGAAGGTACGCCAATGCTCTCGAATGAGAAACGTAATCTCGAAGCCTATACCTTCAGAACATTACCTGTTGAGAAAATCCAATGGAGCCATTTTAAAGAGCTAACTTGGAAGCAATATGTGAAATATATCGTTTTCTAATCTAAATCCGCCTCGTCTTTTTATGGACAAGGCGGATTTTTTGTTAGAAAAGAAGATAACACTAAAAAATCATTTAGCAAAGCGAGCGATGGGTTGATTTCCGTTCCGCCAGCGTCCTTTCCATGGGGCGTCCGATGAGCCGCTTCACTCACTTACGTTCACTCCAAGGTCTCATCTGTGACGCTAAATCCCCTAGGAGTGACGCTGACTCCACTCCAATCAACCTCTCTGAAAAGGTGTCTTTTCCTTTTCTTTCATACTAACAGTAGTGAAAAATGTGGAGAAATGTTGAGTGACAGCACTCCTCAATAAAATGATTAGTGAAAACCTTTATAAAAAGTTGTGGGTTGTTGTGCTTATCGCTAGCCCACAGGTAAGCAAGCAACGAATATCCACTTCACCTTCCACAAAAATTCTGTTAATTGTTTTGTTTTGCAAGACAACATAAAGAATCCTCTGTAGCTGTTACAGAGGATTTGTCTTCTTTATTTTAATGATAAACATCTATTTAAGAAGCTTGCAAATTGGGCACGTGTAATTTGTGCATCGGGTCTAAATGTGTTATCTGGGAAGCCGCCAGTTAAATCATTTGCGACAAGTGCTTGGATATGGCTGTATGCCCAATGTGTTGATTTAACATCTGAGAAGCTTACTTTGCTTGTACCTGTTAATTTATAGGCTCTTGTTAAAATGGCAGACATTTCTGCACGTGAAAGCTGTCCGTTTGGATTAAACTTCCCTGCCTCTTGCCCTTTAATAATGCCCGCCTGCTCAACTGCGGCAATGGCACTGTATGCATAATGGCTCTTACTCACATCTTTAAAGCTAGAATCCTTCGTTGTAGTTAGATTTAAAGCTCTAGCTATGATCGTAGCTGCCTCGGCACGTGTAATGGATGCCTCAGGTTTGAACGTTCCATTTGAGTATCCTTTAATAAGAGATTGATCGTATAAGCTTTGGATTTCGGAAAATGCCCAATGCCCTTTTGTTACATCTGTATAAACTAATTCCACATGATTGTCTTTATATACTGCTTGTAATTGATCGAAATACAGCTGTCCTTTCTTTTGAAGAGAAGCTGTTGGCTGAGCAACATACAGACGTTCGAATTTTAGTGGCTGTGGTAGATCACTTGGAATATCTGCCGTCACGTATTTCCAACCACTCCAGTCTAAACCGCCCTGACTTGTGAAATCAATTGTATGCTTCGCTCCAGCACCATCAATCACAACGCCTCTTAGCCAATGCTTACCAGCATCGCCAAATACCCAAAGACCGATATTTTTAGGCTGCCCTGAAATAGCAATTGGTGTTTTCGCAACCATATAGGCAGCTTTTGTGCCTGTGCCACTAGTTGTGAAATCATAGTTTAATTGTAAGCTAGCAGTCCCCTGTCTAGCATACTCTTTAGAGCTTGCTAATGAAGCATTGGCTTTCGCTGTTTCTGTTGTCCAAGAAGAAGTATTATCAAAGCTATCTAGTACAATTGGTTTCTCTGCTAGATCTACTACTTTCACAGCTGTAGACGTACGAATTCCTTCATACTCGCCAATAATTTTTCCTTCACCCTTTTGTGTTGCTGTGAAGGTTGCACCGTCCATTTTGCCGATATTTCCTTCAACTGTCCAGTTCATATTTGCTGGGTTGATGGTCATTGGATTCAAGTATTGATCATAGGCACTTGCAACTTGCATATCTACAGAAGATCCTTTCATTACCTGACCAACACTACTTAACGTAATTGATTTTACTTTCCCTGGTGGCGCTGTATTCACTACCTGTAAAATGGCAGATACACGACGTTCACTTCCCTCTGACGGTCTATTCACTAGATTAGCGAAATAACCTCCTGGATTACGCGCCACCATTGCTGTAGAGCCGCCTCCATCTAGGTTAATAGCCGAAGAAGCACCCACTGAAATTAAATGAGCAGCTAAATCTGATAAATTAACACCATTACTATGACCACTTATGCGTCCATCAATCGTTACAAGAGATACCTTTGTACCTGTAGCATCTATAGCTACTGCTGTACGTGGACTACGTGTAGAAGCAAACCCTGAATTCGTTGGCATAGAAATATCCACTTTGCCGTTACGCACAAGCATTGGTCCAGCAGCTAAGATGAACTGTGCATCCATCCATTTTTGATCGATCGATAAGCTGACATCCACGCTTGTACCTGCTGTAATGCTACTTAATTCAGCGGCTAACTCTTTATTTTGGACAGAGATAACAAAGCCATCTGCTGGTACAGAAGAGTTACCTTCTGCTCCATATGCTGTTACATGAGATACTGTACCAGAGAACTGGTCACCAAAATGCAAGGTGCTTGTATCTTGACTAGCGCCCGACACAACGAGTTCTACACCCCATGTATTTGTCCCTGTTGATCTTTTTTCCGGTGTATATAAAACGTTTTTATTTGTTCCTCGTTCACTATTAATAAGATCGATAGGATAGCTTTTGCCATTCACTTGGAAAGTTAGATTCGTAGAATAATAGTCTGCAATCGCTTTCCCTGATTTCGATAAACCAAATGCAACTGGCTTTTGTGTTGGGCTATCATATGTATCTCCCAAAATACCATAGTTCACAATTTCATTATTTTCTGCTAACAAGTTCGCAGGCATACCATTTCCTAAAAAGTAAGAGGCATTGACAGCCCCAACAACACGATGCCCATCATATGTGTTTTGCTTGGCCATCGCTGATGTTGTTTTTAATGAATTAATAGGATTGGGCATACCAATTTCTAGTTTTGTATATGTATTATTTAAATTGACATCTAAAACATTTACAAACTGACGTATCGAACCTGACGTATAGTTTTGCTGTGAATGTATTACCTGTGGTGAAACCTCTGTTTTAACTTCACTGACTTTATTGCCTAAACCAGCAGCTTGTCCATTGATAGGGCTAACTGTTAGTGTAAGCATGAAAAGGACTACAATAATCGTTATTAGTTTTCTTGCCATTTTTCACTCCGAATTAATTCAAAGTATGGCACGTACCATGTCACATGACCCGTGCCAGTGACTTTTTTATTTTGTTTCTACGTAAATCGCTACTGGAAGGTTGACACCACCAGCATGTATTAGTTCTAATTCAATCGTTTCTTTTGAACCCTTCATCTTGAAATCTGGTAATTCAACATACTCTGCCCCAACTCTTAAAGAAGGCACTAAATACACTTTGCCATTCACCTTAATCGCTCCGCTGTATAATCCTCCTCGACCAGCCAACTTCAGCTTAATCGTTTTTGTAGAGCCTGTTGGATTGACAACAGGAATGGATACTTTATAGTTCATACCGAAGTGACCTGGGTTTCCTACAGCACCATTGATTTGAGAAAATGAATTTTCAGCCGTTTGTAAATGGTCTGTACGGCCATTAGAAATGTTATAGCCTACCTCAGGAGTATCTACTGTATAGGCTGGTAGCTCTGCTAGAATTGTCGCACTAGGCCACGCACCCCTTGGATGCTTCGCATACTCATCAACCGCAACCTGTTCCGATTGGATAGTTGTTAAATCTGTATTATCTTTCGAAAGCACTGTACGAATCGTATACTCTGGCTTTCCACCATTGACTGCTTGAATATCTAAATCATGTAAAAAACCGATAATATAATCATAGTGTAAATCGTATGTTTCAATGACCTTTGTTTCCCCTGGTGCAATGACAATACCACTACTTTCTGATTTTTGAAGCTTGTTATTTAAAGTAGCGTCCGCAATTGTCAAGCCAAGGTCATGACCTACCCAGCTATTACCCGTTTTTTGGCTAATGCCCTTCGAGTCAGTTACTTTAATGCTCTCTGTCGTTGACTTGTTTTGAACGGTAATCCCAAGATTGACATCCGTACCTAATGTGTTGTAATGCCAGCCAAAGATGCGATGCTTATTCGTTGCCGCAGTTGGTTTCACATCATATTGTGCGAGCGTAGCATTATTCATTGGTACAAGCTTACGTGTTAACGTTTCAGGATTATCACTAATAAATAAATCACGATCCCCCTCTAAACGAGCAGAAGGAACAGCCTCGGGTGATGACGTCGTGCCATATGATTTATCAAGGAAGGGGCTTGTGAACATATAACGGTAAACATAAATATACATTTCTTTTTTCTCTGTGATATAACGTAAATTTCCGCCTAGTGCATCCACAAGAAACTTAGCAGGAATGTACATTTTGCCCTTTTGTATAAATGGCTTTTCGATCATTGTCACTGCTTCGTTATTAACCAAAGCCTGATTGCTATTATCATTGAAAATAAAGCTCATCCCACCAATTAACAATTCAAAAGAACCATCAGGTTGCCAAGTACCAGATGAATCATCTAAATAATCATAAATATAGCTAGCAGGTAAATAGGTTCTTCCATCCTTTGAAACAATCGGATCTTTCATGACAATACGCTTGTTATTGATATGTAAGATATATGGGTCTTCCTGCGGTGGTGCTGTTGTTTCATCTGATAATGTAATATCTACTGATTGGGTAGCCTCATCCCAATTTACAACACCATCAAAGTTTTCGCTGACGAAACGTAATGGCATGTAGGTACGATCTTTATACATAAATGGCGCAACATCCATTGCAACCTCTTCTCCGTCTATTAAAGCAGTCATCGAATCGATCGTTAAATCAACCATCTTACCATTGCGAATTGCCGATGCCGTCAACGTTTCCTTATCCCAATCCACACTTGCACCAACCGCTTCATACAATGCACGCATTGGTAATAATAAGAAATCCGATTTATTTAAAATAGGATCGTTGACTTGAATCGTCTCTCCATTAATCGTAATCGAAACATTGTTTTTTATCTGAATTCCATTATTACTAGTAGCTGATGCAGACCCTTGTCCTGGCAAAATCGTAGCCAACGCAACTGCTGATACAATACATGTAGTCCTTAGTTTCTTAAACATCTTAATCTCCTTTTTCCTCTTACAATAGTCTTTATCATCTTAACACGAAAAACCCCTAAAATGTGGGATTTATATCGAAAAGAGTAGAATTCGGTACTAGAGTGCTAGCCTTTCTCCTTCGAAAGCTTCATATAAAGAAAGGGGTTTTTCCAATTTGCACGAACAATTTCTATAAAACTCTTTTGGTTCTAGGCATGAATTGTTTATTTTTTATAAGTACCCCAAACTTTTCTTTAAAGTAGACTTATTATCGAATAAAAAAGTTACAAAACTGTTAAACACTTTTTGAAAAAGTTAATTTCTTAGATGACATAATGTGACAGGCTTTTCTTCATCATTTATACTGAATCTTAAGATTGGAGGACTTACAGTATGGATAATATTACTTTACATATTTTAGAAGGAATATATAATCATGAAGAACCTAAATTTTACGATTTTGATATAGATAAAGATACGTTCGGAGAGATAGTGGAAGAAATGCAACATGAAGGTCTTATTTCTGGAGCAAAAATTTCTCGTGTGGGGTTAGAGAATAGAGTAGCAGTAGTTGCTCTTCAAGATGTTAAGATTGAATTAAAGGGGCAAAATTACATGAACAATAGTAAGAAAATCTCATCTTTATAATGCTTTAAATTGATATTTATAGAAGATCTATACATCCCATGGGTTACTTTTTGCTCCTATAGTTTTTAAATATAAATAACAAATAGCGTCTCTAAGTATAAAAGAGACGCTATTTATAGTAAAAGAGTTTTAAATAGCAGTTAAAATAACATCAATAACTTTTTGCTGCTCTTCAATAGTCATTTTAGTATCTGATGGTAAACAAATTCCATTAGCAAATAATTCTTCACTTACAATTTGATCTTCACTATGAGGGTAGAAATCACATTCAGCAAATAACGGTTGCATATGGAGCGGTTTCCATACAGGGCGCGCTTCAATATTTGCTTTAGCAAGTAAATCAATTAATTCATAGGGTGTTATTTTGACTTTCTCAGTATTCAATGTCATTGTTGATAGCCAGCGATTAGAAAAGGTACCTTCTAGTTCTGGCATCATCATAATCCCATCAACACTAGAGAAAGCTTTTTCATAGCGGTTAAATATTTCACGTTTTTGCGTAATACGTTGATCTAACACTTCAAGCTGTCCACGACCTATCCCTGCGACAACATTACTCATTCGGTAGTTATAGCCAACAACACTGTGTTGATAATGTTTGGCTGCATCACGTGCTTGGGTTGCTAAAAAGCGTGAATGCGTTATCAACTGTTCATCTTCTGAGACAAGCATACCACCACCAGAAGTAGTAATGATTTTATTTCCATTAAAAGAATATATACCTAATTTACCAAATGTACCACTATACTTTCCTTTATATAAAGAACCTAATGATTCTGCCGCATCTTCTATAATTGGAACATCATATTCGTTACATATTGCCATTAACTCGTCCATACGTGCACATTGGCCATATAAATTTACGATAATCACAGCTTTAGGCAATGTATCATTTTCTTTTGCTTTATTTAATGCTCGTCCAAGTGCCTGTGGCGACATATTCCATGTAGATTCCTCTGAATCGATAAAGACTGGTGTCGCACCTAAATAAAGAATTGGATTGGCACTAGCGATAAACGTAAGTGTTGAACAAAATACTGTATCACCAGCTTGAACACCCAATATATCTAACGCAAGGTGAATTGCTCCTGTGCCTGAGCTTGTTGCGGAAGCTGCTTTTGCATTTACATATGTAGCTAATTCTTGCTCAAAACCATCGACATTTGCTCCAAGTGGTGCGATCCAATTGGTATCAAATGCCTCTTGAATATACTTTTGCTCAGTTCCACCCATATGTGGAGAAGAAAGTAGTATACGATTATTCACCAAAAGTCCTTCTTTCTTTTATTATCTTAGCAGGCACTCCAACTGCTGTTACATAATCAGGGATATCGTTAATAACAGCACTTCCTGCACCAATTGTAGTCCATTTACCAATTTGTATTGATGGATTAACAGAAGAACGTGCTCCTATTTGTGTACCCTCATCTACCGAAACCCCACCCGTTAATACTGCACTTGGAGATATATGTGCAAAATCATGTACAATACAATCATGTTCAATAATGCAACTTGTATTTAAAATAACGTGATTTCCGACTATACAATCTGCATTAATTACTACATTTGGCATAACTACTGTACCATTAGCAATGGTAGAAGATGAGCTAACAATAGCCCTTGGATGAACTACAGTACCGTAACATGCTGATGTTAACTGTAATCGTTCTACAATTTTTTTTCTAATCTGATTATGGCCAATGGAAATAACGACTTTTGTTTCTTCATCAAGTATATTTTCAACTGCAGAAATTGGTCCTTTTGTATAGATATCTTCTTGAAAGATCGATTGATATTTATCATCTAATTTTGCTATAACTTGATGACCATTTGCACGAATGCAGTCCTCTATAACTTTCCCATGACCACTATCTCCTATTAAAATATACTTCACTTTTTACATGCCTCCCATTTATTTAGAACCAGTAAATTTCTCCATTGTCGCTTGACCTTCTTGCGAAATACCTTCGCTAACAAACACCTTTTTCGCGGTCAAAAATAAGATTTTCATATCTAACCAGAAAGATTGATTTTCTACATACCATACATCATACTCGAACTTCTGCTCCCATGAGATTGCATTGCGACCATTTACTTGAGCCCATCCTGTAATTCCTGGACGAATTTTGTGTCTTTGAGCTTGCCTTTCATTGTATAATGGTAAATATTCCACTAAAAGTGGACGTGGACCAACAAAGCTCATATCTCCTTTTAGTACATTCAATAATTGAGGTAGTTCATCTAAGCTTAATTTCCTCAATAATTTACCAAATGGTGTCAAACGTTCAGAATCTGGTAGTAATTCACCATTTTCACTTCGCTCATCAGTCATAGTACGGAATTTATAAACATAAAACACCTCACCGTTTAAACCAGGGCGAGGTTGTTTAAAGATTGCTGGGGAGCCCAAGTTCAATCGGACTAGAAGCCATGTAACAAGTATCACAAAACTTAAAACAAAAATCATACAAAAACTCGCCATAAAATCGAAAATTCTTTTCATTTTACACTAAGTGCCCCTCTTGTTTGATACCATCTCCACGAATCTTTACACATATCCTCTAGATGATACTTGGCTTTCCATCCTAGAGCAGTTTCAGCCTTCTGTACATCTGCTATGCTGACAACAATATCTCCTTCTCGACGATCGACTATTTCATAAGGAACCTTTTCACCTGTTACTTTTTCAAAAGTATGAATTAGATTTAAAACTGAATAACCCCTACCTGTACCAAGATTAAATGCCTCACAACCCAAGTTTTTCTCAATATACTCCAATGCTTTCACATGTCCATCCGCTAAATCCATTATATGAATAAAATCTCGAATACAACTACCATCTTTAGTATCATAATCTCCACCAAATATTTTTAAACTATTCTTCTCTCCACTAGCCACTTTTAATATATGAGGCATTAAATTATTAGGTACACCAAATGGTAATTCTCCTAGTTTGCCGCTTTTATGAGCACCGATTGGATTAAAGTACCGCATTAATGCAACACTCCAACCAAAATTGGCTGCAACAAAATCACATAATATTTCTTCAAGCATAAGCTTCGTACGGCCATAAGGATTCGGTGCAGAGAGTGGTAAGTCCTCTTTTAAAGGTGGCCAATTTTCGTCACCATATACAGTTGCTGAAGAGCTAAAAACAAGTTTTTTCACCTTGAATTCTTGCATTATATCTAATAGATTTAGTGTGCTAATAATATTGTTTTGGTAATACAAGAGCGGTCTCTCTATTGACTCACCAACTGATTTATATCCTGCGAAATGAATAACTGACGAAATATTATATACCATAAAGACATCTCTTAAAGCCTCTTTATCTAACATCTCTACTTGTAGAAAAGGTACTTTTTTTTGTACAACCGTTTCTATTCTTTGAACTACTTCTACAGACGATTTGGATAAATTGTCGATAATTAAGCAGTCATTTCCTTGCTCTATTAGTTCAACTATTGTATGGCTCCCTATAAACCCTAATCCACCAGTTACCAAAATTGTCATCTCTTCACCTGCTTTACTAATTGACTGTAAATAGTTGTATACTCTTCAATGACATTATCTAATAAAAACGGCTCTATAAGCTGCTTCGAACGTAACCCCATCTTCTTTCTTAATGATTTGTGACTAAGTTCATTAAAGGCTTTGACTAATTCTGTATCATCGCTATGATTTACAACAAAGCCGCTGTCATTTGATTTAACTAAATCTCTTAAACCACGCGTATTTGTTACGATGCATGGAATTGATTCAACCATTGCCTCCATTATACTTTTAGGCAACCCTTCACGATAAGAAAGTAATGCTACTACATCTGATACTTTTAATAAGGCTGGTACATCTCTTCGGTAGCCTAAAAAATGAATGCCTTCAAGCTGTTCATTAACTACAAAATCCTTTAATTGACGCTCCTTGTCACCTGTCCCAATAATTAAGAGTTCAAACTGTGGAGTATTAGCTTTAATTTTTCGCCAGTTTCTAAGTAAAAATTGATGATTTTTATTTTCATTTAACTCAGCTATGTAGGCAATAGTTATAGCATTATTATCTAAGTCTAATGTGGCTCTTAATTTCTGCTTTTCTTCATCCGTTAGACAATGCTGTACAGTTTCTACACCTACACCATGGACAAGAGAGATTTTTTCTTTCGGCAATAATTTTTGAGCATTTTTAAAATCTTCTTCATTAATCGTAATTAAATGATCTGTCCACTTCGCAGCTAATTTTTCTACTGGATAATAAATGAGCCAGTTTAACATTGGTGCACCTGAAAAAAAATGAAATCCATGTGCAGTATAAACCATTTTCCCATGTTTGTTTTTACGAAAAGCTGCTCTTGTTAATAATGCTGCAACAGGTGTATGCACATGTACTAAATCAAACTTCTCATTTAAGAACAACTGCTGAAGTTGTTTATAGGCCGCAATATTTTGAAAGTTTAATGGGCTTCTTGAAAATGGAATATCAATACAAGTTACATTAATTTTTTCTAAGTTCTTTTTATCTTCGTCTCCAGTACCTGCTGCATACACTGAATAGCCCTTCTTTTGAAAATATTGTATATAAGGAATATGAAATGCTGTAATGTGACGGTATACAGAAGCAACAAAAAGTATGTTCATCTTCTTCATTCCTTTAATCTTTCTTTATATATATTTATATATTTTTGAACTGTGGTTTGAATTGCGTAGTTTGAAACGTTATAGTCACCTTTTTCGTTATTTATAGCTTCTATAATTTTCTTAGCTAACTCCTCTTCATTAAATGGTTCGAAAACTTGCCCACCGATCGTATTCACTACCTCTCTTAAACCCTCTACATCAGAAGCAACAACAGGTAAACCAGTAGCTGCAGCTTCAACAGCCACTAACCCAAAACCTTCCCATTTGGAGGAAAGTACAAAAACATCAGAGGCTTTCATAATAGCTGGTACATCAGTCCGTCTACCTAAAAATAGAATGGTATTACTTCCGTATTTTAAAGCGTATTGCTTAACTTGCTCCATACGTTCTCCATCACCAACAAAAATCACTCGATAGCTAGATGGTAAAAGTTTACTTGCTCTTATCAAGGTTTCATGGTCTTTTTGGTCTCGCATGGCAGCAACCATTAGTATTAATTTTTCATTGTCAGCTATTTTAGGTGATAACTGATGTTTATCAATAGCAGTAGATTTAGAATACTGTAATACATCTATACCATTTTCTATTACTACTGTTTTATTTACTGTATTTGATAGATAATCATTCAGATTTTTTTTAGTATCTTTTGTAATAGCTATTATTTTGTCATACTGAAGATAAAGCCAATAATCTAACCAATACAAAACTTTTTTTTCTCTTCTTTTATTATGCGTGCTGTGTTCAGTTGTTATTAACTGTACTTGTTTGTTTGTTAGTTTTAAAGCAATAGGCATAAATAACTGGGATGCAAATAAGTGTGTATGAATACAATTATAATTTTGTTTAGTAATTAAATTTTTTAACCAAAAAATATTTTTAATGGAGTATACTTTAGATGTAGGACCATAATAAACAGGGATATTAAGTTTTTCAAATTGTTTTCCGAAGAAATTTTGTGTCTTTGTTAATACTGCTACCTCACAAGAAATACCTTGTATCTTCATTTCGTTTACAATGTCCACTAACATTTTCTCAGCGCCACCACTATTTAATGTAGTTATAACATGTAGTACTTTCATAAGAAATATCCCTACTTTAATTTCTATATTTACGCAACATTCTAGCAATATACTTTTTAGGTAATACAAAAAGAGGAAAGAAAGCAAACTGCTTCTTAGAATATTTTAAAGATTTTACCATGTATTCCATTGCTGATTTTCTATTTCCTTCTAGTAGGGAATATACAATTGCCCCTCTATATTTTGTAAGTAAATGATTTATATTTCCTACTTGCAGAATATCTTTCTCAAACTCACATATTATATCTCTTTGATACTGTGCAAATAAATCTACTTTTGTAATCTCTTTATTAGCATTTGTAAGCCTATTACTAGCGTCTTCCAGTACTTTAACGATTACTTTATTAACTACTGAATAACCATGTTCAATTATTATCTTGTACCACAGCATTAATTCCGCACCAATTTTAGAGTCTGGAAAAGCATAATTATATTTTTCACAAAATACTTTTTTATTAATTACATGTACAGTGTCTCCAGTAATTATTCCATCTAAGTATTCTTTAAAATTATACTTCCGATATTCTATGTGATCGTTTAGTTTTGTAGTGGTACATAAGAAATGATATACTGGTTCATCTAAATCTTTATGCTCATAAAAAAAAGTATTTATCTTCTCAAAAGCATCCTCAACAAATACATCATCATCATCCATGATAATTACATGGTTAAATCTTGCTTCTTGTATGCCTTTATTTCTCGCTATACCCGGACCTGTATTCTTTTCTTGGTAAATATATTTGATATCCTTATACTTACTTAAAATGTTGTCTTTATAGTTCAGACTAGAATGATCATCTACAATAATAATCTCATAATTTGCATATTCTTGTTTAATTATAGAGTTAATACATCTACATAATTCATCTTCACGATTATAGGTTGTAATCACAATACTTAAAGGCATTGTCATTTTAAATTCTCACCTCTACTTTGAAAATATCCTCTATAATAGTAGTAACAATATGTTAAAGGTAACATAAATGTAATCCATTCAGATAATTCGGTACTATAAGGATGGAATAAACCGTTTCCTATAAAGTATAGCAACATCAATACAGAACTACTTACTAATATATTTTCTTTTTCATTTTTATTTATTTGAATTTTCATCATAATCTTTGGTAAAAATGCAACCCATCCGAGATAAATAAAGCACATTCCTAACAAACCTAATATTCCAAAGTCCCCCCATAGTTGTAAATAAGTATTATGAACAACCATACTACTCCCATCTTCATAATACCCAACTGTTGTGAATGCTCCTGTACCAATAAAAGGATTATCATATATCTTTTGAATAGCAGTTTTGAACATCATAAATCTAGCCGAGTCTACTAATTCTAACCCGCTTGAAATAGTTGGTGAGTTTAATAAATTTAAAAAACTAACGCCAATCCTAGATTTTAAAATAGAAGGTATTGCTATTACAATTCCAACTGTAAGTATAAAAAACACAATTAAAGGGAATATAATTGCCTTTAGTTTATTTCTATAATTAAATAAAACATAAAATACCACTATAAAAACCGATGTTAAAGCAATAAGTAACATACCTGTTCTTGATCCATCCATATAAATTACAAATAAGCTTAATAATATAAATAAACAATGTTTTAATTTTTGTTTTTTAGGCAACAACAACAAAGCCATTACATTAAAATAAAATCCATAAGTACCTATTTTAACTAACGAACCTGGGAAAGCTAATACAGTTCCCCATCTTCCATCACTAGTCATTAGACTAGCAAAACTTTGAGCTCCCAATAATCCTAAAACTAATAATATAACGTTTACAACTATAGCCGAATTAAGAGCAATATTAATTTCATTCCATCCGAGTTTAGAATAATATATAAAATAATATATAGTTATTAGAATTAAAAATAATTTTATACTTTGGATAAAATTTTCAATCCCTGCGCCTTGAAAAAAACTACCAAAAACCCCTAGCATTACTAGAAGAAAAGCAATGCCAAACATAGGACTAATAATTAACTTTTCTTTTAAAAAACCTCTTATCATAAAAGGAAAAATAAAAAGGAGCCAAGTAATCCAATGAATATATGGAAATAGAGTTATTTTTAAATCCGCACTAAGGGCTAAAAAAATAAATATTACTATAGCTAGTTTTTTCATTTATTCTTCCCTCCCTAAAATGCTAAAAATATGAATATAATAAAAATAGAAATAAATAAATTTACAATTAGAGTAGTCAAAAGTTTTAACAGCTTGAGTTCTTTTAATACTAAATAATCCATAATAAAACTATTGATAAATTGACTCCCCCCCCAAGCTATTCCTATTGAATAGAAATTAAAAGAAGGTAGACCTAAATAGAAAACGGTAATCATACAAACAATAGTTGAACAACTTGTTACAATTACTTCCTTTAATCTTGAAGCAGCCTGTAAAAGTTCATAACTAAGGTTTGTATGAGCATTTAAGCATACCCCATATAACAGCAGTAAAAATAGCTTTAAATCCTTAATCATCAAGAAATTAGATAAAATTGGTGATAAATAATATGCAATTATAAACATTAAATTATAAGCTATCCAACTTACATTAAGATAAGGGGGAATTTTATTTAGTAATTCAAATTTTGTCTCTTTATTTTTTAGCAGAGCTGAAAATCTTGGGAAAACTACCATTCCTAAACTATTCGAAAAAAACCAAACTTTTGTAGCTAAATCAAACATAGATTTATATATTCCTACTTCTTTTAAAGAGAAATTTTTATTCATTAGAAAAGTTCCTAATGCTAAAATAGTGATTTGTGTTAATTGTGCTGCAGATAATAAGGTTGATTGCTGTAAAATTCTCTTGAATTCGCCTTTTTCATATTTGGGTTTCCAACTTCCCGTAGGTAAGGGCTCTAATAATTTTTTAGCATATATAATATCAAAAATCCTTCTAAGTAAAATTATACATATTAAAATAAGAACTGATTGTGTTAATACAACTGTAGAAATTAGAAATAAATGTTTAGAAAGACCCGAGAACAGATTATATTTTGATACTTTTTCAAACTTTTCTTTCCCTATATTAAATGTTATAAGAATTGTTGTAGGTATAGAAAGCAAATAATCTAAGGATACTAGAATAACAATAACACTAATAAAAAAATTACTATTAGTAGGAAAAATAAATGTTGGTACTACAAAAGATAGAATTGGTGTTATAATTAATAGTAAAATAGCTATCCGTATATAAATCCCAATAGCAACCTGCATATTATCACGTTGTTCTTCGATATCTACAGTCTGAGCTATTGTTCTTGTAAAATATTTTGCTACTCCCATTTCTATAAAATATATATAGGAAGAAAGGATAACAAATATTGAATATATGCCATATCCTTCAGCACCTAAAGATTTAACTGCCAAAGGAATAAAGGCTATACCTGCAATGCCATTAATTAAATTTACACCATATACATAGAATAGATTTCTCTTCATATATGATATTCCTTTATAAATTTATTATTGGCAATTTCTATTAACTTTTTCTTTGTACATTCATCCATAGATAATGCTATTTCTTCTAAAAAATTATTTAAATAATAACTAGATAACGGTAATGCAAGACCTATGTGAATGCCTGGAAAAACATGTTCCTTTTGAATCTCTTCTTTATTCAATAATTCCTCATACATTTTCTCACCAGGTCGTAAACCACTAAACTCAATTTTAATCTCATCTTCGTTAAAGCCAGATAGTTGAATTAAATTTCGAGCTAAGTCTACAATTTTAACTGGTTCACCCATATCGAGTACAAAAATTTCTCCATTACCGCCTAATGTTCCAGCTTGTAAAACTAAACGAGAGGCTTCGGGTATAGTCATAAAGTATCTTGTCATATCAGGATGTGTAACGGTTACCGGTCCTCCAGCAACAATTTGCTTTTTAAATAAAGGGATGACGGATCCACGTGAGCCTAGTACATTTCCAAATCTTACAGCTGCAAACTTTGTCTTACTTTTTTTCGCTAAATTTTGCACAACCATTTCTGCTATTCGTTTAGTAGCCCCCATAACATTTGGTGGGTTTACTGCCTTATCTGTAGAAATCATAACAAAATTGTTAACATCAAATTCATGAGCAGCCTCTGCAACATTTTTTGTCCCAAATATATTATTCTTTACAGCCTCATGAGGATTATACTCCATCAATGGGACATGCTTATGAGCTGCTGCATGGTAAATAACATCTGGTTGATATTGTTCTACTACTTCAAAAATTCTCTCTCTATCCTGAATATCTGCAATAATTGGAATCAATTCTGTACCAGTACTTCTTTGTAGTAGTTCCATATGAATTGTATAAATGGAGTTTTCGCCATGTCCTAATAGTATCAGTTTTTTAGGTCGAAAACTCATCACCTGTCGGCAAATTTCAGAACCAATTGATCCTCCCGCACCTGTCACTAGTATCACTTTGTCCGTTAGTTTTTTAGAAATGGCGATCATATCTAGTTTTACTTCATCACGTCCAAGCAAATCCTCAATCTGAACCTCTTTCATTTCATTAACAGCTACTTTCCCCGTCATTACATCTTCAATGCTCGGCATGACTTTTACAGGTAGATCTGTTTTTGCACAATCTTTATAAATGCTTTGTATACCAATACGCCCGAGAGAAGGTATAGCAATAATAATTTCATCTATTCCATAGTTAGCAACAAGTTTAGGAATATTCTTTGTTGTGCCAGCTACTGTTAGATTCATCACTTTAAGCTGTTGTTTACTTTGGTCATCATCTACAAAAACAATTGGTAACCGATCTGGATTAGGTGCATGAAGCAAATTCTTAGCAAGCATTATACCGCCTTGTCCTGCACCAACGATTAACACACGCTTTAAATTAGCCGTATTTCGAAAAGATTCTCGATCATTTAAAACTCGTAATAGAAAGCGTGAACCACCAATCATAATAATGTGAAGCATCCAAGTAATTGCCATCACTCGAAAATAAACATCATTTTTAATGATATATTGAATACAACTAGCTGTAACAATAGAAATTGTAACAGCATATGTAATTGTTAATAGCTCTCGAACTGATGCAACACTCCATATTCGATCGTATAGATGAAAAAAGTATGCAGCTATATGATGACTAACCAATAACGTTACAGCACTTATTAAAATAACTTTATCTGAATAGCCATTAATTGTTGGATGTAATAGCCAGTAACTCATATATATCGCTGATAGTACGATACAAGAGTCAATGATAAAAAATAGCATGTAACGCATTCGATAATTCATATAATGCTTCCCTCACTTATTTCTATTTCACAACTGTACTGTTTCTCCAATAATGTCTAAAAAAAACTGCACACAACCCAAGCATAACTCCAATTACTAAGCCAATAACTAAATTCAACAATTTATTTGGAGAAGATGCATCCTCAGGTAAAGTAGGCTCTGCAATCACTCGAATGAATGGATCTGGTTTGAAGCTATCTAATCCTGTTTTAACTGATTGGTAATTAGCAAGTGTTTTACGATATTCTTCTGATTTTGTTTGAACTTGTGATTGTAGCTGTAGCAGTTTATTTTGTAAATTACCATTAACACTTGATAAAGATGCTGCTTGTTCCTCTGAAATATTTATAACCATTTCTGTATTTAGGATTGTTTGCAATATCAACAGCTTAGGTAGATTGTTGTCACGTATTATTTTATTATATTGCTCGATAATTACCTCAATTTCTTTTGTTAAAGCTTCAGCTTCCATTTTATAAGTAGATTCTAAATTTTGTAATGTACTTTGAACAGACTCATTCATTTTTTGCTTTGTTGCTTCCATTAAAATTTGCAATTGTTGCTGTGCTTTTTTTGGTGAACTAGATGTAAACTTTAATTCAACTAAATTTTTAGTAGGATCAGCATTAACTGTTGCAACTAAATTCTTTTCATTATATTTAGCTTCAACACCTTCATCTTTTAATGCTTGTTGCATAATCGGTTTGTTCTTAATACGTTGTGCATAAATTGCAGGTGTAAATTCAGTCGCTACATAGTTAGACATAATACCTGTATCTTGGACAGCGCTTGCAACTTGTACAATAGCCTTCGATTCATATTTTTCTTCTAATACGTACCAGCTTACAATTCCTGCTAAAAGCATACATACAATTGTCGCTATTGCGATAAAGGCTTTTCCTTTCCAAACAATCTCTAATAATTTTCTTAATTCAATCGTTTCTTCCATTTAGCTGCTCCTTACTTTTAAAAGTCAACGCTAACAAAATCCCGGCAATTACCCACATTACCGCTGAAGTTCCTGGTAAGCTATCATTAAATAAAGATTGTATTAAATAAGCTCCCCAAGCTATCCCTAATATCCAAGAAAATGATTGATTTTGATTAATTGCCCCTTTCAATGAATTTACTAAAGTCATAAATACGATGACAAGTGAGCACAGAAGACCTATTACCCCTGTACCATATAACCAACCAATATACATATTATGTGGTTTATCTATAATCATAGTTTCATCATACATTCCAGCGCGTGCATCAATGCTAAAGTGCGGAAAATTATACATAAATGTATCTAGTCCATAACCGAATAGTGGACGCTGCTCTACCAAATCTATACTTTTACTCCAAATGTATAAACGTCCTGACCCTGCTGATGTATCCCTCTCCGGCAATACAGGCAATTCAAATTTTTCAGCAGCATAAGCCTTTGTAATTACTAGAACTTCTTCTTTATTAAACTTATAAGAAGTAGTTCCAGGTTCAACATAGACATCGTATGGATTATATTTAAATACCAGACCAATAGTTTCATACCATACTTTCGGCACTTGTAAAGCAAGAGTATGAAAAATTGGAACGGTCAATATTAAAAATGTTAAAAAAAGTAGAATACTTTTTTTTGTTGCTTCAGTTTTAAATAAATAAAAAATTAACAGTGGTAATAACACAACTATAGTAATAAATCCACTCGAAGATAAAGACATAAAGACAATCGAGAGTGATGATAAAGCTATTATTATATGCACTATGCTTCTTACTAAACTTTTTTCAAAAAGTGCAGCTGCTATAAACAACACCGTCATTATAGCAAACATTCCACTCATATAGTTCCATTGGTTCAACGTACCAACCAGAGTGGAACCTTCACCAATGTTTGCACCTGCAGGCAAGAATAACATTATTAATTTTTTCACTACTGCATTTTGTAATAGATCATTACCATAAAAATTCATAGTAATAATGAATAGATTAATAATTACAAAAGGATACAATGCATATAAAATGTAGTTTAATACCTTTTTAGGATATTCAATATTCAACGCAATAAAGAACAAGGCTAAATAACATAACCAACTAATAGCGCCATCTGCTCGGTTATATTGGCCATGTAAAGCTATAGAAATATTTGGTGAAAAAATTGTCGATAACACAATTGCTACAGCAAATGCTCCTATTGCATAGTTTAATTTTGTTTTCCGTATCTCACCGTTCATAAATAAAATTTTTGCTACAAACACTACGACAGCTAATATAGTAATAATTAAAATAGTTAAAGCTTTATAGTGCGTAAAAAGGTCACCCTTTGTCCCACCTGTTAGTGCACTTACATTAGTAATCAGCGGTGATTGTACTTCTGTTACACTTGCCATTACGATTAATGGAACAAAACCTATTATTATAAGAAGTAACCCAAAAATCCATTTGTCTGCGGATTTTTGGGATTGTATATCTTCTTCAACATCACGATAGGTAACTTTCTCGTAAAACTTACTCATTGTTCGTACCTTCCTTTAGTTGTAAATTTTCTATTTGAGCTAATAGTGTATTAATATGCTCTTGATAATTTGGAAAATCTTCTAATGTCCATTGTGATTCTTGACAACGCAATAATACTATTTTTGCCTCTTCAAATTTTTCAGCACCAACAAAAATTTCACCCAATTGAATCATGAACCTTGGATCTTCCACTTTATTTGGGTTAATGTCTAATACCTTTTGCATATATATTGCAGCTTTTTTCAGATTACCATTTTGAGCAGTTATTAGACCTGCTACATAATTGGCTACTTCTGAATGAGGATGCTTCTTTAAAACTTCTGAAATCATTAACTCTGCACTATCTAAATCACCATTACCTTGGAACTCTAAAGCTTGATTATATAAAGACTCAGACATCATAAACTCTTCATCTTGTTTACCTGCTAAAACATTTGCCACAATCAGTCCAACAACTATCAATGCGACAATACCTGACAAAATATATTTTTTTCCGGATTCTACTAATGTCATTGTAAGTCTACCCTCCTCGAATTATGTATTTTTGCACATAAGGTCATTATACTATAAAATGACAACCACATGTAGGATGCATTACCAATTATCAATTAAAAACCCCATATATTATTTATAAATACATCAAAATTATAAATAATCTTTCTCTTAGAGTCTTATATCCTATCAGAAAAATTTATTAAACCACTCTATCTAAGTTCTTAGTTTTGATACCTTTTATATATTGCCCATTTATTATTCATTCTTCAAAAGGTTTATTTTATATTAAACTCAATAAAAATATATTGTAGTGTATTTAAAAAAGACTTTATGGATAAATCCACAAAGTCTTTTAAATGTTATATTTAATTATTATTGTGTAAAAGTTGATGGTACAATAGCTAAATTTATCACCCATTTTAATAGAAACCTGAAATGAAATGACATCTAGTAGTAAGTTTAACAACTACATATGTCTTATCAGATTCTACAGAAACTACAGTAACTGACTGTTGTTGAACCTTTTACTGTAACTTTATTGTCAGTAACTTTTTTGAATCTTTCACCACAAAAAAATAATCACACAATTTTAAATGTTATTTTACTTTCTGAGTTATGAACTTAGCATTTTTAAATAAAATAGCTTTTTTTACCATCAAACGCTATAGATTTTTGCATAAACAATCTTACAAATGTGATGCTTCATTGGATTCAATAAATGCTGCTGTTTCTTTTTAGCAGTAAATCCATATCTTTTTTAAAATTTTTTAATAACAAATAGAAGTAGGAAGTATACATATAGATCTAATAGTTCCAGAACATAATACTGTATGGAAATATTAATTTCTCATTACTTAAACATTACATATAAAAAAGACTTTGCGGAAAATTCCACAAAGTCTTTTTTAATAAAATTATTAACGAGTTAAAGTCACAGAACCTACTGTTACTGTATTGCCTTTGTTATCAGTACCAGAAGCACCATTAGTAACTGTGAATGAAGTAACTGTAGTACCAGTTAATCCAAGAGCTGAGAATTTCACAACTACAGTTTTCTTAGCGTTAGATACAGAAGCTACAGTACCTTGTAGACCATTAACTGTTACTTTATCTCCTGTAGCAATGTTTAATGCATCAGAGAAAGTAAATGTTACTTGTTGATCTTGACCAACAACACCTACAGTACTTGTAAGTTGAGTACCACCGTTTACAGCATAATTGAATGTACCATCTTTATCTTCAGATAAGTTAAGAGTTGTACCTGTTGCAGAAGCTTTAACTTTTACTGTTGAGTTTAGATTAATTTTGTACACTAAATCTGCTAAACCTGTGAATAAGTTTGCATCACTTGGTCTTGCATCAGCATGATACGTAAATGTAACACCGTTAACTGTAATTGTATTACCGTATGCAGCAGTGATTAGGGCTGAGTCAACTGTAGCAACTGCAGGAGTTGTAGCAGAACCTGCTACAGTTACAGCAGCAGTAGTTAATGTAGAATTAAATGCATCAACAGTAACTGCACCACCAGTAGTAGCTGCACGTACAATTTTAAATGTTACAACACCATCTGCATCTTTGCTGTAGTGTACTTCAGCACTATTAGCATACTTTTTCAATTCTGCAATAAATGCGTCTGCATCAGCAAGTGGAGCATTGTTTTCAGCTACAAATTTAGCATCTTTATAAGAAATTGGTTTCTTACCATCGAATGTTAAAGTTTTATCTGTAGTATTTACTGAACCAATTCGACCAACATGATTATTTGCTACTTCACTTGATGAAGTAAATGTTGCTGTTGCTTCTTTAGCAGTAAATGCATAATCTTTACTGTCAGCAGGATTAATAGCAATACCAGTAGCAATTACGCGTACAGATGAAGGTTTACCATCAATAGCTTTTACTTGTAAATCAGATGATGATAACTCACCTGGGTACGATAATGTAATACTACGATTTGGTGAAACTACTTTACCTGCTACATCAATATCATTTGAACCTGTGTTCCATACTGTATAAGACACTGATTTAATAGTTGCAGAGATAACTTTATCACTTTGGTTAACTAATTGTGCTTTAAATGTTGCTACTGCACCATCTTCGAACTTAGTTTCTTTCTTACCTGCTGTATTATAAGACTTGATAGATGCACCATCAAGGTAAGCTTTTTGGAAGTAAGAAATTGGAGCAACTGCTTTTGGTTCACCCTCATCAAGAGTAGCTTCTTTTGCATTAGAAGTGTTGATGTCAATCCAAGCAACTGGAGTTGCATAGTCGTTTACTTTATCAGAACCAATAACAAATGTAGCTTCACCTTTTTCATCTGTTTTCACAGTGATTTGCTTAGCTTTTGTTCCAGTGTAATAAACTTCATTATCAGCATCGATAAATTTCGCATCAGTAACTGTAGAAATAACGCGATCTAAATCTTCGTTAAATGCTACGTTTACCACTTCGTTTTTAGCTAATTTGCCATCTTTATCTTTTACAACAACTTTATATTCGCGACCGTTATCTTGGCCAGTTGCTGCAACTTCTCCACCTGTACGAGTTAACTCAAGTGTGTAATCTGCTTGTACTGCAGCAAATTTCACTTTAGATGCAGTTACTTGTAAAGCAGATGTTTTGTAAGCTTTAGCATTTTCACCAGCAGTAGTGTTTACTGCATAAACAACAGGAGTTACCTCTGCATTTGTACCAGAAACTGTGAATGTTGCTTCACCTTTAGAATCAGTTGTAACTTGAGCAGCATCTAAAGCTGTGTTGTTACTTAATTGTAACGCTTTAACACCATTAACTGTAGCGTTTGCTACTTTGTCAGATGTTACATTCATGTTTTCTACAAAACCAACGTTGAATGTTTTATTAGCTTCTGGTTTACCAGTTTTAGGGTTTTTGTACGTAACTTTGTATGTTTTGTTAGCGCCGTTGTTAATTGTAGCACCTGTAGTTACTTCTTGGATTGATAGAATTGTATCTACGCCCCAGAATACATAACCAAGTGAGAATTTAGAACGGTCACCAGTTGCATAAGCAGTTACTTCATCAGTAGTATCTTTATAACGAGTATAAGAATATGTTGCAATACCCTCTTCGTTAGTTACAGCTTCTCCTACTAAAGTTGGCTTAACTGCATCATTGTCCCCTGGTACATTGAATGTAACAGGAATACCAGCTTTAGATTGACCTTCAGCTACAGTTACTTTAGCTTGAACTTTAACTTCTTGACCAAGTTTACCTTGAACTGCAGAAGATACTAATTCAACTTTAGTTGGAATTACAGCTGCAATACCTTTAAATGAACCAAGTTTTTCGTCATCCAAAGTTACAGCGTATTCTTTACCAGCTTCTTGAGCTGCAGTAGTTAAAACTACAACTTTTTTGTTAGATTGCTTTACAGAAGCATTTTTAATTTCTAATCCATCAATTTTGAAGTTTAGAGCTTGAACATTCTCAACTTCTTCGTCGAATGTTACTTCAACAGTTGTGTTGTTGATTGCTTTGATAGCTGCATCAACTGGAGTTTCAGTATCAACTAAATCAAGCGTACGAGCGAATACTACTGCGAAATCTTGACGAGTGATAGCTGCGTTTGGTTTTAAGTTTAATTTACCGTTTTCTTCAGAACCAGTGAAGATTCCGTTTGCTACAGCAGTTTCTAGAGCAGTTTTAGCCCAAGGTTTAACTTGAGAAGCGTCAGCGAATTGGCCTAGGCTTTCGCTACCTTCTAAACCGAAAGCATCTACAAGAACTTTAGCAGCTTCAGAACGAGTTAAAGATTTGTTTGGTGCAAATTCAGTTGCACTAACACCTTCAAAAATGCCGTTAGCTACAACAGCAGCGATTGAGTTGTAGTACCAAGCGCCTGCTTTCACATCTTTGAAGTTTACTTCGCCGTCAGCTTCTAATTCTAGAGCTTTCGTGAAGATTTCTGCAGCTTGTGCACGAGTTACTGTGTTAAGTGGGTTGAAGTTCCCGTTAGTATCACCTTGGATTACACCAGCGTCAACTAAAGATTGAACTGCTTCTTTAGCGTATCCAGAGATTTTGTTATAGTCGTTTACTTGCGCAGCAGATGCTACAGGAACGATTGCTGATGCAACTAATGCAGCTGTTGCTGATGCCGCGAAAAACTTACGGCCTTTGTTTTGCTTTGCCATTAATGTATTCCTCCCTAAAATTCCTTAAATTGATATTAATCCAACGAAAACTATAGTACCGCCTAGTTACCTAAATGTATGTATTATAGCTTTCTTGAATAATACAAAACTAAAGCAAATTTGTTAGTAAATTTACTAGAAAAAGCGTAGTAGAATACCATTCTAGTAAGTTTATTCACTTTCTACAATAATATAACACTATCTTTTCCGAAATTCAAGCATTGGGACATAAATTTAGTTATAGAAGATTTTTTTACCATACCTAATATGGTATTTAATAGAAACCATTAAAATTACAACTAATTATATCCTCATTTGGATTGGTAACATATAGTTCCGTTACCTATTATACCTTACTCTCAATAATAACCAAGCATTTTCTGGAATGGTTACTAAATTGTCAAAAATTAAAGACTCCCGTAATATTTTAGTTATAATTGTAAAGAAACAGAAATATAGAAGGCGTTTCATAGCGAATTCTGCCTCTTCCTCACCAACTTTATGAGTTTCTTCTTTATTAAGTAAAAAGCTAAATCTATCTGTCCCCATGTTGTAATAATAGATTGCCACTTTTTATGCTACACTTTTGATAGTTTGATAGAACATATCAGCTATTGAAGGGAGCTTAAAAAATGAAACGTAAATTTCCTCTTTACGGGGCCGTGCTGGCAGGCATGTTATATCTTGCGCCAACTTCCGCTTCAGCAGAAGATATTTCGAAGCACTGGGCCTACCATGAAATGAACTATCTTATTACCAACGATTTAATGAAGGGCGATGAATTCGGCCATTATCGTCCGAATGATGCTGTCACTCGTGCTGAATTTGCAGCCTTTCTTGTTAGAACACTGAACTTGCCAGCAGCTTCTAGTCAGACAACCTTTACAGATGTAAAAAAAGGTGACTGGTATTATGGGGTAGTCGAGCAAGCAAGCTATCATGGGCTAATTAAAGGTGACGAGCAAGGCAAATTCCATCCGAATAATCACATTAATCGTCAGGAAATGGCCGCTATGTTAAAAAGAGCTCTTACTTATCAAAACATCAATACATCTTCCTCCCCTATTGCTTTTAGTGATAATGCGCGCATTGCCAAATGGGCCTATGCAGATGTACAAGCTGTCGTCACAACAGGACTACTTGTTGGGAAGCCAAATAATCAATTTGCCCCTCTTGCTCAAACAACTCGTGCTGAGGCAGCTACCGTGCTCTATCGTTTAATCCATCTAGAGGCTCCTGGGACGGGTGGTAAGCAATACATGACGACGAATTACTCACATGATTACTCCTCTGTAGTGAGTAAACAAACAATGAATAATCCAAAGGTCGATGGTGCTGGCATTTTCACGGCTAGCGAGGCACTAGTGTCATACTATGTACACCCAAAAAGCTTTATGCAGGATAGCCCATCTTATTATCAATTCCTAAAATTATCTACTGTCGTCAATAATCTGAGTGCAAAAGAGCTAAATGATAAAGTACTTACCAATAAAGGAAGCTTAGCAGGTACAGCGGATGCCTTTATTCAAGCTGGTGTAGACAATAAGATCAATGCTATTTATTTAGTCTCCCATGCCTTGCATGAAACAGCCAATGGTGGTTCTGCACTTATTAAAGGGATCGAGGTTGGCTTAGATACAAATGGCAAGCCGATGGTAGCAACACCAGAAAATCGTGATAAATTAACTGCTATTAAGACAACCTACAATGCTTACGGTATTGGCGCTATTGATGCTGATGCTAATAAGTATGGTGCGGAGCGCGCTTATACAAATGGTTGGTTTACTGTTCAGGATGCCATTATCGGAGGTGCCCAATTTGTAAAGGATCAGTATATTAGCAGGGGGCAGGATACGCTCTATAAAATGCGTTGGAATCCTGATAATCCGACAGTCCACCAGTATGCAACACATGTGATGTGGGCTGTCATTCAAGCGAAAAAGATCTATGATATTTATGAATTAATTGGTGCTCATACGACAACAAACCTAGTGTTTGATGTGCCTGCCTATCAAAGTCAATCTTCCGCTCCTTCATTACCGAGTCCATCGAAGCAATACGCATTGGATTTAGGGTTAGCTGGTGCAACAGGGAAAACGACGATTAATCTCAATATGAGAACGTATCCGAATACAGCAGATAATGCTTCGATTATGACGAATTTGCCAAAGGATACCTCCTTTAAAATTCTTGGTGAAAATGGTGGTTGGTTGAAAGTAAGTGTCAATGGACAAGAGGGCTGGGTGATTGATGATTATGTGAGTCTTGAAAATGGCTTACAAATTGTTAATATGAACATTACACTTAATGTTCGAAGCGAACCATCTACTACAAGTGCTATTTTAGGTACTGTTAAACCGAATGGCTTTATTATCGGTGTTGTAGACGATAAAGGTGAGTTTATAAAAAATGGTGCCTGGTATCAGGTGCTTTACAACGGAAAAACAGGCTGGGTACATGGCGATTATATTGTAAAAAAATGATTTTAATAGGAGGCGCAAAAGAAGAGTGCGATGATGATTCGCACTCTTTTTGTTAGTCATTTATTATCACCGAGATGAAAGCGCTATATAATAGAAGAAACTCGAAATTTTAGGATATAATTTTCATACTATCCCCCTAAAATTTAGTAAATTCTATGTCAAAATAGGGTCCTAAAAAAGCTTAATAGGACGATTGCTATTCCATGTAAAAATCGTTACTGAACAGAGCTATACTTTAGGTAATCATCGTTAAACCCATTATCGAAAATTTCCTGTCAATATTGCTTTTGTGGTATGATAGATTGCAGTGAAAATGGAATTACAGAAAGGTTTGAACACTATATGAGGCATGTAACGATTATGGGCGTACCCTTTTTACATATTGGTCAGCAAGGGTTTGTTGATTTACTCGTTAATCGTATTGAACAGCAAGAAAAAACTTTCGTTGTGACAGCCAATCCTGAAGTTGTCATGCAGGCAAATGAAAATCCAACTGTCATGAATTACTTAAAGCAGGCAACTTACATTTGTGCGGATGGCATTGGCGTCGTTAAGGCTGCACAAATTCTTGGTGATTCACTTCCAGAGCGTGTAACTGGCTATGATACGATGGTACGTCTGTTGGAAGTTGGTCAGCAAAAGCATTTTAAAATTTATTTACTAGGTGCTCAAAAGGAAACCATCGAAAAGACGGTTGCCAATATTCATGAAAACTATCCAAATGTTGATGTCGTTGGCTATCATGATGGCTACTTCGACTGGAATAATAATGATTTTGCAAATGAAATTGCAACTTTACAGCCTGATCTAGTATTTGTGGCATTAGGTGTACCAAGACAGGAAAAATGGATAACGGAAAACCTTGAAAAATTTTCAAAGGGTGTATTTATCGGCGTAGGTGGCTCCTTCGATGTCATCGCTGGTACTGTAAAACGTGCTCCAGTAATTTGGCAAAAATTAAATCTTGAATGGCTCTATCGACTGTTACGCCAGCCAAGTCGATTTGGAAGAATGCTTGTACTCCCTCGCTTTGCTTTAAAAGTATTTGCATTAAAGCTTAAAGGTCAGGGCAAAACAAAATGAGTCAGTCAACATTTGTTAAAAGCACACTCATCCTAACGATTGCCACCTTACTTTCAAAAGTAATCGGTAGTATCTTCCGTATACCACTTCAAAATATTGCTGGTGATGAAGTACTCGGTATTTTTAGTCTTGTCTATCCTGTTTATATGGTAGCACTTTATTTATCCGTTGCGGGTATCCCTATTGCTATTTCTAAGCTAATAGCCGAAGCTAGGACGAGTCAGGATACTGCCAAAATTAAGAAAATTTATGTGACTGCAAGAATCCTTGCATTATCCTTTGGCGTCATTAGTTTTACAATCATTTACGGCTTTTCAGAGCAGATAGCGAATGCACTTGGTGGGCCCTCAACAGAGATTGCCTTAATTATTGTTGCCCTTACTTTACTGGTAGCTCCTTATATGGCTGTCTATCGTGGATTTTTCCAAGGTTTTGGAGATATGCGCCCTACTGCCATCTCTCAAGTGATTGAGCAGTTAGTACGTGTTGCGTTAATTTTAATTGTTGCGTATTTCCTAGTAGCAATGGATTATTCAAATGATATCGTAGCTGGTGGAATTATGGCAGGCTCTGTGTTAGGAGCCCTCGGGTCACTTTTCTATTTACTCTTTAAATATTTCCGTTCTTCGGTAAAAGTGACGAGTAAGGAGAAATATTCTGGTAAGGATTTCTCTAAATACAGTAAAACCATTTTAAAAATTTCGATTCCCATTGCGATCGGTTCTGTGACAATGGCACTCTTTAACTTTGTTGATTCCTTTACGGTTACATATGGCTTAAGAAGTGCTGGTGCAGATGCGAGTGAAATTAGCTACCTTTATGGTATTTATGGTCGAGGACTAACATTAGTTCAAATTACGACTGTTTTTGCTTCTTCAATTATCTTGCCCCTTGTGCCGTTGATTACAACGAAGCTAGCTGAGCGTAAATTGGATGAAACACGCACTATTATTGAGCAAACTCATCGTATGACACACCTTATTTCATGGCCAGCTGCGATTGGGTTACTAGCCCTAACCTTACCTTTAAATCTAGCTCTTTTTAAAGACTTAGAGGGAAGCTTAATGTTAGCTATCATCAATCTAAGCTCTGTCTTTACATCACTAACTTTGCTTGGAACAGGAATTCTACAGGGTATGAATGCTGCCAAAAAAGGAGCTCTCATTATTTTGAGTGGTGTTGTCCTTAAGGTGTTTTCTAACATCTTCCTTATTCAAGCATTTGGTTTAGATGGTGCTGCCTATGCAACTTTGCTAGTGTATTTTGTGTTATTTATTGTGAATTCTGTCTTTATTTATCGTATGATTCGCTTTACTGTCCTTGGAAAAGATACGGTGAAAATGATTGTGTCTTCCATTGTAATGGGAGCAGCAGTTGGATTACCAACACTTTGGCTTGACTTTACACATTGGTCAAGAATGTCGGCAATGGGCTATCTAACTGTCGCAATCGTAGTTGGTGGGGCTCTTTACTTCCTTCTACTATGGCTGATGAAAGCTATTCATAAACAAGATTTAAAGAAAATCCCTGTTATTGGAAAAAGATTTTCATAAATAAGAGAGGTAGGACACTTATGTCAAAACAGAAATGGCTTTGGGGGATCATTGTTCTTTTACTCGTCGTTTCCTCTACAGGTATCATGAAGAGGTGGAATGCGGAGCAATCGAATGATGCTTATGAGATTGTTATTCCCTATGATGAAATACAAACCGCAGAAAAAAATAGCGACCTAACAATGGATGAAATTCTTTCCTCCTTAAAGGATGCTGGGCTGAATACTGTGAGTCTAGAGCCCTTAACATTAAAGGAAATGGAAAAGCAAAACTTAATTACCGTTTATAAAGAAAGTGAGTTAGCAGCACAATTATTGTTTACACCTTATAAAGATGCTGTTGATATCTCTAATAGCGGCTATTATATTCGAGTGCCTGAAAATGAAAGCTACCAAAAGCTGATCATGGAGAGCGTTGAACCAGAGGAAGTACAAATAGGAGAAGAGCCTTTTTATTTCCTTCCTACTTCTAACCACAATTTTGATTTAAAAACACCAATTGGCTATGATCAACCTGCTATTGACATGATTAGTAAGCATGGACTAGCCCACATCTTTAAGGTGGAAAATGCAGATAATGAAGTAGCTAATGGAAAGTTGGTGAATCAATTAGTCGCTTTAAAAGAAGCTTCAGCAGGCCGCTTACTTGGTCAAGGTGATGAAGCTATTGGTTTTGGACAAGAAGACGGCAATCAATTAGTTGAAAAATTAAATGATGCTGGCTATTACTTCTACACAATTGAAAGTAACCCACTCAAAGGCGAAAGTAAAATCGCTCAAATGACGGATTACAATATGATTCGTTTGCATAGTATCAATGTCAACAGAGAGACTAAATTAAAGCTAAATGCAAGTATTGATCGTACAACACGAGCTGTCAAAGAGCGTAATATTCGCTCCATCTTCTATCATATTAAAACAACAGGTAATGCCAAAGAAAATGTAGAAGAAACGATTGATTATTTAAATGGTGTGCATGACACAATGCCAGATCATTTCAAAGCAGGTGAACCAAAGCTATTTGATAAAGTAGTCGTGCCAGCTTGGGTCACAGCAGCCGTATTAGTAGCAGGTATTTTATTTACCTTTATCATTTCAGAATTAGTAAAATGGATGCCTCTTCGTATCGCGGCAGCTGGCTTTATGGCTGTACTAGCAATTGCGTACTTTATTCTGAAAAGTACTCTATTTTTACAAGCATTTGCACTCATTATTGCAGTCCTTGCCCCAACCTATGCAGTCATCAAATCAGCGCAAGGTTCTACGAAGGTGTCTAACATATTGCTCCAATACTTAAAGGCAGTAGCAATTAGCGTTATTGGCATTGTAATTGTTATTGGCTTATTGAATGGTAATGCCTTTATGACAGGGTTTGCTGTATTTAAAGGGGTTAAGCTTGTTTATCTTATTCCAATTATGGGTGTTTTACTATTTACAGTGATTGAGATTAACCGACTAGCTGATCAAAACATTAAGAACTCTTTATCGAATACGGTAACATTGTTAAATAAAGAGTTGAAATATTGGCATGTGCTACTACTCGTTGTGTTGGCAGGTGTCGGATTATTTTACATTAGCCGAACAGGGAACTCTGGCTCTGTAAGTGATATGGAATTAGCCTTTAGACAATGGCTAGAAAATACATTGTATGTTCGACCAAGAACAAAGGAATTTTTAATTGGTTTCCCATTCTTCATTTTAGCGTTATATGTAATGGGTATTAATCGCAAATGGGGAAGTATTCTCCTAGTACCAGGTGTTATCGGTTTCTTATCCATCATGAATACATTTACTCATCTACACATCCCAGTAGCTGTTTCTGTATTACGTACACTATACAGTGTATCTCTAGGTCTTGTAGTAGGATTGGTGTTTATCCTAATCTTCAAAATCGGTTATCGTTGGGTTTCTAAGGCAATCGCGAGGTGGTCATAATGCACGTTGTTTTATCTGGCTATTATGGATTTGATAATGTCGGAGATGATGCCATTCTACTGTCCATTATCCAATCTCTCAAAAAGTGGCAAAGTGATATAGAGATCACGGTATTATCTAATAATCCAGCAGCTACTGAGCAAACATATGGTGTCAAAGCCATTAACCGATGGAAAATGAAAGAAATTCGCCAATTACTTAAAACAGCGGATGGACTTATTAGTGGTGGTGGTAGTCTCATGCAGGATCAAACAGGCATGAAAACGATTCCTTACTATGCGGGCGTTATTCAAATCGCAAAATGGTTGAAAAAACCAGTATTTGTTTACGCCCAAGGCATGGGTCCGATTAATCATCCGCTTAGTAAATTTATTGTTCGTACAGTTTTTAATAAGGTCGAGCAAATAACAGTCAGAGATAGAGCCTCTTTAGCTCTTTTAACAGAGATCGGTGTACGAAAAGAAACAAAAATCGTGCCAGATCCTGTTATGGGATTGAACGGTAATGACTTTCATTGTGATTGGCTAGAAAATGTCTCTTTGTCAGCCGATAGCTATATTTCTGTAAGCGTTCGAGATTGGCCTTCCGCTGTTGCCTACAAAGAAAAAATTGCACACAGCCTAGATGAATTAGTACGTCAGGGTGAGCAAATCGTCTTCCTCCCTATGCATGGTGAGCATGATTTTACTACTTCACAGGAAGTAGCAGCACTTATGAAGGAAAAGAGCTTGATTGCTCCTGCTGATTTATCTATTGAGGAAAAAATCGCAGTGATTGGTCAATCTCAACTATTGATAGGTATGCGACTACACTCCTTAATTTTCTCGGCAATCTATGCAACACCGTTTATTGCCATTTCGTATGATCCGAAAATTGATGCTTTTGCTGATATCGTTGATCAGCCTGTCATCGGTCATGTCGAGGTTGATGATTGGAATGGTGTAACATTGTTTGAACAAGCTGTAGCAATTCTTGAATCCTATACAACAGTTCAAGAAAAAATGCGCCAGGCCGTCATCCCATTGCAAGAGGAAGCAACTGCAACTGCTAAATTAGCAATTGATGCTTTGTCAAAATAAACATTAAAAAATGATGAATTTCAATTAACATTGAAATTCATCATTTTTTTCCTACTTCTAATAATTTTAAAATGGATTGTGCCTGTTGCATATGCATCGCTAAAACATATTGACCTGCTTGCATTAAAATCTGCGCCTTCACCATAGTCATCATCTCTTTTGCGATATCCGCATCTCGAATACGAGACTCTGCTGCTTGTAAATTCTCAGCCGTGTTCACATTGGCATTATAGGCATGTTCCAAGCGGTTCTGATAGGCACCAAGACGTGAGCGCTCATTGGAAACTTGTTTTAAGGCTTCATCCATCGAAGACATGGCTTTTTCCGCTTCCTCACGAGTAGCAATAGAAGCATCCTTCAACCCAAGTTTCTCAGACCCCATCCCATTGATAAATAATTCGATACTCTGTCCTGCATTGGCGCCTGCTTGAATCTTGATGCCATTTGTTTCATAATCCCCGTTAAGTAATGTCTTCGTATTAAATTCTGTATCGGTTGATGTGCGCTGGATTTCCTTTTTTAATTCCTGAAATTCCAAATCTAATTTTTTACGATCATCATCTGTTAATGTATCATTGGCTGCCTCCACTGCTAACTCACGCATACGCTGAATCATGGCATGTGTCTCATTCAGTGCCCCCTCTGCCGTCTGCACAAGCGAAATACCATCCTGTATATTCTTAGCTGCCATATTCAAGCCACGAATTTGAGCACGCATTTTTTCAGAAATCGCCAGTCCAGCTGGATCGTCCGCTGCACTATTAATTCGATATCCGGAAGAAATTCGTAGCATGGCTTTACTCATCGCCCCATAATGACGATTCATATTATTGAGGATTGCCATCCCTGTTGCAGACCACTTACCAAGCATGATTTCACCACCTTCTTGTTTTTATATCGGTCCAACATCTCATCTATTGACCTTAATATTGGAAATGGTTTCTAATTTTTTATGTGTTTTTAACATTTTATAGTTGATTACCTACATAATAAAAGCACCTGCTTGTCATTTATGATAAGTAGGTGCTTACTGGACATTCCATCTATTCAATTTTGAAACCCCCAAGTTGATGGCTCTTTTGCTGTAGCAATTCGAAAAAGAGTTCTTTATCATTCTCTAGTAATGCCTGATCAATCAAATGATCCAAATTTTTCTCCTCTAGCTCTGCAATAAGCTGATCGATTTCGCCAACCGTCACAGTAGAAACCATTGGAATTTGTTGCTTTGGTGTAGCGCTTTCAAGTATTGGTGCTAAATGCTCATGAACATTGGTAATAAGCAATAGTTGATAAAGTGGTAACCGAATAAAGCGATTTCCTTTTTGGAAAACAAAAACCTCAGATAAATTTTCAATCTGCTGTGTCTTCATATTGATGATCATCTCTTTACCTTCTATGGGAATGAAATGGAAAATCTCATTCTCTTTTAAAATAGAGAAATATTGATAAGCAAATACGAGACGTAATTTATCTCCAGTAACTTTTGTGTAAAACGGCTTCATGTATTGAACTTGCATCATCCTTCATCCCTCCCTAGTTATCTGATTATTCAGATTTTAACACAAATCAAAAGCCTTGTTAACTATCTTTAACTCATTTTTTTCTTTCTGATCATTCAGCTTATCATTACTGCATTTTAATCGTATAATGGAAGGACAGTCTTTTTTTCCTTTTTACAATTAACAATGTTAACTATAGCCATACAAGATGAAAGGAGTGAGGTTATGGCATTGTCTATATCGCAATTAGCTAAGGAACATCAAGCATTTGTGCTGACTAAATTAAAAGAAGCTGAACAAGAGTTACATCCTTCCTCTACCGAAGATGAGGAACTAGTGCGCCGTGCTGTCTTTTCAGTAAGGAATAAATCCATTGTTTTTGAACGATTTAATGGAGCAAGTTCTATATTATATGCAAGTGTTCAAGATGTCAGACCCGCTTCTGTTGAAATTGATTTTTCAAAGGAAGAGCTACATTGTAGCTGTCCTCAAGCAAAATGGTGTCGACATCAAGTAGGTGCTTTACTCGCTCTCTACCAATATTTTGATTCGGTTCAAAATTGGTCGAGTGCTTGGCGTGCACAAAAATCAGTTCAATTAAAATCTTTAGCAGATGAACGCAGCCCGCAAAGCTGGTCGATGATGGTGGATGAGGTGATGAAACGATTATTACCACCTGGGCGCATACTCGAAGGCTATGGGCTTTCCGCTGTAAGAACCGATGCTTTGGAGCGTCTTCGTCGACATATGCCCTTTGAGCGTGAATGGCAACCCCTTTATAAGCTTTATATGGAGTTAGCCATTTTTAATTCAATATGGCGGCATTTAAATGAAACACCTGGACATTCGTTAGATTCACCTTATATGAAATATTTTATCGAGCAAAGCACGCAATCTTTTGAGAGCATTCTTACAGAGCTTTCTAATCGATCACGACTATTTGCGACAGATCCATTTTATGATGCCATCCAAGAGCTAGTAAGAGAATTTTTATTAGAAAGACAAGGGCTTTTCGCCAATCGCCTTCGTCTATACATGCTACTATGGGCAGTGCTTTTTTATGAGAAGCCTCGTCGTGAACAGGAATTGGCATTTATAGATAATCTTGATAAACCTTCAACAGAAATTTCTCTACAATCGTTAAAATTATTATTTTATGTGCTATTACAGAAAGAGGATTTATTGCTTGAAAATTTGGCACAGATTGATTTACCACAAATGCAGGATTTGTTTGAACTAGCTACTTTTGCTCAACGTGCTGGAGAGTCCTATTCATTAGCAATCATTTTACGAGCAATTTTACCTTTGACAGAAGTATTTCTACAGGAGGTCGTTCCAGTCGTTCAGCGTGCCCAATACGTAAGGCAATTTCAACTTTTATTTGACGAGATTCAGCTTACGGAGGAAGAGGAAGCAATGCTTTATAGTGCCTTTGGTGTATATGGACTACAGCCGTTCTCAAGTTTTTTAATTAAAAAAGGTCACTATCGGGAATGGGCAGCTCTACATCAACTAAACCCATCATCCCTCTCCTACTTAGAAATGTGTGGATTAAAGGATGTATTACAGGTTGAACCTGCAACTGTTTTACCTTTATATCATGTCTATGCAATAGCTGAAATTGCGCAAAAATCACGCTTAAATTATAAACAGGCTGTGCGCATTTGGAAAAGTATGCGTAGCGCTGCAAAGCGAGCTGGCAAAACAGCTTATTTTGAAACATATATGCAAACCATTCGTGCAGAATATAAACGACTACGTGCGTTACAAGAAGAAATTGAGAAAGGAAATTTAGTATGATGACAATAAATGCTCCTTCCCCTTTTTCCAAAACACAACAGCTCCGTATCGAAGTAGCTCGGGAAGGATATTTTACGTTGCAGGGTTTTACTGCAAATGGTACAACAATCGATGTAGATACATTAATTTCTTCGCTATTCTTTACTTATGAGGCAAATGTTTATGGATTAGTAACAAATCGGGCTGATTTTACGATTGAAGTTTCTTCAGCTGAGTTACTAGATATTTTTTCAACAAGCTTCCAGCACCCCTTCATCAATTGGATTGGTGCAAATGAAGAAAGTATAAAATGGTTAAATAAAGTTTATGCATTACAAGCATACTGGCAAGAGCCATCACTTTGGTCACATGCTGTGATTGCAGATGATTTTTCATCATTAACTTTCCCTATTGATCATATAGATTCAGCATTATTGGAAACGGCTGTACAGCAGAAGCTTTCACAGGTTGGGCTAATACTAGCTGATTTACCAAAGTTACTACCCTTTTTCCTACGTGGCGGCTGGCCTTTGGATCAAGCTCGTCAAGCTGGAGCTGTTTCCGTCTCTTTACGATTAAGTGAGCCAGAAGAAGATGCCGATGTATGGTTATTAGAAACGGTCCTAAGCACTGCTACAACCAAAAACTATTGGACACCTGCTATACGTAAACAATCCTTACCTATTGAAGAAGCACTACCTACAAAGTGGCGAATGTTCGCGACTGAAATTACGCAGCAACAACAGCAAATTGTAGAACTTCTATCCATCGATACAATTAATAGTGATATCTTTATTCGTGTGACACTGGAAGATTTAGAAGTTCGCTCTTTTTTACGTGAGGATCTTGCTAGATTGCAGGCACTTGGTTTTGATGTTGTATTGCCAGCATGGCTAAAGGATTTAAAACAATCTAAAATTCGAGTACGCGTTACAACCAGTAATGTTTCCACAAGGAAGGTAGCAGGTTTAGATGATATTTTAACGTTTAAATGGCAGTTTTCTATGAACGGACAAACGATTTCAGCTGAGCAATTTAAAAAACTTGTGGATGAGAAACGTGAATTTATTCGTATTGGTACTGAATGGTTCCGAGTAGATGCCAATTGGATGCAAGAAATGCGTGAATTGATGCAACAAGCAGAAGATGAAAGTTGGACTGTTCGAGAATTATTATTTAGAGAGTTACCAGAAGACTTGTCTGCCCCTCTTGAGGAAGAAGATGCAGATGATGCACTGAGAGATGATCCAATCTTTGCATTGGAAATACAACAATCATTAAAAGCATACATGGAGCAACTTTTGGAGAAGAAAGGCTTGCCTGCCGTCCCGATTCCCTTGTCTCTACAAACCGAATTACGCCCTTATCAATTAGAGGGCTTTGAATGGTTAGTCTTTATGCGCCAACAAGGTTTCGGTGCATGTCTGGCGGATGATATGGGACTTGGAAAAACGGTTCAGTTGATTACCTATTTGCTTCATATTTATGAGTCATCAACTGATTACACAAAGCCATCTATCATTATTTGTCCCACTTCAGTGCTTGGGAACTGGCAAAAAGAACTTGCTCGATTTGCTCCTTCCCTGATTGTGCATACGCATTATCAAGCAAATCGAGCAAAGGATGAAGAGTTTAAACAGCTAGTGACAGAAGAAAGACCACATGTCATTTTATCAACCTATGGTACTGTGTCACAGGATACTGAATTTTTACAGAATATTGATTGGGCAACGGTGGTACTCGATGAAGCCCAAAATATAAAAAATATGCAAACATTACAATCAAAAGCCATTCGTAAATTGCTAGGTGACCATCACATTGCTCTCACTGGGACACCTGTAGAAAATCGTTTATCTGAGTTATGGGCTATTTTTGATTTCATTCATAAGGGCTTTCTAGGTAGCTTCGGTCGCTTCAATGAAGAATTTATTTTGCCTATTGAACGGGACGAATCAGAGTCGCATAAGCAGAAGCTTCGAGCTAAAATTCAGCCATTCTTATTGCGTCGTACAAAGCGTGATCCACATTTACAGCTTAACTTACCAGATAAGCTAGAATCGAATGAATATTGTCCATTAACAACAGAGCAAGCTTCACTTTATGAGGGCTATATTTTAGAGACGCTTGATCAGCTGGAGCAGTTAACAGGCTTTCAAAAAAAGGGTCGCGTCTTAAAGATGCTCAGTAAATTAAAGCAACTATGTAATCATCCTGCCTTATATTTAAAGGAACCTTTCGAGGATGCCGAAACAATGCTTGCACGTTCGACTAAGCTAGAGCGCATTGTACAAATGGCAGCTGAGATTGTGGACAATGGCGAGCAATGTCTCATTTTTACACAATATATTGGAATGGGACAATTGCTACAACATTGCTTTAGTGAAATATATAATGTAGATGCACCATTTTTAACTGGTGCCATGCCTAAGCAGCAGCGAGACCGCTTAGTAGAGGCTTTCCAGGCAGGAGATTTCCCTATATTTATCCTTTCTTTGAAAGCTGGTGGAACAGGACTTAATTTAACAGCAGCTAATCATGTTTTACATGCAGATCGCTGGTGGAATCCTGCTGTTGAAAACCAAGCGACCGATCGAGCATATCGAATCGGACAGACACAATTTGTGCAGGTCCATAAGTTTGTGACAATTGGCACGATCGAGGAAAAAATTGATAAGATGCTGGTGCAGAAATCTGCATTATCTGAAGAGCTTATTCAATCAAGCCAGTGGTTGACCGAGTTAGAAGATCAAGAACTCCGCGATTTAATAACATTAGATATATAATAATGAGATGCGCCAAGAGCAAATAGTTCTTGGCGCTCTTTTAGTGGAACTTGCTACTTCTTTTCCCTACTTACTTCATCATTTGTATTTAGTTGTGTTGAAAATTCCATTGCTGTGCGGTCTTCAGCAATGTTTTTTATTTGTGTTCCACATCATTCCTTTCTGTTTGTTACGGTGCAAGAAATATAAGGAGAATGGCGGATCAGACAATGAATGTTCTCTTGCCCCGTATGTAAGCTATTCTTGCTAAGGTAAAACAAAATCCTTTAAGTGTTCCTGTTCATTCGGTGGCTGTGGCGGTACAGTAACTGCTTCGTCACTATCTCTTTGTTTCAGTTGATAAAATCTAACATCCTCAACCACTATCTCTGTCATAAAAATCTTAGTGCTTTCCTCATTTACAAATGACCTTGTTTGAATACGGCCAGTGGCACCGATTAATGAACCTTTACCGCAATATTTAACGATATTCTCTGCAAGCCTTCCCCAAGCTGTACAGAAAACAAAATCTGTATCTACTTCCCCTTGATTGTTTTTAAAATTACGATTAATGGCTAGTGAGAAATGAGTTTGCACACGATTTCCAGATAAGTAACGTAACACCGGGTCTTTTGTAAACCTTCCAACCAATCCGACTTGATTCATTCATTCACCTCCTTTGCTTTTGATTGCTCTCATCTTACAAAATGATTCGGGTATTCGCAAAAATCAATATTGTTAATTTCCTTCAGTTTTTGTGCATAAATTGGGTAAATCGGCATTTTTATTTTTCTATTTTTTATTAATTTTCTAGCTGAATGCGTTAGGCTGTAATGGCAAATGCTATTCCATGAAATCTGCAATTTCGCAGTTTTTGAAAAACCGTCACAGGTGCGCATCACAAACAACAGCTGTCTCATGTGTTATACTAAAAGAATGACAGACTTAGGAGGAATATACATATTGAAAACCTTTAAAATGCTTTCCTTTGACCTTGTCACGAAAGATGGCGTGCAACCATTCCCTTTAATCGATGGCATCATTATTAATCAGGAAAATAGCCATCAATCTTGGGTACTTGAATTGTTTATGGAAAAACAATATCGCTCAACCTTTGATGAGCTCTTAGCGAATCCTACAGTTTTCAATGTACGTGCAGTTATTTCATTCCCAGATAATGAACCCGCTCCTTTTCAGGTGATCGTACATACTGTTGAAGATATCGGTGATCATGTTTCAGTACTATTAAAAGGTACGCTTAAAATTAAACGATCAAAATATGCAGAACAATTACTTTCCGAGCTACTTGCTGAGGGTGTTTCTTTAGAGGATTTACTGGATCGCTTTACACAAGATATGAAAAAGCGACCAAAATTAAAAAATGACTAGCGATGCTAATTTTTGCATCGCTTTTTTTGTTGGACAAGCAGTAATTTTTTTGTACAATACAATTTAAAAAAGGAGGGTTACATTTGGTGGTTGCAATAAGGAAGAAGCCTTTAAAATTAATATGGCTTGAGGCTTTGATGAGGCGCCTTTTAAAGGATGATGTAGAATTTCATTATTATCAAGAGCAGTATCGTCGACTAGATGCAGGGTTTGCTGGCGAACAAAAAGTTGATCGCGTATGGCATGAATTAATATACCCAAATACCTTTTTTGTCTTACATAATTTATGTCTTATGAACTCGGCTCAACATCTGCATCAGATTGATACGCTTTTTATTTGTCCTCATTTTATGTTGGTTGTAGAAATCAAAAACATACATGGTCGTCTTGAATTTGATCAACACACACATCAATGCATACGCACAAAGGTTGATGGTACTGTTGAAGGATTTCCAAATGCTCTTACTCAAACTGAGCGTCATAGGGGATTTCTTAAAAATCTTATTGCAAGTTATTCCCTTCCTGTTGAAGGGGCTGTTGTTATAGCAAATCCTTCCACAATCATCGTCAATTCAACTAGTACTCTCCCCATTTTTCATGCGTCCGGTCTTCATAAGTATCTCCAGTCGCTTTTTAAAAAGCACCCTAAAAAATTAATGACGGATAATCATTTAACCCAATTAGTGAACGCGCTACTTTCTAAACAGATGATTCCTCAAATTCATACATCGATTTCCCCATCACGATTTCGACACGGTGTTCTTTGTCCAAAATGTACCTATCAAAATAATATGTACTTTCATCGTGGCATTTGGAAATGTTCATTTTGTCATTATAGAAGTATAGAAATTTTCGCAGAGGCTATGCTTGATTATCGGTTATTGATTAGTCATTCTATTACCAATAAACAGTTACGAGCGTTTTTTAGAATTAATTCTAGCGATGCAGCTACTCGATTGCTACGGAAGTTTCAGTTTCCATATACCGGTACCTATAAGAATCGTGTTTACCATTTACCTGAAAACTTACTGGAGCATATGAAGAATTTTTTTTGATGGGGGTTTTGCTTAGCTTGCAGGTATTCACTTTGCTTTCGCGGGTATTCACTTCGCTTTCGCGGGTATTCACTCTGCTTTCGCGGGTATTCACTTCGCTTTCGCGGGTATTCACTCTGCTTTCGCGGGTATTCACTTCGCTTTCCTCTAAATTGAAAAAAGAGTGTTTTCCAAAGAGGAAACACTCTTTTTATGTTATCGGTTGTTCATACCATCACGGTATTTTTCAGTGTTGTTTACTTTATCGTCGACAACATCATTATTATTGTTACCGTTCATGTTGTCATTACGTTCAACACCATTTACACCGTTTGCATTTGGTGTGTTGTCATAGCCGTTTGTGCCGTTCATATCGGCATTTGAACCAGGTGTTGTTGCTTCAGGTAATGTTGTATTATCGTTAACAGTACCTCGATCTACACCATTCCCATTTACATTATTGCGATCGTATGCATCGTCACGATTATTCGGATCTAATGCATCCTCGACATTGTCGACTCCTCGACGTACGTCATTCTCGACTTCTCGAACAGGGTGATCTTCTACTGCATTATTTCCCCAGTTACAACCTCCAAGGAATGCAGTTGCAAGAATAATGGTTAAAAATGACATTTTCCACATAGTAAAAAACCTCCTTTCTTGGGTACTATGTCATCAAATACATCTACTGTATTTGTGATCCTACATAGATTGCCCGAGAAAGGAGGGAACTATCCGATTTTTGTACAAACTATTTTTGTTTTTCTTTTAATAACTGTTCAATATATGCTGCCTCTGCTTTACAGTCGTAGCTATAGTTTGTGCCTAGCTCTTTTTGCAATGCCTCGATTGTTTCGACTTGCTGTGCTGTTGGTTCTTCATTTAAAATTTTGGCAATAACCTCATCGATTTTTTGTGCCATTTCTTCATGAAACTGTGCGCTCATCAATGTATCAGAAGGGATTTTTTCGATCCACGCGGCATTCTCCTGAAAATAAGTCTGCCAGTTTGCAATGAAGTCTTCCATGGAAAAGCGCTCTTCATCCCAACCAATACTTGCTAAGTATGTTTCAAAAGATGTTGAAATCGAACGAGTAATGCTAATTTTAATACCTGAAGACAATTCCTTATACATCTTAATAATCCTCCTACGTTTGTAAAACCTAAAAATTACATCTATTTCAATTCACAATCGCTTATTTACCATCGCAATTTAAGAACCTACTAATCAATTTTTGACTTGACTTTATCTATTTTATATCTTTTGGTCTACAAATGCAAATTAAGCTTGTTTAGGCTGTTCAGGCCCAATGGCAAATAGAATATCGGCTTCACATACAAGTTCTCCATCTACCGTTGCTACACCATGACCTTTACCCATTGCGCCACGAAGTTTTACAAATTCTACTTCCAATTTAAGTTGGTCGCCAGGTACGACTTGACGCTTGAAACGACAATTATCAACACCCGTTAAAAATGCTAAACGACCCTTAAATTCTTCAGCATTTAATAAAGCCACTCCACCTACTTGAGCTAAAGCTTCCACAATTAACACACCCGGCATAACTGGATAACCTGGGAAGTGCCCATTAAAAAAATCTTCGTTGATTGAAACGTTTTTTAATCCTACTGCACGCTTCCCTTCTTCTAATTCAATGATGCGATCTACGAATAAAAAAGGATAGCGGTGTGGTAAAATTGCTTGAATTTGTTCTGCAGATAACATGTCATTTCCCCCTCAAAAATTAAGTATGTATACACAAAGTAAGGTAAAGAATAATGTTATTCTTTACCATTCATAATATCAAATATATGCTGCCATGTTTCTCGTTTAAAAATATCCATAGCATTGCCTTCTCCAATAACGCTAAAGCCAAACATTGCGCCTAATGCTGCGGCAACAACGACTAAAATGAGAACAATTACAATGCGTAACCAAATCGGAATCAGTCGGATTTGCACCCATCGAACCTCGCGTTGCTCTCCAGTCGAGCGGCGTTCTTTCTTTTCTGGTTGCGGTTGCGTATCGGTTTCTTGTGTCGGCACAGAACGTCGACGTGAATCGTTTGTCATAGATTGTACTCCTCTTCATTCCTTACTATGCGTTTTTGGATAACTTGCTATCGAATGCCATTAATTAGTCCAAGCATTTGATCTGCTAATGTCACCGCTCTTGCGTTGAATTGATAAGAACGTTGTGTTTGAATGAGTTCTGTCATTTCTTTCGAGAGGTTAACATTGGACATTTCTAGTGTACCACTTTGCATGCCAATTTGCTGACGGTTGGCTCCCACAAGCTCTGTCAAAACTTCCGCCTGCGTATAGCCAAGTTCAGCTAAATTATTAGGTAATCCCATATAAGAACCGGCAACATGCTCCATTAATTGCGGCTTTTGGAATTCTGTTACAGCTAAATTAGTACGAATTATATCTCCATTTGGATAAGCTGCTTCTAATACGCCACCATCTCGAACAGCAAACTTTTGAACCGTGTCGGGTAATGTAATAGCTTGTCCTGCAGCATTAGCTACTGGATAACCCTCTGCTGTTACAAGCATAACTGTTCCATTATTCAATGGAGATAAATAAAAGTCACCTTGTCGAGTATACACTGTTTCAGTTCCATTTTCACCATCTGGCATCAAAATATTGAAATATTGTTTCGCTTTTGTGAAAGCTAAGTCTAAATCACGATTAGTTGTTTGTAATGAACCTTGCTTTTCATTGGATTTAATTTGGCCGACCATTGCACCAGATCCATAGCGAATACCAACAGGTGTTTGTCGTTCTGCGCGATCCTGCTTATCATTATTAAATTGCTGATAAAGTAATTCATTAAAGGATGCTTCCTTTGTTTTATAGCCCGTTGTATTACTGTTAGCAATGTTATTACTAATTGTATCCAGTTTGTTTTGTAATTGCCCCATTGTGTTTGTAGCTGTAATCATTGTACGTAGCATTGATAAAAGCCTCCTGTTCGCCCATTAAATTTTTCCGATTTCATTCACAGCCTTCTCCATGCTACGATCATAAGCTTGTAATACTTTTTGGTTTGCTTCAAATGCACGGTAGGCAGTCATTAAATCTGTCATTGTGCGACTAGAATCTACGTTTGACCCTTCTAAAAAGTTTTGACGTAGTGTAAAGGAAACACCATTCGCTCCATAAGCTGTTGGCAAGTTCTCACCATTTTCTGTACGAATAAGGCCATTATCTTGTTTTTGTAGCATGTTCGGGTTAGCAGCAAATGATACACCAACACGAGCTACTTGTTGATTATTTACAAAGATAGCGCCACTTTCATCTAATCGGAAATCATCATTTGGTAGCTGGATACGTTGCCCAGCATCATTTAGTACATATAATCCTTGACCGTTAACTAAATAGCCTTGCCCATCTAATGTGAAATTACCATTACGTGTGTAAGCCTCACCACCAGCAGGATGTTCTAGTCGGAAGAAAATTGAACCCGTAACACCATCTTCATTTTGTGGTAAGTTTCCATTAATCAATGCCATATCTGTTGTAAAATCAGTGTTATAGATTTGGCCTTGTATGTAATTTGGTAATGTTTCTTGTAAATATGTCCCTGTATTTAAAGCTCCTACTTGACTCATATATTCAGCGCCGGCTTGTTGGTGAGCAGGAGCATTTGTTTTTCCAATGCTAGACATTAGCATATCTGGAAATGAGCGAATCGTAGATTGATCTGCCTTAAATCCTGGTGTATTCGCATTTGATAAATTATTGGTAAGTAATTCTGTTCTTCTTTGTTGCGTGATCATACCTGTTGCAACTGTATAAAATCCTTTAAACAAAGAAATCACCTCATTTTATTTTTATAAGGATGCTGGCACACGATCAATATTTTCAAGCATGATACCTGTACCAATGGCTACACAATCCATAGGTCTCTCTGCAATGAAAACAGGTACCTTTAGCTCTTCTATTAATAGCTGGTCCATTCCATGTAATAATGCACCACCACCAGTTATAATCACTCCACGATCAATGATATCGGCTGATAGTTCAGGTGGTGTTTTTTCTAAGACATTTTTAGCTGACTGGACAATCATGGCTACTGATTCATGTAGTGCACGTTCAATTTCTTCAGACTCAATTGTAATTGTACGTGGTAAACCCGTTACCATATCACGGCCACGAATATCCATTGTATCATTGCGACTACCTTTGAAAACTGTACCAATTGTCATTTTGATTGCCTCTGCAGTACGTTCCCCAATTAGCAATTTATATTCTTTTTTAATATATTGCAAAATATCGTTATCAAACACATCGCCTGCTACTTTAATGGATTCACTTGTTACGATATCACCCATTGATAGAACTGCGATATCTGTTGTTCCGCCCCCGATATCGACTACCATATTTCCACTTGGTTGGAAGATATCCATTCCAGCACCTATTGCTGCTACTTTTGGCTCTTCCTCTAAATATACTTTTTTACCACCGGATTTTTCAGCAGCTTCACGAATTGCCTTTTGTTCAACACTTGTAATATTCGTTGGACAACAAATTAATATGCGTGGTTTCGCCAAAAATCCTTTTACGTTTAATTTATTGATGAAATGTCTTAACATCGCCTCTGTCACATCAAAATCTGCAATGACTCCGTCTCTTAGTGGACGAATAGCTGTGATATTACCTGGCGTTCTCCCTACCATTTGGCGGGCTTCTTCCCCTACCGCTAATACTTTATTTGTCTTTTTATCGATCGCCACAACAGATGGTTCATTGAGGACAATCCCTTTCCCTTTAACGTGGATTAATACGTTCGCAGTCCCTAAGTCAATGCCAATATCTTTCGAAAACATTTTATAATTTCTCCTTCCCGCCAGTTCCAACTACATAACGTTCATTTTATCTCTTTATCTAGAATATTTTATCATATTCTATTGGTAATTTCACCTAAATTTAGTGAATAAGACTGTTTTCTTTTTACGCAGTGAACGGCTATAATATAGAATTACTATTCCTTAGAAAATCATCACTTATGCTTGTCCAACACAACAAAAAAGAACGAATCATTCTTGACTCGCTCTTTCTTTCCACTTGTTTTTCGTTGCTTCTCCTCCGCGAATATGACGTACGGCCTTATGGTAGGCGAGTATTTCTTTCACTTGGTCAGCTAATCCTTCATGAATTGTTGGTAATCGCTCTGTTAAATCCTTGTGCACCGTACTTTTTGAATAACCAGTCATTTTCGCGAGGACACGCACAGTCTCACGCGTCTCAATCAGTAATTCACCGAGGCGTATGCAGCGCTTCCGAATGTGCTCATGCACGTTCTTCGTCCTTTCCACACAATTTCACAAAATGCTTTGGCAATCAGATGCACATTTGCGCATTTCTTCACCTTATGTGAGGACAAAGCTATTCAGAACACGTTTTGCATTTTCTTGATAAAATGCTGACTTTTTATGCGTTACTAGCTTTTCTCATTAAAAAGCTAGTAATTTTTTCGGATTGATATATTTTCCGTTTTCAAGAATTTCGAAATGCATGTGGACGCCAGCCGCTTGATTCCACTCGTTGTCAGTCGCTTTTCCTAATGCTTGACCTTGTGTAACCTCATCGCCTTCTTTAACAGCGATATCCTTCACAGAACTATAATGTGTCTGCATACCATTTGGATGCTCGATCACGATCTTATTCCCTGTAAATGCGTCTAGTTTTACCTCTAGTACTTTACCACTCATTGCAGCTAGTACTTCAAATTCTTCTCCATTCATAGCAATAGAGATTCCAGAAGATGTAGTAAATGTTTGATTAAATACCATTAGTGCATTTTCGCGAGACTCTTCATTTGCTTCTAACTCGTAAAATTCTTGTAAGACTTGTACTTTACTAAAATTCTCTTCTTTGAATGGATACATCATGTTTTCTGTACGTGCATTCGTTTCCACTACAGGACCTGGATCAACTTCAGCTAAATCTGGTAAAGGAGCCTCTTCTACTTTTGATACGAGACTATTGTAACCAAATAACAATCCTGCTAGAACAAGTGCACCACCTGTGTAAACTACTGGCCAAAACCACGGTTTCTTTTGTAATTGGCCATTTTCCTTTTGATTTGGATCTTGGTTTTGAGAAGCTTTATTATTTTTATCCTCTCTCATTTTCATCACCTCTAGTTGCAGTGTGAACAACTAGAAGTTATTTTAAACATGCATCTATTTTTTTTATTTCAATATCTTGATAATAATAGTGTAAAATTTCGACAGCTGTTTTCCCTTCATTTGCCATTGCCTCAGCTCCATATTGACTCATGCCCACTCCATGTCCATAACCTTGAGTTTTCACTTGAACCTTTCTTTTATTGGCATTAAAGATGATTGTGAAATCAGTTGATGGAATACCAAGGAGCGTTCTTACCTCTCTCCCTGTCCAGACGTTATTCCCTAGCTGTAAACGTTCTACTCGCCCAGAATCATTATAAAATAACTGAATACGATTAAAATCACTAGGTTGCCATTGTATAGGCCAGAGCTTATTCCATTGAGCTAAAGTCCATTCTTGTTCAGCCTCAAACTTAGGAGATGCTTGATCAGATATACTTGCAACACTTTGCAAATATGGTATATCATTTCCACCATATCCATAAGCGCTTTCTGTTTTACCATTGCTTGTTGAATGAAACATAGCTGTAATCAATTCATTATTATAAAGAATAACTTGTCCTTCTGTTTCATTGATAGCTTCGACAATTTTCTTTTCATTTCCCAGGAAATTGCTAGCCCAATTCGCCTTTCTTTGTTCTTCATCATAGAAGACTTGCTTTGCCACAGTTGGGGCGATCGCAATTTTACCGTAATTTGTCGTTTTCAACGCATATGTGCGTGCTGCAATAGCTTGTGCCTTCAGTGCCTCTTTTTTAAAAGAAACGGGCATTTCTGCAGCAACTACCCCTGTAATATACGTTTCCAAAGGGATTTTTTCTTCTTGCCCCTCCACTTCTATAAATATTTCACAAGCATTCTTATCACTAGCTTGAGGTATGATAGCCTCTTGTCTTTCACTAAACCCTACTAAAGGAAGCATATATAATGCCCCAATCAAGCAAATGACACCTATACTAATCATCCATTTTTTCATAAGGAATAATATGCTAAATTTCTTGTAGTTATGAGAAAACAAAAACCCTCTGCATAAAAAGCAAAGGGTTTTAAAATCTATTTAGTTTGTAGGCAATTCAACTGTTACATCTTCAATTGTCACTACTTCTTCTGTAATACGTTCAATATTAGCACCAAGAGATGCTAACTTTCCATGGAAATCAACATAACCACGATCTAAATGATGAAGTTTTGTGACACGTGTCATTCCTTCAGATACAAGACCCGCTAAAATTAATGCAGCCGCAGCTCGTAAATCCGTTGCCATTACCTCAGCTCCCTGAAGATTCACAGGCCCCTCGATAAACACAGAACGTCCCTCTATTTTAGCACCAGCATTCATGCGACGGAACTCCTCAACATGCATAAAACGGTTTTCGAATACCGTTTCTGTAATAATACTCGTACCTTCAGCAGTAAGCATTAACGCCATCATTTGTGATTGCATATCTGTTGGGAAACCAGGATGTGGCATTGTTTTGATATCAACTGCTTTTAGTGTTTGAGGAACTCGTACACGGATACCTTCATCCAACTCAGTAATTTCTACGCCCATCTCACGCATTTTAGCTATTAAAGCAGTCATATGCTCAGGAACTGCGTTTTCAATCACCACATCTCCTCTAGTAATAGCTGCTGCTACCATAAATGTACCAGCTTCAATACGGTCAGGAATAATATGATGCTCTACTCCATATAATGTATCGACTCCTTCGATACGAATCGTATTTGTCCCCGCACCGATTACACGGCCACCCATACTATTAATAAAGTTTGCAAGATCCACGATTTCAGGCTCTTTCGCTGCATTCTCAATTACAGTTGTCCCTTCAGCTAAAGATGCAGCTGTCATAATATTTTCAGTCGCCCCAACACTTGGGAAATCCAAATACACATTAGCCCCTTTTAAGCGACCCTCTGTCTTCGCCTCAACATAGCCATGGCCAAATGAAATTTTTGCACCCATTGCTTCAAAGCCTTTTAAGTGTAATTCAATCGGACGTGATCCAATTGCACAGCCTCCAGGAAGTGCTACACGTGCATAGCCATTACGAGCAAGTAGAGATCCCATTACTAAAATAGATGCACGCATTTTACTAACAAATTCAAATTGTGCTTCACTTGAAAGTTCTTTTGTTGCATCTATATATACGGCATTATCTTCAGGTATATATGTAACTGCTGCGTTTAAACTTTTAAGTACTTCATTTATTGTAAAGACGTCTGCTAAATTAGGGACTTCTTTAATTACATTTTCTCCTTTTGAAGCAAGTAAAGCTGCTGCAAGGATTGGTAACACTGCATTTTTTGCGCCCTCTACACGTACTTTTCCCTGTAGTTTTTGGCCGCCAGTCACTATTATTTTATCCACCCTATGTCCCTCCGAATTCAATCTATTAACCTACCAAATTTTTATTTTAATAAAGAAGTATAATGTCATAATCAGTAAACAAACAACTCTATAGTACAACTTTTCTAACGCTCGTTCAAGCGTCCAAATCACTATTTTAAGCTATTATTAGATTTTTTGCTATTTATTTATTGTACGCTGCTAATTTTTTTTTGTGAATGACCAATAACCCGTTCGCTTCTAATACATACCCAAAGATATATGAATAAAAAACAACTTTTCATTTTTTTCTATAAAAAATAAAGTGGTGGGCACCTATTATCGTACATTTATCAATGGGTATCTTGGTAGCTAATAGCGTGAAATTCATAAGAATTTAATGTATTAGCGTCTTTTTACATAGTTCAAAGGGCCACACAAATGGTATTATAAAGTCCTTTGAAGCATGTAGACCTATAAATTTATGAAAGAAAGAAAAAAATTCTTTAAAATAAATAAGGGAGTTTGCCTGACCAGCTAGATATTTGAAGAAAGAAATTTGATACTGCTGAGCCTATCGCAATACTAAGTAAAATATAAATGAGCTGAATTTGAAAAACTCGATTCTTTTTAAATAGTTTTTCGATCATAAAAGCTTGTAAGGCGTAAAAAGTAATAGCAATAAAAAACAGGTGAGATAAAATACCCAATAAAGCTTCTTGGCCAATCGCTTCATATATTTCCATGTAGCATCCTCCATTTCTCTATATTTATTCACCTTAAAAAACGGGCAGATGCGATATCTGCCCGTTAAAAATGAATTAGATATTACCCTCATGAACGTTGATACGATTCAACGCACGTTTTAATGCTAGGTCAGCACGTTTGAAATCAATGTTGTCTTGTTTACTTTGAAGACGTCCTTCAGCACGTTTAACGGCTTCTTTAGCACGTTGAACATCGATGCTTTCAGCAATTTCAGCAGACGGCGCTAAAATTGAGATTTTTTCTGGACGAACTTCAATGAAACCACCGCTTACAGCAACAATATCAGTCGAACCGTTTTCTTTTTTAAGCTTCACTGCACCAATTGCAAGTGGAGCAACCATTGGAATATGGCCTGCAAGAACACCGATTTCTCCTGAAGTTGTTTTAGCGATTACCATTGATACTTCAGAATCGTATACTGGGCCGTCGGGAGTGACAATATTGACTAGAACTGTCTTCATATTTTTTCCTCCTCGTCCCTAGTATTAAACCTCTACGCCCATGCTTTTCGCTTTTTCAACTACTTCATCAATTGAACCAACTAGACGGAAAGCATCTTCTGGTAGGTGATCCCATTTGCCATCAAGGATTTCCTTGAATGAACGAACAGTTTCTTTTACAGGTACATAAGAACCTTTTTGACCAGTGAATTGTTCCGCAACGTGGAAGTTTTGTGATAAGAAGAATTGAATACGACGAGCACGTTCTACTGTTTGTTTATCTTCATCAGATAACTCATCCATACCTAAGATTGCAATGATATCTTGTAATTCACGGTAACGTTGGATTGTACGTTGTACACCAGTAGCAATTGCGTAGTGCTCAGCGCCTACGATTTCAGGTGATAATGCACGAGAAGTCGAAGCTAATGGGTCAACCGCAGGGTAGATACCCATTTCAGATAATTTACGCTCAAGGTTAGTTGTTGCATCTAAGTGGGCGAAAGTTGTAGCCGGAGCCGGGTCAGTATAGTCATCGGCTGGTACATAAATCGCTTGAATAGAAGTTACAGATCCTTTGTTCGTAGATGTGATACGCTCTTGTAGTTTACCCATTTCAGTTGCAAGTGTTGGTTGGTAACCTACCGCAGAAGGCATACGACCTAATAGGGCAGAAACCTCAGAACCTGCTTGTGTGAAACGGAAGATATTGTCGATGAATAAAAGTACGTCTTGACCTTGCTCATCACGGAAGTATTCCGCCATTGTAAGACCAGTTAAAGCAACACGCATACGTGCACCAGGTGGCTCGTTCATTTGACCGAATACCATCGCTGTTTGCTTGATAACGCCTGAATCGCTCATTTCGAAGAATAAGTCGTTCCCTTCACGAGTACGCTCACCTACACCAGCGAATACAGAGATACCAGAGTGCTCTTGTGCGATATTGTTGATTAATTCTTGGATTAATACAGTTTTACCTACACCGGCACCACCGAATAGACCGATTTTACCACCTTTGATATATGGTGCAAGTAAGTCTACTACTTTGATACCTGTTTCAAGAATTTCAACTGTAGTTGAAAGATTCTCGAAAGTTGGTGCTTCACGGTGAATTGAATCACGACGTGCGTCTGCTGGAATCTCTTCACCTAAGTCAATTACTTCTCCAAGTACGTTGAATACACGACCTAGTGTAACTTCACCAACTGGTACTGAGATAGCTTTTCCTAAGTCTGTTACTTCTGCTCCACGTTGTAAGCCATCAGTAGATGACATCGCAATTGTACGAACAGAATCATCACCTAAATGAAGCGCAACTTCTAATGCAAGAATTGTTGGTTCTTCATTAGGACGTTCAATCTTAACTGTTAAAGCGTTATAGATTGCTGGTAATTGGCCATTGTCGAATTTAACGTCAACAACTGGACCCATTACTTGAATAACATGTCCTTTATTCATTACTGTGTACCCTCCTATCGTATTCTTATACGACATTGGGAAGCTGCTTGCCTATTCTAAGGCTGCAGCTCCACCAACGATTTCTGTAATTTCTTGTGTAATCGCCGCTTGACGTGCACGGTTATATTGCAAAGAAAGGTCTGAAATAAGATCAGTTGCGTTATCTGTTGCATTTTTCATAGCCGTCATACGAGAAGCATGTTCACTTGCTTTTCCATCTAATAATGCGCCATAAACTAAGCTTTCCGCATATTGTGGAAGTAACACTTCTAGAATTGCTTCGCCAGATGGCTCGAATTCATAAGAAGCAGTACCGCTTGCAGGGGCAATATCTGTTAATGGAAGAAGTTTTTTCTCTGTCACTTCGCTAGCAATAGCGCTGACAAAGTGATTATAGTACATATAAAGTTCGTCATACGTACCATCAATGAACATACCAACAGCATTACGAGCGATTTCTTTAATATCAGCAAATGTTGGTTGGTCAGGTAGACCGACAACATTACTGATGACATTATGATCACGTTTCACAAAGTAGTCACGAACAACACGACCTACTGCTAAAATAACGTATTCGTCTTTTGATTTATGACGCTCGTTAATCGTACGTTGTACTTGACGTAGGATACTTGAATTGTAAGCACCTGCAAGACCACGGTCAGAACCAATGACTAAGTAAGCCGTTTTCTTAACAGGACGAGCAGTTAACATTGGATGTCCGCTGTCTTTTGTCCCTGAAGCGATCGCGCCTACTACGTCCTGAATTTTTTCCATGTAAGGAACGTAAGCTTTAGCATTTTGCTCTGCACGACGTAACTTAGAAGAAGAAACCATCTGCATTGCTTTTGTAATTTGCTTCGTACTCTTTGTTGAAGTAATACGACCTTTAATTTCGCGTAAGTTTACCACTGGTATTTCACCACCTTCTGTTTTTTAATCAAGTGACTAGCTAAGACTTATTCTGATTTAGCGAAAGTTTTTTTGAATGCATTGATTGCTGCTTCATAATCCGCATCAGGAGCAAGCTCTTTAGTAGTACGAACATGATCTAAAACGTTTGTGTGGTTTGAATCTAACCAGCTTAAGAATTCTGATTCGAAGCGAACGATATCTTGTACTGGAATATCATCTAAATGACCTTTAGTTAATGCGTAAAGGATTGCAACTTGTTTTTCAACTTTTAGTGGTTTGTTAAGGTCTTGTTTAAGAACTTCAACCGTACGTTTACCACGCTCAAGTTTAGCAAGTGTTACTTTATCTAAATCTGAACCAAATTGAGCAAATGATTCAAGCTCACGGAATGCAGCTAAGTCAAGACGTAGTGTACCCGCAACTTTTTTCATTGCTTTAATTTGAGCAGATCCACCTACACGTGATACAGAAAGACCGGCGTTAATCGCTGGACGTACACCTGAGTTGAATAAGTCAGATTGTAAGAAGATTTGTCCATCAGTGATTGAGATTACGTTAGTTGGGATGTATGCAGAGATATCCCCAGCTTGTGTCTCAACGAATGGAAGAGCTGTAATTGAACCATTTTGATATGTTTCATTTAACTTCGCAGCACGTTCAAGTAAGCGGCTGTGTAAGTAGAAAACGTCACCAGGATATGCTTCACGACCTGGAGGACGGCGAAGAAGAAGTGAAAGTTCACGGTAAGCTGATGCTTGTTTAGAAAGATCATCATACACGATTAAAACGTGTTTACCTTGTAACATGAATTCTTCAGCCATAGATACACCAGCAAATGGTGCTAAGAATAATAATGGAGCTGGTTGAGAAGCAGAAGCTGTCACAACGATTGTGTAATCTAAAGCGCCATGTTTACGAAGAGTTTCTACAACACCACGTACAGTAGATTCTTTTTGACCGATTGCTACGTAGATACAAATCATGTTTTGGTCATTTTGGTTAAGAATTGTATCGATAGCTACAGATGTTTTACCAGTTTGACGGTCACCGATGATTAACTCACGTTGACCACGACCGATTGGTACTAATGCGTCAATCGCTTTAATACCAGTTTGTAGTGGTTCGTGTACTGATTTACGAGCCATTACACCGAAAGCTGGACTTTCGATTGGACGAGATTTTGTAGTGTTGATAGGACCTTGTCCATCCACTGGTTGTCCAAGTGGGTTTACAACACGACCAATTAGTTCTTCACCAACTGGTACTTCCATGATACGACCTGTACGACGAACTTCATCGCCTTCTTTGATGTCAGTGTATGGACCTAAGATTACGATACCAACGTTACCTTCTTCTAGGTTTTGAGCCATACCCATAACACCATTAGAGAACTCTAGTAGTTCTCCAGCCATGGCGTTGTCGAGGCCATGAGCAAGAGCAATACCGTCACCAATACGGATAACTGTACCAACTTCGCTTACTTTAAGTTCAGATTCATAATTCTCAATCTGTTGTTTAATCAGACTGCTGATTTCTTCAGCCTTGATGCCCATGTATGTCACCTCTCACATTTCTAAATTATTAACCGATTAATTCACGTTTTAGACGCTCTAGTTTGTTTGCTACTGAGCTATCATAAATATGGTTACCGATTTGAACACGAATACCACCAAGTAAAGATGGATCAACTTCGTTTGTAATATTTAAAGATTGTTTTCCAACAAGTTTCGCGAACGCTGCTGAAATATTAGCGCTTTCTTCTGCAGAAAGTGCACGTGTTGAAAATACTGTTGCATCTGCAGTGCCTTGTGCTTGCGCAGCAAGTTCAGCATATGCCTTAGCAATTTGTGTCATCTCGTTTACACGTTTTTTCTCAACTAGAAGTTGAACAGTGTGTAAAACTTCTGGTGTTGCACCATTAAAGATATCAGCTACCATTTGTTTTTTTCGTTCGACGGAGAACTTAGGTGCATTTAAAAGCGTTAAAAAATCAGGAGATTCTTTTACTACTTTTGTTAGTTCACTTAAGTCTGCTCCAACTTCAGTAAGAATATTTTTTTGTTGCGCCAATTCAAAAAGCGCTTGAGCGTAACGTTTTGCTACAGTTGAATTACTCATCGAGCTTCCCCTGCCTTCGCAATCGTCTCTTCAATTAGAGCACGGTTGTCTGCCTCAGAAATCTCTTTGCTAAGGACTTTAGATGCTGCAAGTACAGATAATGAAACGACTTCATCACGTACAGCTGCAATAGCTTTTTCTTTTTCAGACTCAATTTCACGTAAAGCCGATTCTTTTAAGCGGTTTGCTTCATTACGAGCTACAGTAAGAATTTCTTCTTTTTGTAATTCGCCTTGCTTTTTAGCGCCCTCAACAATCGATTGTGCTTCTGTACGAGCTTCCTTAAGAAGGCTCTTTTGTTCTTCTAAAAATTGGTGCGATTCTTTGCGCGCTTTTTCAGCTGCTTCGATTTCACTCGCTACTAATTCTTCACGTTGTTGCATGATGCCCATAAGTGGACCCCAAGCGAATTTCCTAAGTAGTAACATTAATCCGATGAAAATAACTAATGTTGCGATGATATCTCCACTATTAAATCCAGCGCCTGCACCTAGTACAAGATTATCTAAAAACACGATTGTTTCACTCCCTTCAAGAGCTTTAACTTCAACATAATTTAGTTACTTAAAAAACTACCTATTTTAAAAAGCTATATTTGCACATAGCTTTTATCTGTTCCAAAATGAAGGGCGAAGTTTCATCTGGAGAATCCTGCTTCGCCACTAGTAAAATTCAGTGTTCAACTGAATTATTTGTTCATAACGATGAATGCTACTACTACTGCGATGATCGGTAGGGCCTCAACTAATGCAACCCCGATGAACATTGTAGTTTGAAGAACGCCACGAGCTTCTGGTTGACGAGCGATACCTTCTACTGTTTTTGATACGATAAGACCGTTACCAATACCTGCACCAAGTGCACCTAAACCGATTGCGATTGCTGCTGCTAATAAACCTAATGAACCTGTCATTTGAAAATTTCCTCCTTGGAATTGTTTGTTTTTGTAGTTCAAGCATAGTATATATGCTTTATATTAATGGTCATCGCTCACTTTATGAGCCATGTAAACCATTGTTAACATTGTGAAGATAAAGGCTTGGATAAAGCCGATGAAAATTGAGAAACCTTGCCATGCCATCATAGGAACGATTGCTCCGATGAATCCCATGGCACCTGATGATGCTAAACCTGCAAGTAAGGCTAGTAAAATCTCACCTGCGTAAATGTTACCGTAAAGACGTAGACCTAATGTTAATGTGTTTGCAAATTCTTCTACTATTTTAAGTGGGAACATGAATGACATTGGTTTAAAGAATGTACCAACATAATGACCTGAACCCTTCATTTTTACACCATAGAAGTGCGTTAAGACTAATATCATTGCTGCTAACGTCATTGTTACTGTAGGGTCAGCTGTTGGTGATTTCCACCATAGCGTGTGGTCATAGATGATAGAAAAAGGAAGACCCAATAAGTTAGATACTGCGATAAACATAATTAACGTAATACCTAAAACATGGAATCGTCCACCAGTTTTCCAATCCATGTTGCTTTTGATGATATTCTTTACGAAATCCATAATCCATTCCATAAAGTTTTGCATACCAGTTGGTTTTAGTTTTAGACTTCTAGTTGAAATAAAGGCAATTAAAAATACGATAATTGCTGCAACTAGTAACATCATAACTGTTGATAAGTTAAATGTTAAAAAACCGACTTCTAGTAACGGAGCTTTGTGATCCATTGTTATTTTTTCACCTCTCTTTCTAATTTAAAGCACATTAGCGGTTCCTTACATGTGACACAATTCTCTCGACAAAGAGAAAAACGTACGGAATCATTAGCCCTATAACCGTGCTAATTAAGTGAAAATAGTTTGGCAACGAAATGGCTATTGCGACTGCCGCAACACCTGATCCAAAGCGAAGCGCTGTACCAAGTGAGCCTATTTTCTTCCCTTCACTAATGGATCTGTCAAACTTCTCCATACGCCGAACTAAAATCCAAAAATTATACGTACCAAAGAATGCACCGACTGCGATGCCCGCAAAAACAGTTTGATAGGGGGTAAATCCCCAGCCTAATGCGCAGAGTGCAAGCAAAAAAAATAACGCCCTCTTCTGCACAGCAAAAATGTGATGCAAATCTAGCATTGGTTGTAATCTCCTGAATCATTTTTTCGAGTAATGAAAACGTTTGCTGACCACTATGTGAAATCAGAAAAGAGCAGTGAAAAGCACTACTCACAGCGGAATAGTAATGGGAGAGTCATTTCAATTACAGGTGTAAATGCCCAAAAAAATAACTTACACCCCTTACCGACTCGGTAAAAACCGAAACGCACAAAACGTTGCAAATCGACAGTTTTATTTTGAACTGTCAATTTAGTAGAAAGTTGATATAACAAGTGTTTCAACGTCCTATTTATGAACAGAAACCCTTATCATTCTTACCCTTTGTAAGCATACAATAGGTGATATTTGAAGTCAATTGGTAAAGGAGAAAAACTTCACAGCCTCTATACTCTTGTCAAATTGTTGACAAATTTGTGTATGAAATTTCATAGTTTCAAAATTTCTCAACCTTCTCACGCATAAAAAAAGCTAATTTACGACAAGATTATGCTCGTAAATTAGCTTACCCATTTCAACAGGTACATTAGACTTATTTTTAATATAAAATATAGTATATTAATTAGTTTTTTGTAAAAATCCTAGCAATGCTTCAACAATACGCTTAGATGCATGTCCATCCCCATATGGATTTGATGCTTTAGCCATTGCTTCATAGGCATTATTATCTGTTAGTAATTCCTTTGCTAAGGCGTAAATTGTTTCTTCTTCTGTTCCTGCTAGCTTTAATGTTCCTGCTGCAATCCCCTCTGGGCGTTCTGTCGTATCTCTAAGAACAAGCACTGGCTTCCCTAATGAAGGTGCCTCTTCTTGTACACCGCCCGAATCTGTTAAGATCATATATGAATTTGCTGCAAAGTTATGGAAATCAAATACTTCAAGAGGCTCAATTAAATGCACTCGTTTATTATTCCCTAAAATTTCATTAGCAATTTCTCTTACAGCCGGATTCATATGAACAGGATAAACAACTTGAACATCCTCATGTTCTGCGAGTATTCTGGTAATCGCTTTAAACATATGGCGCATTGGTTCACCAAGATTTTCGCGACGATGTGCCGTTAATAAAATCATGCGATCCTCGCCAATTTTATCTAGTACAGGATGCGTGTAGTGTTCACTGACTGTTGTTGCTAATGCATCTATTGCTGTATTACCTGTAACAAAAATCGTCGCTGGATTTTTATTCTCATCTAAAAGATTCTTTTTAGATACTTCAGTTGGCGCAAAATGCAAATCAGCCATCACGCCTGTTAGTTGGCGATTCATTTCCTCTGGATATGGTGAATATTTGTTCCATGTTCGCAGTCCCGCTTCTACATGTCCTATAGCAATTTGGTTATAGAACGCAGCGAGACTTGCAATGAAAGTAGTTGCTGTATCACCATGTACCAAAACGATATCTGGTTGTGCTTCCTTCATTACTTTATCTAAACCCTGTAATGCATTTGTCGTTACATCTATTAATGTTTGGCGATCCTTCATTATATTTAAATCATAGTTTGGTGTAATACTAAACGTCTCTAATACTTGATCGAGCATTTGGCGATGCTGTGCTGTTACAGTTACAATAGATTCTATTTGCTTAGGATACTTTTGTAACTCCAAAACAAGAGGAGCCATTTTAATTGCTTCTGGTCTTGTACCAAAAATCGTCATTACTTTCCATTTTTTTGTCAAAACGATCTGCACCGTCCTTTTTGTTATTGTATGGTAAGGTAAATCTCCCATCGACGAGAGATTACTTACCTACACATACTATGAAACGCCCTTCAATTTGAAGGACGCTTTCACAAGTTATTAGTTTCCTAAATGAGGAAATTTCATGTATGGATGTTTATTTTGTACCGAATAGACGGTCTCCGGCATCACCTAAGCCTGGTACAATATAACCATGGTCATTTAATTTTTCATCAAGTGCAGCAATGTAAATATCTACATCCGAATGTTCTTCTTGAATAGCTTTTACACCCTCTGGTGCAGCGATTAAGCACATGAATTTAATGTTTTTAGCTCCACGTTTTTTCAGTGAATGAATTGCCTCCACTGCAGAACCACCAGTTGCAAGCATTGGATCTACAATGATGAAATCACGTTCTTCAACATCAGCAGGAAGTTTTGCGTAATATTCAACTGGTTTTAATGTTTCTGGATCACGATAAAGACCAATATGACCAACTTTTGCAGCAGGGATAAGCTTTAATACACCATCTACCATACCGATACCTGCACGTAGAATCGGTACGATTGCAAGTTTTTTACCAGAAAGTACTTTTGTTTTTGCAATTGTTACAGGTGTTTCAATTTCAATTTCCTCTACTGGCATATCACGTGTAATTTCAAATGCCATTAGTGTTGCCACTTCGTCTACTAACTCACGAAATTCTTTTGTTCCTGTATTCTTGTCGCGAATATAAGTTAATTTGTGTTGGATTAGTGGATGATCAAATACATAGACTTTGCTCAAAGGGATTCTCTCCTCACCGTTCGGATTCATTTTTATCTCAACTAGTATAACAGAAAAAAGGAGTCGCCTCAAAAATAAATTTAAGCGAACTCCATTTGTCATCTATTCTTTTGTCAAAACTATGTTACTGATCAAGGATTATATCTAATTGTTCAATTGGCATTGGCTTGAAATAGAAGTATCCTTGTCCTACTGTGCATCCTAGCGCACGTAGAATCTCAACCTGTTCCTCTGTCTCTATGCCCTCTGCCACTGAAATCATTCCTAAATTTAATGCTAACTGAATGATAGAGCGAACAATAGCCAGTGTTGCTGGATCTTCTATAGCATTGATGAAGCTACGATCAATCTTTAGTTCAGCAAACGGTAGTTGTTGCAAATAGCTTAACGAAGAAAAGCCTGTGCCAAAATCATCTACGGATGTTTTAAAGCCATAGCTCTTTAGCTCTTGAATGATCTTATAGGCTGATTGAAAATCTACTAAACCAATATTTTCTGTCACCTCTAAGATAATATAGCTAGGGTCAATATTATACTTCCGCACAAGTTTCAGTGTATCCTGAACAAAGTGCGTGTAGTAAAAATGATCGGGTGAAATATTGACTGCTATTTTCACTAATTTCTTTCCTAGGCGTTGTCGTTCTGAAAGCCATGAGAGTACCGTCTCTAAAATAAGTACATCAATTTCTCGAACCTTACCAGCACTCTCTGCTACTGGAATAAAGACTGCTGGTGAAACAAAACCCAATTTTGGGGAAATCCACCTTGCAAGTGCTTCAATACTTTGAATATCCCCATTGCGTAAATCTACTTTAGGCTGTAAGTGTACTGTTATTTCTTTATTTTTAATGGCTTCTGACAAATGATTTAAGACTGTCATCTTCTGTACAAGCACATCATTTTTCTCTGTTGTAAATATTTCAGTATGTGTACCTGGCCTATCGATTGCAAAGGATAACGCATTATCTGCAAAACGAATCGCATCATTAATATTAATGTCATCACTATAGGAAGCAATTCCTGTTTTTAATGTAATATAGATTTGCTTTCCTCCTATAATAAATGGTTGGCGAATCGTTTCTTTTATTCTCATCTCATAATCATGTAAATCTTCATGAAGTGACATTGTAGTCATAATCAAACTAGAGCTTGTAAATCTAGCAACATACTCATTACTTTCTGACTTGTCTTGCTCAAGACGTTTCGCAAGTTGTCTTAAAAGTTCATCACCAATTTCACGGCCATACAATTCAACTACTTGATGAAATTCACTCGGTTTTAATATTTTAATAAAGCCGCTTTGACCCTGCTGAACTTCTCTTTCAATCGTATTAACAAAGCTGTGACGATTAGGTAGACCTGTTGTAATGTCTGTATAGGCTAAATCCCAAATTTTTTTCTGCGTCCTTGCATATGAATAAGCCAATGCAACAAGAGCACCCATTTTTCGAAACAAATTTTTAAGCATTTGGTCACTTTGAGTTTTTTGGCTAAATATCGAGAAAACACCTATTACTTGCCGCTGTTGATTACGTATAGGGATAAACCATCCATGCGGCTTTTTAGCTAGCGAAGCATATTGCTTATGTTCTTCAGGAATATTCACTTCATCTAAATTCTCTATGAAAGTAGAGGTTTCTGATTGCATGACCTTATTAAAGAAATCATTGTTTGCACAACATCTTGGTACGCTCTTTGTTTGATTATCTCCTATGAAAACTTGTAATTGGTTTACTTCTGTTTTTATAAGCACCATACTTGCAATATTTGGCATGAAAAATTCATCAAGGCCTTGACAAATAAGCTTCATCTTTTGCTCGAAAGTAAACTCCTTCTCAATTGCCCTGTACATATCATTTTCTAAACGCATTAAGAAGTCTTCCGTATGATAATATGTAACATCCTTCACAAATACTAAAACAAATTGCGTTATATTTGCCTCATTGCAAAATGGTAATGCTTGTATTTCTGCCCAAAAGGGAGGTTTATCGATGCCATTATGATATAGCTTCGCCTGCACCATTATGCCGTTATGTATTTTTTCTTTAATCATTTCAATGGTTGTCTTTTTTTCATCCATTGATAGCCATGAAAAATAATCAGTATTGAGAATTTGTGAACGTGCAGCATTAGTAAGCATACAAAAAGAATCATTACACTCTACTATGCAATGATGCTTCGTCGCATCAAAAATAACGTAGCTTTCTTTCGAATTATTCCCTAATTTGCGAATGCTGTTTAATAATACATCATAATCTGTGTTTAACGATTTAGTGACCATCTAACCCCTCCTTTTCTATCCCTTCATCTCATTTCCATTGTACATAAAATTTAATTAAATTTTCACTTTTATTAAAAAAAACTTCTTTTCTAGGACACTATCTGTCCTCTGCCTACTATAATATATCCCTTTATACCGTTTTTATGTAAATTTATTCAAAAATAAGGGGATTATTCTACTTTGTTAGAAAAAAGATGTTTTTTACAGTTTAATCCTCTATTTCCAAAATAAAAAGCTGTATTTAAAGTAAATTTTGTACTTTAAACACAGCTAATATTCTATTGATTATACATATAATGGATGCTTATCAGTTAATGCCTTCACACGATCTTTTGCATCTGCTTTAACTGTTTCATCTTCAGGGTTTTTAAGAACAGCTGCTATAATTGCTCCTACTTCTTTCATATCTTCCTCTTTAAAGCCACGAGAAGTGACCGCTGGAGTACCAATACGAATTCCAGAAGTGACAAATGGAGATTCAGTATCGTAAGGGATTGTATTTTTATTTGTAGTAATACCCACTTCATCTAGTGCGTGCTCTGCTACTTTACCTGTTAAACCAAGAGATTTAACATTTAGCAGTAATAAATGGTTATCTGTACCACCAGAAACAATTTCAACACCCTCAGCAATTAATACTTCTGCTAAAGCCTTTGCATTGGCTTTAATTTGTTTTGCATAGTCTTTAAATTCTGGTTGTAAAGCTTCTCCAAATGCTACAGCTTTTGCAGCGATAACATGCATTAATGGGCCACCTTGAATTCCTGGGAATACAGATTTATTTAGCTTTTGCTCCCACTCTTTTGAAGCAAGAATTAATCCACCACGTGGTCCACGTAATGTTTTATGTGTAGTTGATGTAACAAAATCAGCATATGGCACTGGTGATTGATGTTCGCCAGCAGCTACAAGTCCAGCAATGTGTGCCATATCCACCATGAAATAGGCTCCGACTTCGTCTGCAATTTCACGGAATTTAGAGAAGTCAATTTCACGTGGATAAGCAGATGCACCTGCAACAATCAGTTTCGGTTTATGCTCTAAAGCCTTTTGTCGTACATCTTCATAATCAATCACTTGAGTATCTTGTGTTACACCATATTCTACAAAATTATATAGAATACCAGAGAAGTTTACTGGAGAACCATGTGTTAAGTGACCACCATGTGAAAGGTTCATACCAAGAACTGTGTCACCTGGTTCTAGGATAGTATGGTAAACAGCCATGTTTGCTTGTGCACCTGAGTGTGGTTGTACATTTGCATATTCTGCTCCGAAGAGTTCTTTTACACGATCACGTGCAATATCTTCTACTACGTCTACATGCTCACAGCCACCATAATAGCGTTTACCAGGATAACCTTCAGCGTATTTATTTGTCAGTACTGATCCTTGCGCTTCCATCACTGCCTCGGATACAAAGTTTTCGGATGCAATCAATTCAATATTTGCTTGCTGACGTGTTTTTTCTGCAAGAATTCCATCTAATACTGCTTTGTCTTGTACTGCTAATTTTTCATATGCCATGTTTGAAAAAGCCTCCTAAAGTATCGTTATTCATCTCTACCACTAGGGTGGTAATTATTTATATACTGCACGTTCTCCGCCAATTAGCTTAGGACGTGTTGTTGCAATCGTCACAACAGCTTCTCCTACCATTTTTACCGATGTTCGAACAGGTACAGCTACTGCTTTCAAATGCATACCGATTAATGTTTGTCCAATATCAATACCTGCATGTGCCTGTATTGTTTCAACAATCACTGGATTATCAAATTGCGTATAGGCATATGCTGACATTGAGCCGCCTGCCGTACGTACTGGGACAACTGCTACTGGATCATAGCCAAATTTTTCAGCTGTTGATGCTTCCATAGTAATGGCACGATTTATATGCTCACAACCTTGGAATGCTAAAAGCAATTGATGCTTTGCTGCAAATTCTTGTAGCGGCTCTAAAATGGCTTCTGCTATCTCCAATGCTCCCGCTGTGCCAATTTTCTGACCAATCACTTCAGATGTAGAGCACCCTACTACAAAAATTGTATGGGGTCGTAATATTACCTGCTCTTCAAATTCACTGAGTAACTGAGTCAAATGTGTTCGTATTTGTTTTACAACCATTAAGCTCAGCTCCTTCATCTATATCCATTAAAATCATGCCATATATGACATCCTATACGAATGCCATATATGGAATAACAAAACTACTATTGCTCTAGTTCAGTAATTTTTTCAATACGGCGTACATGCCGGCCACCTTCAAAATCGGTTTCTAGCCATGCTTGTACGATTTCACGTGCAAGGCCAGGGCCAATTACACGTTCGCCCATTGCTAAAATATTTGAATCATTATGGCAACGCGTTGCCTTGGCACTAAATACATCATGTACTAATGCACAACGTATGCCCTTGACCTTATTAGCGGCAATGGACATACCAATTCCTGTGCCACAAATTAAAATGCCTTTATCAAATTCTCCGTTAGCAACACCCTCAGATACAGGTTTTGCATAGTCTGGATAGTCTACTGAATCCGCAGATTGTGGACCAAAATCTTCGTAGCTAATTTGAAGTTCATCTAATAGCTGCATAATCTCACGACGTAAGTTATTGCCTCCGTGATCAGAAGAAATTGCTATTCTCACTGGGTTCCCTCTTTTCGAATTATAGTCAACCTTAGTGTACCACTTCTTTCTGAAGAATAACACGATTTTTCTTGTATTTTTACGCTGATTTTTCCCGAAAGACGAACATTAATTGTATGTTAACATAAAATCATTCACTTTTAAACTTATTTTTTTGTGGATAATGTGAATATCATGTTAATAAGTTCGGATAATGGTCTTTTGTTGTAATATTCCATCTTCTGAAGTTTTTTTAGCTTTTTACTTACAGTGGACATAAATTGTCCTTTAATAAAAAAGGTTATACATAAATCCGATTTTTCACGGGATTTATGTATAACCTTCAGGACTACGCTTGTCTATCAAATTGTTGAATCATTTTATGCAATGCTTCTGATTGCTTTTTCAAACTTTGAGCCAGATGCTCGACTTGTTCAATTGCATAGGCTTGCTCTTCAGCTGCACTACGAACTTCCTGTGCACCTGCTGACGTTTGTTCCGCAATGGCAGCAACTTCCTGTGATTGTCGAGCTGTCGTTTCAATATTATGCATTTGCTGTTCGATTAAAGAAGAAATCTCAACAATTGATGTTGCCATTTCATGTACATTAGAAGCCATATTTTCTACTGCTGTCGTTGTTTCAGAAACTCGATCGGCTTCCTTTGTTGCAAAGGCAACTTGTTCGTTCATTTGTTTCACAACTACTTCTACGTTTTGCTGCATGGTTTGAATTAAAGCTGTAATTCCTTGCACTGCTTTTGCACTTTCATCAGCCAAACCACGGACTTCTTCAGCTACTACTGCAAAGCCCTTTCCATGTTCTCCTGCCCGAGCAGCTTCTATAGAAGCGTTTAGTGCCAACAGATTGGTTTGTGCTGCAATGTCACCAACTAAGCTAATTATTCGTTCTACCTGTCCAGCATTCTCTTCTAGCGCATGAATGCTTTTTAATGCCTCATTATTGCCTGTCGCAATTTGTTGAATACTATTCACTAATGTTTCAATGGCTTTTGTTGTTGTCGATAAATTATGTAGAATCTCTTTAGTTTGTGATGCTGATGCCTCTGCCCTACTATTTACCTCTGTTGCAAGCGTTCTTACATCTTCAATCGCTTCAGCAGTATCTTGTACAGCTGTCGCAGATGCTTCTGCTCCTGTAGAAATATGCTTTACGGTAGACGCAATGCCTTCTGCCTTTCTTGTTGCCACTCCTGCTTCATCTGAAAGCTGGATAATCGATTGATTCGTTTGTTGGAAGTTATGATCAATACTTTCCACCATTTGACGTAAGTTTAACACCATTTGTTGGAATGCCTCTGCAACAGATCGAATCTCATCATTTGTATTAGGCATTTGTACATCCTGTCCTATTTTTCCTTCCGCCACAAGTGTTGCTGAATGCTCAAGCTGCTGTAAAGGCTTGATGAGGATTACACTTAAAAAGGCAGCTAATATCCCTGACCAAGTTATGCCTAACGCATACGTAATCACTTCAAAAACTTTTCGATTTGTGTCAGGGAAGAAGGTAGGTTGTAAAAACTCAATGAATATAAAGCTGACACTGTAGGTGATTAGTGCAAGAACACTAACAAATAACACCAATTTTAGTCGTAAACCAAATTGTTTTTTCATAGGACCCCTCAATTCTTTTCTAGTTTTTGTATTAATTGATCGATCAGTTCTTTTAATTCTACAAATGTTGCTTCGTAAATTGCGCTATTACCACCATAAGGGTCCACTACATTTTCTAAACTGCCCTCATTTGTATACTCTTTCAATGTAAATACTTTATGCTCAGCTTCTGGATAATTGGAAATGACGGTATCTTTGTGAGCAGTCGTCATTGTTAAAACTAAGTCTGCCCATGCCATTTCAGCTTGTGATAATTGCGTCGCAAAATGTTGATGGGACATTTGGGCTTCATTTAACACTTGTTGTGCATGTGCTGACATTTGTGCATTAGGCATCGCATAAATCCCCGCTGAGCGCACTTCTACATTGTTTATTTGTTTATGTTTTAAAATAGCTTCTGCCATCGGACTGCGACAAGTATTGCCTGTACAAACAAATAATATTTTCACACTTATCACTCTCCAATTTTATCTATTGTTGAATAGCTAGAATACTCATGATTATAAATATAATGCCAGCAACTACTTGAATTTTATTGCCAAAAAAGACTTGGCTTCTACGTGCTATAACTAATGACCCATAAGCACACATTAATGCACTTAAGCCTGCACTCATAATAAAAATCGTTTTTTCTAAGTTAAGCATACCAAAAGAAACACTAACTGAAAAGGTGTCTAGGCTTGCAGTCACAGCTAAAAGTACAGGTGAAATCGTTACTTTTTCATCTCTGTGAGAAAATAATAATAAATGCATACCGATACAAAATAATAAAATACTTGAAATCCATTGTCCCCATTCTAATAGAAATCGGACTAAATAATTTCCTAATTCAAACCCTAATAAAGGAAAAAGCATATGTAATGCAGCCGTCCATAATGATAAAAATAATCGATATCTAACATTTGGCAGCAAAACATATAGACCAATCACATCAACAGACGTTAATATACCTGCAAGAATTCCCTGCAAGAATGCACTCCTTCGCTCCCTAATATTTTATCATTTTATGCTCGAAAATACATTATTATCATAACTGTTTACTATTGTTTTTCATTTTTAACATATAATAATTGGACAAAAAAAGACAAAAAACATGTGTTTCTTCAATGTCTTTTGCCTATAATTGTTCGATTATTATTTACAATGAATACCATTTACCTCCAGAGGCTTTTTCAAGTCTATTCATAATAGCTGCACCTACTCCTTCTATTGAAGTAGTTGTTGCTAATATTACGGTAGCGGTAGTTTTATCACATGCTCTAAGTGCATTATATAAGGCCGCACCCATTTCTTCTTTACTTCCTGCTTCACCAATAGAGAAGTAAAAATCCACTTTAATTTCTTCAAAGTTCTCAGGTGCAAGTAGTGCTACACGATGTCCCTGTCTCTGTAAATGTAGAACAGCTTCGTTGACTTTCTCAACATCACAGTCTATTAAATACACGGGGGCATTTGGTGCATAATGCGTATATTTCATTCCCGGTGCCTTAGGCGTTGCGTCTAGCTTCTGTTCTATTTTAGTTGGTTGAATCACTGGGCCAATCTTAGCCTCAAGCATTTCCTTCGTAATGCCACCTGGACGTAAAATTACTGGAGGTTCATGTGTCACATCTAATACAGTAGACTCAAGCCCTATGCCTGTAGAACCTCCATCTAAAATATAAGGTATGTACCCTTCTAAATCATCTAAAACATGAACGGCTTCTGTAGGACTTGGCTTTCCACTACGATTAGCGCTTGGTGCAGCAAGTGGTTTTTGGAGCTGTTGTAGTAAGGCGAGCGCTACTGGATGATCAGGCATTCGAATGCCTACTGTTGATAACCCAGCTGTGACACTTTTAGCTAATACATCTGGCTTCGCTGGCATCACCAGTGTTAATGGACCTGGCCAAAATAAATCCATGCATTGTTTAGCTATGTCAGAAATATGGTCGATATAGATCGCTACTTCCTCTTTTGTACCAACGTGGACAATTAAAGGATTATCTGAAGGTCGACCTTTTGCTTCAAATATCTTTTTAACTGCCAGATCATTTGTGGCAATCGCTCCTAAGCCATAAACCGTCTCTGTTGGAAATGCGACTACCTCTCCTGCATTTAAGATATCCACAGCTTGTGTATAATTAATCTGACTATTCACATTACTGTCCACAACCTTACAAACAGTTTTCATGATTAATACCTACCTTCAATTATTCGTTTTCACTGAATTATCCACAAATTGTTTATAACTTATTAAAAAATGTGTATAAGTTGTCTGAATTTGTGCACAATTCATTCAAAAAGTCCTTTAATCCATTCCCATATAAAGAATGTAACTTGTTCTTTTTCTTCTTCTACTTCTACTTCTTCTTTTACCTCTTCTTTATCAGGCTCACATATCGATGGGAAGATACTGCACCACCAGTTATCTCCACGTGCATCACCAATCTTTACAACAATTGATTGATAGACATTTTGTGGATAAAGTACAGCACCTTGTCTTTTTGGTGGGAACAAATTATCCCCAACAACAACCTGTGTATCCAATTGTGGATAATTTTCGCTCAGTTCAGCTTCAATTTGTTGTTTTAACGAAAGTATTTGCTCATTCCCAGCAAATCCAGCAGTACCTACTTGTAGAAAGTATGGCTTTAAATCTTGAACAAGCTGCTGTTTCTCTAGCTGATCTTGTGCAGTATTACTGTTTGCAATAACACGTATACGAAAATCTTTTTCTTGCACATCAACGGAAGATTCCTTCGCCAAACCTACTAATGTTGGAATATATAAAACACATAACTGTAAAACAATCGCAATTAATACTAGTCTAGCAAAAGCTAGAAAGATATTTTGTTTAGGTAATCTAATAATCTTGTATTCGTTCAACATAAAAATCCCTCCTTGCTCAACATTGTTGGCAAGATTAAGAAACTTTATACATGTAACTCACAAAAAATCATTCGAGGTTTACCATTAATATCTTTTTCTACTGAAACTGTCGCCTGTGGAAAACTATCTTGAAAGAATTTGGCTACTTTCTCCCCCTGTGTATAACCGATTTCTAATCCAATCAACGCTGGCCTATTCATATAAGCTGGTAATTGTTCAGCTAATTTTCTATATAAAATAAGACCATCTTCCTCTGCAAAGAGGGCGCTATGCGGCTCATGCTCTAGCACAACGCTTGACATTGCTTGTGCCTCATTAAATGCAATATACGGTGGGTTCGATAAAACAATATCAAATTTTTCTCCTGCAAGTGGAGCAGCTAAATCTCCCAATCTAAAATCAATATCTGCCTCTAATCGCTGTGCATTTTTTTGAGCAGTTGCTAGTGCAGCTTCTGATAAATCGGTAGCTATGACCGTTAATGCTGGACAATCCAGCTTCATTGAAATAGCAATGGCTCCACTACCTGTACCGATATCAGCCAGCTTCAATTTTTGCTTTGTAAATAATTTAGGTAGTCGATTAATTGTTCCAAGTACCAATTCCTCTGTTTCAGGTCGGGGTATTAAGACAGATTCATCGACTAAGAATGAACGACCATAAAACTCCTCATACCCAACACAGTATTGGACAGGGCGTCCATTGGCATGTTCTTCTATGAGCTCATTAAATCTCATTTGCTGTGCTGCTGTTAATTCATCCTGCAAATGCAACATAACTTCTCCATAACTAGTACCAAGCACATGTTGCATAACAATCCGCGCTGCTGTTTGTTCACAACCATTATCCACTAAAAAAGAAGAAGCCCACTCAAGGGCCTCCATCACATTTTTATAAGTCATCATTTAAACGCTCTAACTTCGATGCTTGTTCTTCTAAAATAAGAGCATCGATAATCTCGTCTAGTCTGCCTTCAACGATTTGATCTAGCTTTTGAATCGTTAAGCCGATACGGTGGTCGGTTACGCGGTTTTGTGGATAATTGTATGTGCGAATTCGCTCAGAGCGATCACCAGATCCAACAGCTGATTTACGTGTAGCATCAATCTCTTTTTGCGCTTCCTGCATATACATATCTGCAACACGAGCACGAAGAATTTTCATTGCTTTTTCACGGTTTTTAATTTGTGAACGTTCATCCTGCATCGAAACAACAACACCTGTTGGTAAATGGGTCATACGAACAGCAGACATCGTTGTATTTACAGATTGACCACCCGCACCAGAAGATGCGAATGTATCTACACGGATATCTTTTTCATGGATTTCAACATCCACTTCCTCAACCTCAGGTAAGCAAGCAACTGTTGCTGTTGATGTATGAATTCGGCCTTGTGATTCTGTAGCAGGGACACGTTGTACACGATGTGCGCCATTTTCAAATTTGAATTTTGAATAGGCTCCTTGTCCATTAATCATAAAGATTACCTCTTTATAGCCGCCCATTGGGTTTGGTGTAGCTTCCATAATATCAATTTTCCAGCCTTGCGTTTCTGCATAGCGAGAATACATACGGAACAAGTCACCTGCAAAAATATTAGCCTCATCACCACCAGCTGCCCCACGGATTTCCATAATTACGTTTTTATTATCATTCGGATCTTTTGGAATTAATAAAATACGTAATCGCTCTTCTAGCTCTTCCTGCTGTGCTTTTAAAAGGTTAAATTCTTCCTTTACCATTTCGTGCATATCAGGATCTTTTTCGCTATCTAACATTTCTCGTGTATCGACTAGCTGTTCTTTCACACTTTTATATTCACGATAAGTATCTACTGTCTCTTGGATATCTGATTGTTCCTTAGAATATTCGCGTAATTTCTTACTATCATTAACAATATCCGGATCGCTCAAAAGCTCAGTAAGCCTTTCATAACGATCTTCCACTGCCTGTAATCGATCAAACATGGATTTCACCTCTATTTAGTTTTTTAAGTTGCTCCTTTTTTATAGAGAAGCCGCTTTCATCAAAATTACGCTAAGGCGTAATGGTTTTTTCATTTCTTATTTCCACTACTTAGTATAAGGAAATTTTCACATGTATGCTACTTTTTCTTAGTGCTATAACAAGCTACTTAGCTTTAAAGCGGTGGATTTGCATGACATTTTCGGCAAACAGGGTAATACGAATCATTGCCACCGATTTGAATTTGATCTCCTGTGTAAACTGGCTTTCCACTTTCATCTACTCGCAAATTCATTGTTGCTTTTTTATGACAGAACCAGCAAATTGTTTTCATTTCCTCAATTTTATCTGCATATGTAAGCATGTACTGGCTACCTTCAAATAGCTCATTTTGAAAATCATTTTTTAAACCAAAGCCCATTACGGGAATGTCCAATTTATCTACAATGTTAGCTAGCTGTAAAACATGTGCTTTTTTTAGAAATTGAACTTCATCCACAAGCACACAATAAGGTTTGACAGCATTAGTTTTCACTATTTCAAAAATATTTGTATCTTCATAAACAGGAATGGCTTGTTGTCGTAAACCTACTCGACTGGAAACAAAGCCCACCTCATCACGAGTATCTAGACCTGAAGTAAACATCATTACAGGTTTTTGTTGTTCTTCATAATTATGGGCAACTTTTAGAATTTCTATTGACTTCCCACTATTCATTGCACCATGTTTAAAATATAGCTGTGCCATTTTGTCTTCTCCCTTTCTTTGTGTCAATCTGGATTTTGAAAAGACTTGCATCAACGTGTATTATTTACTGAAAAAAATACCTGCCAAGCGCATGCTTGGCAGGTATTAAACTAACATTAGTTTTTAAGACCGTATTTTTTGTTGAAACGATCCACGCGACCATCAGCAGACGCGAATTTTTGACGGCCAGTGTAGAATGGGTGACATTCGTTGCAGAACTCGACAACGATGTTTTCTTTTACTGAACCAGTTTTGAAAGTGTTCCCACAAGAGCAAGTTACTGTTGCTTCTTTGTAGTCTGGATGAATTCCTTGTTTCATATTCGTTTTCTCCTCTCGCCCTGAACCATCTGGAACAGAGTATTATCGAACTGTACCTTACATAGCCCGAATATGTCGACTACAAAATTTGTGTCGAAGTGGAACGTCAGCTACATATGTACACGTTGCATACTTTTGAAGTATAGCATAGGCATTTTATTTTTTTCAAGTAAAAAATATTAAAAACAAACTATCCCTAATACCTAACCTCGAACTTCACGATAATCATTGTCTACTAACCCAATTTTCTCATTTCGCTCTTTAAAGCGAATATTATGTGAAGATACATAGGCTACTTTCGGTGCATCTGGCTCCAAGTATAGTTTTGCACTATTTAATGCTAGTATTCCATCGGTAAATGCACCAGCTATTAATCTAACTTTACTAGGGTGATCAATAAAATCGCCAGCTCCATAGATACCTGCTACGTTCGTTTCCCGATTCTCATTAACAATCGCTACGCCATCCTGGATGTTTAATCCCCATTCTTCAAGCGCACCGTAATCACATTTTAAGCCATGATTGACAATGACAGCATCTACCTTCACTCGTTCCATTTCATCGGTATCTTTATTGACAATGGATACATATTGAATTAAATCACCGTCCCCATGCAATTGAACGACTTCATAGGGCGTTTTTACATGGACTGAGGATTCTTTCATACGTAAGACATTTTTTTCATGTCCACCAAAATCATCTCGACGATGAACAATTGTGACGCTTGCGGCAATTGACTCTAGCTCGTTTGCCCAATCAACCGCTGAATTACCACCACCTGAAATCAACACATGCTTGTCTCGGAAGATTTCTAATTCCTGAATTGTATAATGTAAATTCGTTACTTCGTAGCGATCCGCTCCTTCAATTTCAAGCTTTTGCATAGAAAGGACGCCATAGCCTACTGCTAAAATAACCGTTTTGGAATAATGCTTTTCTCCTGTAGAGGATGTTAAAATAAATGTTCCATCCTGTTGCTTATCTAATTTTTCCACTTTTTGATTTAAGACAACCGTTGGATCAAAGGTTTCAGCTTGCTCCACAAGTTGTTTGATAAGCTGATCACCTAAAATAGGTGTTACTCCACCTACATCCCAAATCATTTTTTCAGGATATATTAGCATACGACCACCTAGTTGTGAGCTATACTCGATAATTTTCGTTTTTAAATCTCGCATTCCACTATAAAAGGCAGTATAAAGCCCTGCTGGACCACCACCAACAATCGTTACATCATATAGTTCCTCTGACATCTCCTCTTCTCCATCCCCTTCTAATCTATTCAAACGTAAATTGTTTGACAAGAATTAATCTAATAACCGTCTATTCTTTCCCCTCATGGAGAAAGGGAAAAGTGCTATTTACTCTTTTAATCGTGCTAGTAAATACAAGAAATAGGGTGCTCCTAAAACTGCTACCACAATCCCTGCTGGAATTTCTGAAGGTTCTAAAATGGAACGACCAATTGTATCAGCCATTAACACTAAAAACCCTCCTAATAATGCTGCAGTTGGCAATAAAAACTGGTGTTTGGCCCCAACAAGCTGTCGAGCTAAGTGTGGCGCAACAAGTCCTACGAAACCAATACCACCACTTACAGAAACACTAGCTCCAGCCAAACCAACAGCAGCAGCCAACAACCAGCGTCGCTCTTTTTCAATCGAGGCACCTAGTCCTACTGCTGTTAATTCACCTAAATTCAATATGTTTAATACACGTGATTTTGAATAGACGAATGGCAATAAGATAACTAACCATGGTAATAACGACAGAACAAATCTCCAATTTGAGCCCCAAATGCTACCTGCTAACCATGTTGCTACAAATTGATAATTCTCTGGTGATAGACGTAGTGTTAGCACAATCATAGCCGAGCTAATCCCTGCTGCCACAGCTACCCCAGTTAAAATTAAACGCATTGGTGTAATCCCCTCATGACGTCGATAAGAAAGTGAATAAATCAGTACAGCTGTCAAACCTGCTCCTACAAAAGCCAGTATCGGCAGTAAATAAACAGGTGCTGCTTTCGTAGTGGGGAAAAATGACACATAGAGCATAACGGCTAGACCTGCTCCCGCATTAATACCTAGGATTCCTGGGTCTGCTAAGGCATTTTTAGAAATGCCCTGTAAAATAGCGCCTGATATAGCTAAACCCATACCTACTAATACAGCAATCACAATTCTAGGAAGTCTGAATTCATATAAGATAAGCTGCTGTTGTGCGTCACCTTGACCAAAAAGAGTCCAAAGAACCTCCATTGGTGTCAGTTTAATGACACCTGTATTCATACTTATGACAAAGGTAATAACGATTAACACAATGAGCGTAGCAAGGATGGAAAAATTTTTCCTTTTCGCCTTCAGCTGACTTGGTGTTAAATAGCTGTTACTCATAGTTCTTTCCCTCCTTTTCGAGCTAAATAAAGGAAGAATGGTACTCCAATAAAGGCTATAAGCGCACCAATGGGTGTTTCATAAGGTGGATTAATAACACGTGCTACTAAATCAGCTAACACAACAAGCAATGCTCCATATACCAAGGAACAAATGATGATCCAGCGATAATCATGACCAACTATGTATCTGGTTAAATGAGGGATAATTAATCCTACAAAACCAACCGCACCGACAACAGAAACTGCTGCACCCGCTAAAACTAAAACAATGATCATTCCCCATACTTTAACCACAGCAGTACGTTGCCCTAGCCCGACTGCAATTTCTTCACCTAAGCTCAGTACGGTGATGGAACGCGATAGGATAAGAGCTCCTATCATCGCAACAAGTATCCATGGAGATAAGATTTGTAGATGGCTCCATTTTGTACCCGAAACACCACCCGCATACCAAAATGCGAGGTCTTGTCCGATACGAAAATAAAGAGCAATCCCTTCTCCGAGCGCTCCAAGTAATGCACTAACAGCAGCTCCTGCTAAAACTAGTCGCATAGGTGTTAAGCCACCTTTAGAAAGCGAGCCAATACCATAAACGATGGCCACACCAAGACCTGCACCTACAAAGGACCATAAAATTAAATACATATAGGGTAGCCCAGGGAAAAAGGCAAAACATACGGCTAACATAAAGGCAGCTCCTGAGTTCAAGCCTAATAACCCTGAGTCAGCTAAAGGGTTCCGTGTCATCCCCTGCATAATCGCACCCGCTACCGCGAAGCTTGCACCGACTAACGCTGCTCCAAGTACCCGTGGTAAGCGAATATCATGGATAATTTGATGTGTTGTTAATTCTGGTGAAAAATGGGTAACTGCTGTCCAAACAGTACCCAATGAAATATCTGCTGCACCAAAAGAAATTGATAAGCCAATGGCAAATAATAATCCAATTACTCCTATGATTAAAGCCACTACTCCACGGATCGGATGAGATCGCTTCTGTAGCTCTTCTAAATCGTGGAGCTCTCCTACTCCTGTCGACGTAGTCATTTTATTTCCTCCTCATAACTTCCAACTAGCTTTTATTTTTTCATATCGTACAGCTGATAAGATAGGCAGATTGGATTTTCACTATAGGGACATACTGCCATTTCTGCATCGATATTAAATACCCTTTGTAAATTTTCTTTTGTCATCACTTCTTTTGGACTGCCATTCACCATTAAATTGCCGTCTCTCATGGCCATCATAAAATGAGAGAAGCGTGATGCATGATTTAAATCATGTAAAACCATGATAATTGTTCGCCCTTCTTCTTTATTTAGCTTTTGTAGCAACAATAAAATATCGAGCTGATGTGCTAAATCTAAATAAGTTGTTGGTTCATCCAGTACTAAAATATCTGTGCCTTGCGCCAATGCCATAGCAATCCACACTCTCTGACGCTGACCACCTGATAATGCTTCGATTGGTCGATCACTAAATTCTCTTAGCCCCGTAACATCAATAGCCCAATGGATATATTCATAGTCTTCCTTTTGCAATGTACCAAACCCTACTTGATGAGGAAAACGACCATAGGATACCAGTTCAAAAACCGTTAATCCTCCTGGTGCAGTTGCTGTTTGAGGTAAAATAGCCATTCTTTTGGCCACTTCTTTTGTTTTTAATTGATGTATAGCTTTGCCATCTAAATAGACAGCTCCATTTTGTGTGCGTAATACACGTGCAACAGCCTTTAATAAAGTAGATTTGCCACAACCATTTGGACCAATAATCGTGGAGATCTGGCCTTTCGGAATCTCCACACTTAAATCATTGACGATGAGCGCTGAGGAATAACCAATCGCAACATGATCTATTTCTAGTACTGACATTTTTAACTTCCTTTCACTTTTGAGAATGCTATTACTTTTACATTTGTAAACCAAATTGGGCTGTATACAAGCCATAGTAAGCATTTTGGCGTTCCATTAATTGCTCATGTGTGCCTTCTTCAATAATGCCCTTTTTCGATACCACAACAATTCTGTCTGCATCCTTAATCGTTGCTAAACGGTGGGCAATCACTAATGTAGTACGACCGATAGAAAGCTCGTTTAAGGCTTGTTGGATAGCTTGTTCTGTTTCTGTATCCAATGCAGATGTTGCTTCATCTAGTATTAAGATTTTTGGATTTTTCAAGAAAATACGTGCAATTGATAATCTTTGTTTTTGTCCGCCTGATAATTTGACACCACGTTCACCAATGAGTGTATCCATGCCCTCTGGTAAAGCATTGATTACATCCGTCAGTTGTGCTCGTTGTGCGGCATACCAAATATCTTCTTCGCTGGCATTTAAATCCCCATAGGCTATGTTTTCACGAATGGTACCATCGAATAAAAAGACATCTTGCTGGACAATCCCGATATGCGAACGTAAAGATTGCAATTTAAAATCTCGTATATCAACACCATCAATCTTAATGGAGCCTTCATTCACCTCATAAAAACGTGGCAATAGGCTACAGATCGTAGATTTCCCTGCACCAGAAGGTCCTACTAAGGCAACCGTTTCACCAGGACGTACCTTTAAATTAATTTGATGTAAGGCACGATTATTGGCAGCGTAGCCAAACGATACATTAGAAAAAGTAATTTCACCATCAATTTCATCGATTGTTTTCGCTTCTGGACGGTCTGCAATTTCGGGCTCCGTTTCGAGGAATTCAATATAGCGCCTAAATCCTGCCATGCCCTTTGGATAGCTTTCTATAAACATATTGATTTTGTTAATTGGTCCTAAGAGAATACCTGAAAGTAAAATAAATGCGATAAAATCACCATTTGTTAAATGCCCATTTAATACAAAATAAGCCCCAACAAATAAAGTAAAGAGTGATAATACCTTCGTGAGTATGCCTGAAATTGCTTCATTCCAAGCCATTACTTTATAGGAAAAAAGCTTTGTCATACGGAATCTTTCATTATTTACTTTAAAGCGTTTAATTTCATGATCTTCATTTGTAAAAGCTTGTACAACACGAATACCACTTACATTGTTTTCAACACGTGCATTGAAATCTGCGATATCTCCAAACATTTGACGGAATGCCTTGGACATTAATTTTCCGAAAATAATAGTTAAGATTAAGATAATCGGTACAAGTAAGAAAATAAGAATCGTAAAGGTTGGATCAATATAGTACATGACACCAAATGTTCCAATGATCGTCATAGCTGCAATAAAGATATCCTCTGGACCATGGTGAGCAAGTTCACCAATATCCATCAAATCATTTGTTAAACGAGAAACAAGATGCCCTGTTTTGTTGTTATCAAAATATCTAAAGGATAACTTTTGCACATGACTAAAGGATTCTTTTCTCATATCTGTTTCAATATTAATGCCCAGCATATGTCCCCAATACGAAACGATAAAATGTAGAATGGAGTTAAAAATATATAATGCAAACAGCAATAAGCTTGCCATAATAATCCACTTTAATTCCCCATCTGGCAGAATATCATCAATTACTTTATTTAAAACAATCGGAAACGCAAGCTCTATTAATGCCACTAATATGGCACAGCTAAAATCTAAAATAAATAAACCTTTATAGGGCTTATAATATGAAAAAAAACGCCGTAATAACATGGTGTAGCCTCCTATTATGATCTCGTTTTACGTATCTATAAATGAGCTATCAACAATAGCTCTCCTGTTATCTCAGTTATTGTTGATGAGCCTTTGTAAATTCAACGATTTTGTCAGCTAGTTCTTCAGCTTGGTGTAAGCCAGAGAGTGGGTCAGAGGCAAAATAATATTCAGATGGAAGCTCTAATACTTGATTATTTTTAACGACATCTAAGTTTGTCCATGTTACTGGTAACTGGCCATCTTTGTTAAAGAAATTAATCATGAAGTTATAGTCACCTACATAGTCCTCTACTACCTCATAGGAAATCTCATAGCGTCCATTATTTCCTTCCTTTGTATCAAACAGCTCCTGCACCTTTTCTTGAGGCAACATGTCTAAAATTTGATAGAGTGCTCTACCGCCCGAAACACTAGATTTCCCTATAATCGTTGCATTTTTTTCAAACATTTCATAAATAGTAAATGTAGATCCTTTTGGAATCACATCCATGATTTTTTCTTTAGCTTTGGCGATCCGATCTTCAAATTCTTTTGTAAAAGCCTCAGCCTCTGCTTGTCTTCCTAAGTAATTTCCCATTGCCTTAATCTCCTCAGTCGCTGATCGATGGGCATCTTCAGCGAAAACAATTGTGGGAGCAATTTTTTCATACTTTGCTACATCTTCCACATTCCAAGTAATAATCAAATCTGGCTTTAACTCTAAAACTTTTTCTAATGACACCTTACCATCTGTACCAATATTCGTAATTTCTCCATCCTTATAGTGTCGCTTTAAGAAAGCAGCATAATCAAGGTTAGCCGTTACGCCTCCGACTGGTACAACATCTAACGCTAAAATTTGTCCCAGATACCAATCAGTTACGACTCTCTCTGCCTTCATTGGAATTTCTACTTCACGTCCACTATCATCTGTTACGGTTCTAGTCTCTGCCTTCTCGGGCGAAGTTGGTTCATCAACCTTAGATTGGCTTGTCTCTTCATTACACGCTGCTAGTAAAACGAACAGGCTTAATAAAAAAGGAAGCTTTATATGGTGAATCATCTTCTTCATCATGATTTCATTTTCTCCATTCTCAAATCGTTTTGCTTGCGCGAGCTGATTATTATTGTATTGAAAATGATTCTCATTTGTAATGGCAATTTCGGACATATTAGATGCATATTTCAGCCTAAAGCTACTTGGAGCCAGATTTGTTGCTTTTTTAAAAGCACGACTAAAATAATATTCATCTTCAAATCCAAGAGATATGGCAATTTCTTTTATGCCATATTGATTGGTTAATAAATACTGCTTAGCCTGCTCTATTCTCAATTGTTGTAAATATATTTGTGGGCCTATTTCATAGCGTGCTTTAAAGATGCGTAATAAATGCCGTGTACTAATCTGAAGCATATCTGCTAATGTCTGGATAGATAATGGTTGATGAATGTGTTGCTTTATAAATAATCGTGCGGCTTCCGCCTTATCAATTTCATGTGGTTTCCCTTGTCCTTCTACTAATTCTCGAAAGACATGATAGATAATTTCATAGAAGGACGCCCTTACAGATAAATGCTCCTGTATAGAGCCAGATTGCCATTTGCTATACATATCTTGAAGGATGCCGTGAATGACTATCGGATTTGCGGGTACACAAGAGAAATGTGTTTGAAATGGTTGATAGTGCATGTGCAAATGCTGTATAAAGGCATCTTTGTACATGACATCTCCCTTATAGCTAATGAGAAAATAGCTAACACTTTGCTGTACCCTAATGTGAAGATATTGAGATTTTCCTATATGAAAAATACTGAAGCGCTGCACATGATAAGATTGATCATCAATGACAATCTGTGCATCGCCTGCTGTGACAATAAGAAACGAGCTATATGTTAAAACCTTTGACACATGAATGTCTGATTTATTTATGTAATCGATTTGCTTCAACTGGATAAATGCATTTTGCCAAAGAAGCATATAGGTATCATAATTCATCTTCGTCTCCTTCAGAACATATTTACTTACCATTATATTGATAATGATTATCAATTTCAATATACATATATAAAATAAACATATACAAAAAAAATCACCATTGACAATTTGTTTGTCAATGGTGATGCCATTTATAAAAGTCCCTTACCCTTTGTTGCTTTTTTCATATCTTCATTTAGCTTTTCAAAAAATTCTTCATTTGATTTTGTTGTACGTATTTTTTTCAGGAAGCGCTCTGCAAAATCTGGTGCATCAGAAAATGTTTTACGAATCGCCCATAGCTTTTCAAGTTGTTCTGGCTCCAGAAGAAGCTCTTCTTTACGTGTACCCGAACGACGAATGTCAAGTGCAGGGAATATACGGCGTTCTGCTAACTGACGATCAAGATGAAGCTCTAAGTTCCCTGTTCCCTTAAATTCTTCATAGATAACTTCATCCATACGAGATCCTGTATCTACTAAAGCCGTCGCTAAAATTGTTAAACTACCGCCTTCTTCAATATTACGAGCTGAACCAAAGAAACGTTTTGGTCTATGGAACGCAGCAGGATCAATACCACCAGAAAGTGTACGTCCACTCGGTGGAATCACTAAGTTATAAGCACGAGCTAAACGTGTAATGGAGTCCATTAAAATGATTACATCACGCTTATGTTCCACTAAACGTCGCGCACGTTCTAATACTATTTCAGCCACTTTGACGTGGTTCTCAGGTACTTCATCAAATGTTGAGCTGACAACATCTGCATTGACAGAACGTTCAATATCCGTCACTTCCTCAGGTCGTTCATCAATCAGTAGGACAATTAACTCTGCTTGTGGATGATTGGTTGTAATAGCGTTTGCAATCTCTTTTAGTAAAGACGTTTTCCCTGCCTTTGGTGGAGCAACAATTAATCCACGTTGTCCAAAGCCTACAGGTGCCACTAAATCCATTATACGTGTGGATAAATTGCGTTGTGTTGTTTCTAGTTTAATTTGTCGATTTGGATATAAAGGTGTTAGTGCTGGGAAATGAACTCGTTCTTTCGCTACTTCAGGATCTTCGCCATTGACAGCATCTACTTGTAATAGGCCATAATAGCGCTCATTTTCCTTCGGTGGACGCACCTTTCCTGAAACCTTGTCCCCATTACGCAAATCAAAGCGACGGATTTGGGATGCAGAAATATAAATATCTTCTTTACTCGGTGAGTAGTTGATTGGTCGAAGGAAGCCGAAGCCCTCTTGCGAAACAATTTCTAGTACGCCTTCCATAAAGAAATAGCCCTCTTGCTCTGAACGCGTTTTCAAAATAGCAAATATCAATTCTTTTTTCGTTAGCTTGCTATAATAAGAAATTTTATATTGGCGTGCAAGGGCGTAAAGCTCTTTTAACGTCATGTTTTCTAATTGAGCGATTGTCAATGCAGACATATGCACAACTCCAGTCTTTTTCAAAATATAATTCAATTTAATGGGGTTATCATTGAAGTTTACGCTTGGCTCTGCTAACGCTTATATGGTTGCCTTTAATAATATCTTTTGGAATACTTTCCACCATATAACTAAACATTGCCTTAAAAATATGGGATGGTTATTTAAAGAAGAAGGTACCTAGCACAAGAGATGTACTAGGTATATTTTAGAAGAAAATAACATTAATATCTAGGTTTTTTCTCAAGAGCGTGACGGCCTTCAACAAAGCGAACTGTACCAGATTTAGCACGCATAACTACTGAATGAGTTAAGGCATAAGCACCTTTATATTGAACACCCTTTAAAAGCTCGCAATCTGTTACAGCTGTCGCTGCAAAAATAGCATCGTCACCTTTTACTAGGTCATCTAAATAAAGTACTTTTTCAACATCCACACCCATTTTTGTGCAGCGTTCTAATTGCTCTTCATCTTCTGGTACTAGTTTTGCTTGGAAGTCGCCACCAAGACATTTTAAAGCTACTGCCGCAATAACACCCTCAGGTGCACCGCCTGTTCCAAACATAATATCAATGCCTGTTTCATCAAAGGCCGTATTGATTGCAGCACCAACATCGCCATCTTGGATAAATTTAATACGTGCACCAGCCTCACGAATTTCATCAACAATCGCTTGGTGACGTGGTCGATCTAAAAGAGTAGCTACAACATCCGAAATATCTTTATTTTTAGCTTTTGCTACTTGTAATAAGTTATAAGTGACCGAAGCATTGATATCCACTTTGCCCGCTGCTTCTGGTCCTACAGCAATTTTCTCCATGTACATATCTGGTGCATTTAACAGATTCCCTTTATCTGCAATAGCAAGAACTGTCATAGCACCATTTGTACCTTTTGCTACAATATTTGTACCTTCTAAAGGATCCACTGCAATATCTACTTTAGGACCACCATTTCGTAAACCAAGTTCTTCACCAATATAAAGCATTGGTGCTTCATCCATTTCGCCTTCACCAATTACTACTGTAGCATGCATTGGAATTGTATCGAACATTTTGCGCATCGCTGTTGTTGCTGCATCATCTGCCTCAATTTTCAAACCGCGCCCCATCCATTTCCCGGATGCGATTGCTGCTGCTTCTGTTACTCGTACTACTTCCATCGATAAACTACGTTCCATTGTTGCTTTGCCTCCCGTTATGGGCACCTTTTCGTGCCAAAACATTCAAATTACCTCTATTGTAACATAATTGGTTGAAAACTTTTAGCTCTCATTATTCCTTTGTCTCAGCTACACGTGCCACAATTGTTTCACGTCGAATATCCGCGCCTAAATCACGTAATTTCTCAATAAGTGAGCTATAACCACGTTCGATATGATAGATATCCTGAATCTCAGTTTCTCCTTCTGCTAAGAGTCCAGCTAACACTAAAGCTGCTCCAGCACGAAGATCTGTAGCTGTTACAGTTGAGCCATGTAATCTACTTGGCCCTTTAATAATTGCTGTGTTTCCTTCTACACGAGCATCTGCATTCATACGACGAAGCTCATCAATATGCTTGAAACGAGCTGTGTAAATAGTATCTGTTACTTTTGAGGAACCAAATGCTTGTGACATTAACACGGCAAGCGGTTGTTGAATATCCGTTGGGAATCCAGGGTATACCAATGTTTTAACATCCACTGCCTGTAATGTTGAGAGGTCTGTTTTTGGCACATAAATACTTTCTTCACCAATCTCAATTTTCACACCCATTTCACGAAGCTTGGCAATAATTGCTTCTAAATGCAGTGGAATAACGTTATCGATCGTTATACCATCACCAACTGCTGCAGCCATAATTAAAAATGTGGAGGCCTCAATGCGATCAGGTATAATCGTATGTTCAGTACCATGTAGCTCTTCTACGCCTTCGATACGAATGACACTTGTACCTGCACCTTTAATATTGGCACCCATATTTGTTAGAAGTGTCGCAACATCAATTATCTCAGGTTCTTTTGCAGCATTTTCAATGACAGTACGTCCCTTAGCAAGGACTGCAGCAAGCATGATATTAATCGTAGCCCCAACACTTGCTACATCTAAATAAATTTTTGCCCCAATTAACTCATCTGCACGTAAATAAATGGCTCCATGTTCATTCGTAATTTTAGCTCCTAAAGCCTCAAAGCCCTTTATATGTTGATCAATAGGTCGAGGTCCTAAAAAACAACCTCCAGGTAAACCAATAACTGCTTTTTTGAAACGTCCAAGCATAGCACCCATTAAATAATAAGAAGCACGTAACTTTTTAACGTTGCCGTTTGGTAAGGGCAATGCAATCATCTCTGTTGGATCGATTGTCATTTTCCCATTCTCAAATGAAACTTCCCCACCAATTTCCTCTAATAGAGCCTTTAACGTCCAAGCATCTGAAATTTCGGGTATCCCTCCAATAGTCACTGGAGAGTTCGCCAAAATTGATGCAGGAATTAAGGCGACTGCACTATTTTTTGCACCACTAACTTTAATTGTACCTTGTAGACGATTTTCGCCAGTAATTTTATAAACATCCATTTTGCGTTCTCCCTCATGATTGGAAAGTAGTATTTTTGCAATTTGCACACTTTATAATCTTATTATTCGCCTTTTCTCTTATTCCAATCCGCTAAAAATCCTTCAATTCCTTTTTCAGTTAATGGATGGTGGAAAAGCTGTTTTAATACTTTAAACGGGGTAGTTGAAATATGTGCACCTGCTAAAGCTGCTGCTGTAACGTGTTGAGGGTGACGGACAGAGGCAGCGATAATTTGTGTATCGATATTATGGATTGTAAAAATATCTGCAATTGTTTCAATTAACTCAACACCATTTTGACCAATGTCATCTAAACGACCGATAAATGGTGATACGTATGTAGCACCTGCACGCGCAGCCATTAATGCTTGGTTAGCACTAAAAATTAATGTTACGTTAGTTTTAATACCTTTGTTTGCAAAGAAACGACATGCCTCTAATCCAGCTGGTGTCATAGGTAGCTTTACTGTGATGTTTGGCGCAATAGCAGCTAACTCCAAACCTTCTTTAATCATTCCTTCTGCATCAAGTGCAATAACTTCCCCACTTACAGAGCCATCAACAAGCTCAGCGATTTCGCGAAGACGATCATGGAAAGAAACATTCTCTTCTTTAGCCACTAACGATGGGTTTGTTGTCACTCCTGATAAAATACCCCATGCATGTGCCTCTTTAATCTCTTCAAAGTTTGCTGTATCAATGAAAAATTTCATATTATTATTTCCTCCTGATCATTTTTCTTATATTATTAAATATTTTCCAAAATTTCTTTATTTCAAAAACAAGAGAAGGTCGATTGAAAGCATCAACACTTCTCTTATTATGTGTATTTATCTATGCTTTTGTAACATATTAAATGCAAAAATTATGCTTTTTGTGCACTTCCAAATTCACGAATTTTACCAATAACCGTAGCTTTGATGGCTTCACGTGCTGGACCAAGGAATTTACGAGGGTCGTAAACAACTTTGTCGTTGTCAAGAATTTCACGAATTACTTTTGTTGCTTCAATTTGATTTTCAGTATTGACGTTGATTTTAGCCGTACCTAATGAAATAGAACGTTGGATATCTTTTGTTGGGATACCTGTACCACCATGTAAAACAAGTGGAAGGTCTGCCAATTTAGAGATTTCCTCCATTTCTTTAAAGCCTAAGTTTGGCTCTCCTTTGTAAGGACCGTGTACAGAGCCAAGTGCTGGCGCTAAGCAGTCAATGTCAGTTAGTTCAACCATTTTGCGACATTCTTCTGGATCAGCGTAAATAATACCACCGATTACGCCATCTTCATCTCCACCAACAGTTCCTAATTCTGCTTCCACAGAAACGCCTTTAGCATGTGCGTATTCTACTACTTCTGAAGTAATTTTCACATTTTCCTCAAATGGGTGATGTGATGCATCAATCATCACGGAAGTAAAGCCTGCATCAATTGCTTCTTTACATTTTGCAAAGCTAGAACCATGGTCAAGGTGAATTGCTACAGGAACTGTAGTACCGTAAGATTCCATTAAACCTTTTACCATATGAACAACAGAAATAAATCCGCCCATATATTTACCTGCACCTTCAGAAACACCAAGAATCACTGGAGATTTTTCTTCTTCAGCTGCTTGTAAAATTGCTTGAGTCCATTCAAGGTTATTAATGTTGAATTGACCAACAGCATAACCTTCTGCTTTTGCTTTAATTAACATCTCTTTCATAGATACTAATGCCATACTAAAAATCCTCCTCATAGGACTATTCTTTCTACATAAACATGCTCCTCAATCATAGCAAAAATAATAGCCCCTGAAAAGCAGGGGCTATTATTTTCTACCCGAAAGCGGAGTGTAACGGAGCGGCAGGGTGACGAAGTGAAGAGTAAAGCAACGAAGTCCTACTCCCCTGAAAAGCACGGGCTATTATTTTCTACCCGAAAGCGGAGTGTAACGGAGCGGCAGGGTGACGAAGTGAAGAGTAAAGCAACGAAGTCCTACTCCCCTGAAAAGCACGGGCTATTATTTTCTACCCGAAAGCGGAGGGTAACGTAGCGGCAGGGTTGACGAAGTGAAGGGTAACGCAACGAAGTCCTAGCCCCTGAAAAGCAGGGGCTATTATTTTCTACCCGAAAGCGGAGGGTAACGTAGCGGCAGGGTTGACGAAGTGAAGGGTAACGCAACGAAGTCCTAGCCCCTGAAAAGCAGGGGCTATTATTTTCTACCCGAAAGCGGAGCGTAACGGAGCGGCTGAAGGGTAACGCAACGAAGTCCTCTCACCTGAAATGCAGAGGCTATTAATCAACATAAAAAAACAGGCCGTGTGTCCACTGCCTGCTTTTTAAACTTGTAAAGCTTTATTTACTTCATCACGCACTTCGAAAATATCAAACGGTTTTGTAAAGTAACGAATGGCTCCTAATTCTAACGCTTCTTGCACAACATCCAATTCTCCGTATGCTGTCATCATAAAAACAGGCAGCTTCGGAAATTTCTTTTTTAAACGTCTCAAAATTTCAATACCATCCATTCCTGGAATTTTCATGTCCAGTAAAACACAATCCATCTCTTGTTCGTCTGCATACTTTAATGCCTCTGAACCATTCGCTGCTAAATATGTAATATATCCTTCCTTTTTCAGCACTTCATTTAAAAGTAAACGAATTCCCTGCTGATCATCGACAATTAGTAATCGTTTCACATCGCATTCCGCCCTTTTTAGTTTTATTCTTACACAAAAACTTTCTTTATTATGTATAATTCTCCTTTTTCAGCTTAATACCTTCTAGTATTATAAATTATCTGCTTTTGCTTTCTACCTTTTACCCTCTATAATATGAATAGAGGTGGGAACATGTCAAAAATTCTAACAACACAATTAAGTGGATTATTACAAAGAATTACACAAAATGAAGAAGTTGCTATCGAGGAGACAGCAAGGTTATTAGCACAAGCCGCAATCGGCGAAGGAAACGTCTATTTTGCTTGCTTTGGAGAAATGCAGGTTGTGGAATTAAATGCACTTCAAGCAGTCGAAACCTTTAGCAAGTTAGCACCTTGGACTACAGACACAAGCTTAACAGAAGCTGATCGGGTTTGCATTTTTACTCGTAGTGCATATGATGAAGAAGCACTCGTCTTAGCCCAAAAATTAAATACACAATTTATTCCCTTTGCTGCTATAGCTAGTGAAGCAGCTAGTGGAGATAACCCTCTTGCAGATTTAGCCTATACGTATGTTTCTACGCGCATTAAAGGCGGTTTAATACCAAATGATCTAGGTCAACGTATTGTTGTACCACATGCACTTGCAGGACTCTTTGTATATGAAGCTGTCAAAATTGCTTATGATGAAATGCTTGGGTTGGATGAAGAAGAATTGTAGTGATCAACTTAAAAAGAGTTGTCTCGTGTATAACGAGACAACTCTTTTTGATTATTTAAATGTTGAGCCGATAAAGTCGCGGAACAATGGTTGTGGACGATTAGGACGTGACACTAGCTCTGGGTGGAATTGACAGGCTACAAAGAAATTGTTTTCTGGTAGCTCAATAATTTCAACTAATTTGCCATCAGGGCTTGTACCTGAGAAGACAAGGCCAGCTGCTTCCATTGCCTCACGATATTCATTGTTAAATTCATAGCGGTGACGATGACGCTCATAAACAAGCTCTTTACCATAAGCTTTGCTTGCTTTTGAACCATCCTTTAATTTACATGGATATAAACCTAAACGTAAAGTACCACCGATATCTACAGTATCATTTTGATCTGGTAAGAAGTCGATAATTGGATACTCTGTATTTGCATCAAGTTCTGTAGAATGAGCACCTTTTAGGCCAAGAACATTACGTGCAAATTCTACTGTTGCTAATTGCATACCTAAACAAATGCCAAGGAAAGGAACATTATTTTCACGTGCATATTGTGTTGCTAAAATTTTACCTTCAACACCACGATCACCAAAGCCACCTGGTACTAAAATAGCGTCAGCACCTTTTAATAGCGCGGCAACATTGTCAGCATCAACGTGTTCTGCATTAATCCAGTCAATTTCAATATCAGAATTATATGCATATCCAGCATGCTTTAATGCCTCAACTACAGAAATGTAAGCATCTTGTAGTTCTACGTATTTCCCGACTAATGCTACCTTTCTTTTATTTGGTAAGTTCTTCACTTTTTCTACAAGCTCACGCCATTCTTCCATATCTGCTTCTGGAGCTTCCATACCAAAATGATCCAAAACGATATCATCTATATCTTGCGCATGTAGGTTTAATGGTACTTCGTATAAATGCTCAGCATCACGAGATTCAATAATTTCATGTGGTTGAACATCACAGAATAACGCTAATTTCTCTTTCATTTCTTGTGGTACTTCTTGTTCAGTACGAACTACGATAATATTTGGCTGAATACCTAAAGAGCGTAATTCTTTAACAGAATGCTGTGTAGGTTTTGTTTTAAGTTCACCAGCTGCTTTAATATAGGGAATAAGTGTACAGTGAATATACATTACATTGTTATGCCCTAAATTTGTTTTCATTTGGCGAATGGCTTCTAGGAATGGCAATGATTCAATATCACCTACTGTTCCACCAACCTCTGTGATCACAACGTCTGCGTTTGTTTCACGACCAGCACGTTGAATACGATCTTTGATTTCGTTTGTAATATGAGGAATTACTTGGACAGTTCCACCGTTATAATCTCCACGACGTTCTTTCTGTAATACAGATTGGTAAACACGACCAGAAGTTACTGTAGAATGTTTCCCTAGGTTAATATCAATAAAACGTTCATAGTGTCCTAAGTCTAAATCTGCTTCAGCACCATCATCTGTTACAAAAACCTCACCATGTTGATAAGGACTCATCGTACCTGGGTCAATATTGATATACGGGTCAAATTTTTGAATCGTCACTTCTAACCCACGATTTTTTAATAAACGGCCTAAAGATGCTGCAACAATCCCTTTTCCAAGTGATGATACAACCCCACCTGTTACAAAAATATACTTCGTCATGAATAAATTCCTCCTTATGATGTTCTAAAATATTAGTGCGTTTAGGGGGGATCAGAACCATTTACATTCTAATACCCTAAAAAAAGAAAAGCCGAGAATGTCTACAAAATGTAGTCGATTCGAAGCTGTAATCGGTTCTATCTCTTTTCCACTTTCCTTTAAACCATAAAACTCTAATAGCTATTCAGTCACCGTTTACTATACATCATGAATAATTAAAAACATTTATATTCATATCGATATTAAAAGTATGGGAGAACTAAAATGATTAAAGTTAAAAACAAAAAAACGCTCCTCCTGCATAGGTTTGCAGGGGGAGCGTATTATATACACGGTCTTTCTCCTTCTTTTAAGGAGCCCAAGTAAAAGATTAAACGTAACCGTGATAGAAGTCAAGATTTTTTGCTTCTAGCTTAAAAGAAAGAAAATTCTAAGAGTACTGTATTAGATCTCTTCCTCTTCTTCTTCAAATTCTTCTTCCTCTTCATCGATAAACTCTTCATCAATTTCTTCATCAATTTCTTCTAGCTCTTCATCATCAAAGTCGATGTCTTCTTTATCGTCATCTTCTTCTTCAAGATCTTCTTCATCAATGAACTCTTCAAAATCTTCATCAAAGTCGATATCTTCTTCATCTAAGTCTACATCTTCATCAAGATCCTCTTCATCAAAGGCAGCTTTAGATTTTTTCTTTTGAGTCTTAACAGAAGGCGCTGTTTCTTCTTCGATTTGCTCTACTTTAAACCATTCACGTAAGCCCCAGCCTGCTTCTTGATTATATAAGAAGCGACCATCAATATTGATGTCTGTATAAAATTGTAACAGACGGGATTTCATTTCTGCATCACTATAGCCCACAAGCTCTTGAATTAATTTTAATAAATCATTAAAAGACACTGAGGCACGTTTTTCATTTAAAATTGCATAAGCTAAGTTAATTAACGATTCTTCTGTTAATTGTTCCTTTGTCATTTCACGAAAATTCAATTCGTGCACTTCCTTTCCCTCATCACAATGGACGTTTTAAAATTACATGGTGCTTTATTCTCCAAGCGCAGCAAAAAAGGCCACGCAAAAGGTACTTTCCATACAATAAGCATAATACCCATTATATACAAAGTTTTAGCCCCTTTGCTAGCTTCAATTACTGTTTTTTATATTACGCATTTTTTTTATTCCAAGATAAAACAAATAGACAGATAATAGTAGTAAAGGAATAGCGCCAATTTGCTTATTATACAGGAAAAAGGCTCCCAATACTAAAGCTAATATAATTATGTAGTGAATAGCTGATTTCATCCTCTACTGCGCCTCCCCTTTTTTTACATTTCTATTATAACGAAAATAAAAAGAAGTGCCTAATCTTAAGACTAGACACTAGAAATTAGAGAAGCATGATACTTGAAATAGAAAACAAGAAGTTTTGAACAACCTTGCTTACATATTACGACGATATTGTCCGCCAACTTCATATAAAGCTTTTGTAATTTGTCCTAAACTTGCTACTTTTACTGACTCCATCAGCTCCGCAAAAATATTGCCATTATTGACGGCCACTTCTTGTAGACGTGCAATCGCAGCTTCACTTTCCTCTTCATTTGCTTTCCAAAAAGCTTGTAAATTACGAATTTGCGTCTCTTTTTCTTCTGTCGATGCACGCGCAATTTCCATATTATCTATATCAGCATCTGAAGGTGGATTTGGGTTCAAGTAAGTATTAACACCAATGATTGGTAACTCCCCTGAATGTTTTAACATTTCGTAGTACATAGATTCTTCTTGAATTTTACCACGTTGGTATTGTGTTTCCATAGCACCTAACACACCGCCACGATCATTAATACGATCAAACTCTTCAAGAACTGCTTCTTCCACAAGATCTGTTAATTCTTCAACAATAAATGCGCCTTGTAGTGGGTTTTCATTTTTTGCTAGACCATGCTCTTTTGTAATAATCATTTGAATTGCCATAGCACGTCTTACAGATTCCTCCGTAGGTGTAGTAATGGCCTCATCGTAGGCGTTTGTATGCAATGAGTTACAGTTATCTTGTAATGCCATTAAAGCCTGTAATGTTGTACGAATATCATTAAAATCAATCTCTTGTGCGTGTAAACTGCGCCCTGACGTTTGAATATGATACTTTAGCTTTTGAGCGCGCTCATTAGCACCATATTTATCACGCATTACAATAGCCCAAATACGTCGTGCCACACGGCCGATTACTGTATACTCTGGATCTAGTCCATTTGAGAAGAAGAATGATAAATTTGGTGCAAAGTCATTGATATTCATGCCACGACTTAAATAATACTCTACATACGTAAAGCCATTAGCTAAGGTGAAGGCTAATTGGGAAATAGGGTTTGCTCCAGCTTCCGCAATATGATAACCCGAAATGGAAACAGAATAATAGTTACGTACTTTATGGTCTATAAAGTATTGCTGAATATCACCCATCATACGTAAGGCAAACTCTGTTGAGAAAATGCATGTATTCTGTCCTTGATCTTCCTTTAAAATATCAGCTTGTACTGTTCCACGTACAACTTGCAATGTTTTTTCGCGTGTCTCGGTAAACTCTTCAACTGTCAAAGTTCGTCCTAGCTCTTGCTCACGTAATTGAACTTGTTGATCGATTGCTGTATTCATAAACATCGCTAAAATAATAGGTGCTGGTCCATTAATAGTCATTGATACAGATGTAGACGGTGCACATAAATCAAAGCCTGCGTAAAGCTTTTTCATATCTTCTAGTGTACAGATCGATACACCTGATTCTCCAACCTTACCGTAAATATCTGGACGGTAATCTGGGTCTTCCCCATACAATGTTACAGAGTCAAATGCTGTAGATAAACGTTTTGCATCATCATCCTTTGATAAATAGTGGAAGCGTTTATTTGTCCGTTCTGGTGTTCCCTCGCCAGCAAATTGACGCTTCGGATCTTCACCCTCACGTTTGAATTGGAAAACCCCCGCCGTATATGGGAATTCGCCAGGAACATTTTCTTTATAAACCCAACGCAAAATTTCCCCATAGTCTTCAAACTTCGGTAAGGCTACTTTTGGAATTTTCGTGCCAGAAAGACTAGTTGTTTTTAAGATGGTACGAATTTCTTTATCACGAACTTTAGTCACAAACTCATCACCAGCATAAGCTTCTTTTAATGCCTGCCAATTATCCAATATACGCTTAGATTCTGCTGTTAATTCATCTCTAACACCTTCTGCTAAAGAAGTAAGCGATGCCACAAGCACATCATCTGGCGCTTTTTCTTGAACGGCTGCAATAGCACCTTCTAATTGGAACAGTCGACGAGCAAATGCCACCTGCTGCTCTGTTTTTTTATGATAGCCACGGACAGTGTCCGTAATCTCACGTAAATAATAACGGCGATCGTTTGGAATAATAACATCTTGCTTTTGCGTTTTCGCAAATTGCTCATAGCTTGTTTCCCAATTAAAACCTGTTTTTTCGTTAATTATTTTAACAAGGGCAGCGAATAATGCATTTGTTCCTTTGTCATTAAATTGGCTAGCTATTGTACCATAGACTGGCATGTTATCAAGTGATTCATCCCAAAGCTCGCGTGAACGTTGATATTGTTTTTGTACTTGTCGTAGGGCGTCCTCTGAGCCTTTTCGCTCAAATTTATTGATCGCAATAACATCTGCAAAGTCAATCATATCAATTTTCTCAAGTTGTGTAGGTGCACCGAATTCGCTTGTCATGACATACATGGATAGATCCGTGTATTTAGTAATTTCGGCATCACCTTGACCAATTCCACTTGTTTCTACGATGATTAAGTCATAACCCGCTACACGTACTACATCTAGCACATCACCAATTGATGCAGATAATTCAGTACGTGAGCCACGTGTTGCTAAACTACGCATATAAACACGATTATTAAAAATAGCGTTCATGCGAATACGATCCCCAAGCAAAGCTCCACCCGTTTTTTGCTTTGTTGGATCGACTGATAGAATGGCTACACGTTTATCTGGGAATTCTTTTAGGAAGCGGCGAATTAGTTCATCCGTTAAGGATGATTTCCCTGCACCACCTGTTCCCGTAATCCCCATTACAGGCGTACCTTTTGAAAGCTTTCTTGCCTCTGCTAGCATTTCTTTCGTAGCTTCATCGTCATTTGACTCAGCTGCTGTTATTAGATTGGCTAAAATTTCAGGCGTCTCTGTCGTTAAAGCCTTTAATTTCTCTAAATAATTACCTGTTGCAGTAGGAAAATCTGTTCCTTTAATTTGTTCATTAATCATTCCCTGTAGCCCTAAAACACGGCCATCCTCTGGTGAGAATATACCTGCAATGCCATACGTATGAAGCTCTTTAATTTCACGAGGTAAAATAACTCCTCCACCACCGCCATAAATTTTAATATGTGGTGCTCCTTTTTCACGCAGTAAATCATACATATATTTAAAGTATTCCATATGTCCGCCTTGATAAGAAGAAACAGCAATCCCTTGTGCATCTTCTTGTATCGCAGCATTCACGACTTCTTCAACAGAACGGTTATGACCTAAATGGATTACCTCTACACCGCTCGATTGTAAAATGCGTCGCATAATATTGACTGAAGCATCATGTCCATCAAAAAGACTCGATGCTGTCACAAAACGTACGTGATTTTTTGGACGATATACTTCTACCTTTGTCATATGAAATCCCCACTCTCTCCCATATTGAATAAAAAAAGCCGGCAATTGCAATATCGCTATATGCAATTGCCGACAAACCCCTTACAAAATATTAAAACCCCTTTATGCCTGAAATGAACAAGGTGATTTGCATGTCAATGAATTCGTCAATAGAATGCTGACGATGTAAAGCCCATTTGCGAAACGCCCAGCTTTGTCCTGAAACAACTAAGTTATTGGCTGCTAAATGGATTTGCTTATCTGTCATTGTTAGTTCGCCAGACTGCACACATCGCTGTAACAAGCGTTCAAATGTGGCAACCATTTCAAACTCTTTACTAAAAACATAGCGTTGTGCTTCTTTCGACAATGATTTTGTTTCTTGATACATGATTGTTAGCTCATCAACCATACTATCGATTTGCAGAAAGTATTCCCGAATCATTTCTTTTAACTCATCAATTGTTCCTGCTTTAATCTCATAACTTGAAAGACGCTCCATCGCATGGTGATAGATACTGTCACAAACAAGGTATAGAACGTCTTCTTTCGTTCGGATGTATTCATACAAAGTACCGATACTAAAGCCTGCAGCTTTTGCAATCTCTCTCGTCGTGGCACGGTGAAAGCCTTTTTCTTTAAATAGCTTAATAGCTCCTTGAATCATTTGTTCACGACGAATGGCGATTAGATTTTCATCTTTTACGGTTGACTGTACTTGGGGCCTTTTATCTTTATCAGTCATCAATTATTTCGTTAGCATACGCGAGATAACAAGACGTTGAATCTCCTGCGTACCTTCGTAAATTTGTGTAATTTTAGCATCACGCATAAAGCGCTCTACAGGGTAATCTTTTGTATAACCATAACCACCAAATACTTGAACCGCCTCTGTCGTTACACTCATCGCTGTATCGCCAGCCATTAATTTCGCCATTGCAGATGCCTTACCATATGGTAGGTTATTAGATTCTAACCATGCCGCTTGGTATGTAAGAAGTCGAGAAGCCTCTATTTGCGTTGCCATATCAGCTAATTTAAAGGAAATGCCTTGATTTGCAGTGAGCGGTTTACCAAATTGCACACGTTCTTTGGCATAGTCAACTGCTGCATCGAGTGCTCCTTGTGCAATTCCTACTGCTTGAGCTGCAATACCATTACGTCCACCATCTAGTGTCGTCATGGCAATCTTAAAGCCTTCCCCTTCAGCCCCTAATAGATTTTCCTTTGGAACACGACAGTTATCAAAAATAATCTCTGTTGTTGGAGATGAACGAATTCCTAATTTCTTTTCTTTCTTCCCTACAGAGAAACCTTCAAATCCAGCTTCCACGATAAATGCGGATGTGCCATGTTTTGCTTCTGGATCTGTTACTGCAAATACAATATATGTATCTGCTACTCCACCGTTCGTAATAAAGATTTTTGAGCCGTTTAAAATATAATCATCGCCATCACGTTTTGCATAAGTTTTCATGCCACCCGCATCAGAGCCAGAGCCAGGTTCTGTTAAACCATACGCACCAATATGTTTGCCTTCAGCCATGGGACGAAGGTATTTTTGTTTTTGTTCTTCTGTACCGAACTTGTAAAGTGGCCAACCTGCCAGTGAAGTATGTGCAGATAAAGTTACACCAGTCGAAGCACAAACACGTGAAAGTTCCTCAACAGCTATGACATATGCAAGGTAATCAAATCCTGCACCACCATATTCCTCAGGCCATGGAATACCAGTAAGCCCAAGCTCCGCCATTTTGTCGAAAATCGCACGGTCAAATTCTTCATTTTCGTCACGTTCAGCAGCTGTTGGCGCCACTTCATTTATAGCAAAATCACGAATCATTTCACGTAATTGTTCATGCTCTTCTGTTAACTGAAAGTTCATTGTCCATTTCCCCTTTTTAGTTAGACTCTGTTTTGTATTACCTGATTATGGTTAGTTTAGATTAGGAGCGTTTTTCCCTTACTCTGGAACGGTACACATCACTTTGTACCATTCGCAATATCAGGCTTTATTTCAGTAAATGTTTACTAATGACTAGTCGTTGAATCTCACTTGTACCTTCATAGATTTCTGTCACCTTTGCATCGCGGAAATAGCGCTCTACTGGATAATCTTCCGTATAGCCATAGCCGCCAAATATTTGAACAGCCTCTATTGCCGTTTGTACCGCTGTTCGTGATGAGAAAAGTTTAGCCATTGAAGCTTCTGCTCCACATGATAAACCTTTTGCTCGTAAATCGGCTGCACGATAGACTAACAGTTTTGCAGATTCAACTGCCGTTGCCATATCCGCAATCTTAAATCCAACACCTTGTTGCGTGGCAATCGGCTTGCCAAATTGAATGCGTTCTTTAGCATAGGCAGTAGACGCTTCTAGTGCCGCCTCAGCAATTCCTAACGCTTGTGCTGCAATGCCGATTCGTCCAACATCTAAATTGGCCATCGCAATTTTAAAGCCTTCTCCCTCTTCCCCAAGTAGGTTGTCAGCTGGAATGCGACAATTATCGAATGTCAGCTGAACTGTACGTGAGCCGTGTAAGCCCATCTTATGCTCATCTTTTCCGATGATTAAACCAGGCGTTCCCTTTTCAACAATAAATGCTGAGATACCCTTTGTTTTTTCAGCTGGGTTAGTTGAGGCGAATACAATATACACATCAGCTTCTCCACCATTTGTAATAAATACTTTGGAGCCGTTAATCACATAATCATCGCCATCACGCACTGCCTTAGACTGTAAAGAGCCAGCGTCTGAGCCTGCACTTGGTTCTGTTAAACAAAATGCGCCTAAATATTCGCCTGTTGCAAGCTTTGGTACATAACGTTTCTTTTGTTCGTCATTCCCAAAGTAAATAATTGGATTCGTTCCAACTGAAGTATGGACGGATAAAATAACACCCATTACAGCGCTTACTTTTGATAGTTCATTAATCGCAATAATATAAGATGTAAAATCCATGCCAGAGCCACCTAAGTCTTCTGGCGTCGTAATCCCCATTAAGCCAAGTTCACCCATTTGCTGTAGAAGTTCACGTGGAAATTCTCCCGCTTCCATTCGCGCCACCCATGGTTGAATTTTTTCCTGAGCAAATTGACGAACCATATCGCGCATCATAATTTGCTCATCTGTAAATTGCAAATGCATCTATAATGTCACCCCTCTAAGTTGTCCCGAAACATCTAAATAACCCCATCCCCATAGGATTACTCGTAAACGTAAAAACCTCTTCCTGATTTCTTACCTAGCCAGCCAGCTGCAACGTATTTACGTAGCAGTGGGCAAGGGCGATATTTACTGTCTCCAAGACCCTCATGTAAAATTTCCATGATGTAAAGACAAGTATCTAATCCAATGAAATCTGCCAATGTTAATGGCCCCATTGGATGATTCATACCAAGCTTCATCACATCATCAATTGCTTCTTTTGTCGCCACACCTTCGTAAAGTGCATAAATTGCTTCATTAATCATCGGTAGTAGGATTCGGTTTGAAATAAATCCTGGGAAATCATTCACTTCTACTGGTGTTTTCGATAATTTAACCGTCATCTCTTCAACAGCTTTGTACACTTCATCTGTTGTTGCTAAACCTCGAATGATTTCAACAAGTTTCATAACTGGTACAGGATTCATAAAGTGCATACCAATTACTTGCTCTGGACGTTTTGTTACTGCTGCAATTTCTGTAATAGGCAGTGAAGATGTATTCGTAGCTAAAATAGCATGGGCTGGCGCAATGCCATCAAGTTGCTTAAAAATGGATTGCTTAATTTCCATATTTTCCACAGCTGCTTCAATGATAATATCTACATCACTAGCATCCTGTAAATCTAGTGACATACTAATTCGACTTAGAACAGCAGCCTTCTCATCTTCTGTTTTACGCCCTTTTTCTACATCACGTGATAAATTTTTGGTAATAACCCCTAAACCACGCTCAAAAAATTCTTGTTTGATATCGTTCAATTTCACATCAAAGCCTGCTTGTGCACAAACTTGGGCAATACCAGAGCCCATTTGCCCTGCACCAATGACCATTACCTTTTGAATTCCCATTAGTTCAGTCCCCCTGTTTTTGGTACTTCAATCATAATTGCATCACCTTGGCCGCCGCCTGAACAAATTGCGGCAATGCCAATGCCACCGCCACGACGCTTCAATTCCTGTGCAAGTGTTAATATGATACGTGCTCCAGATGCCCCAATAGGATGACCTAAAGCAACTGCACCGCCATTAACATTCACTTTTTCTGCATCTAAATCTGCCAACTGCTTGCTGACTAAAGCTACCGCTGCAAAGGCTTCATTGATTTCAATTAAATCAATATCTGCTAATGATTTATTAGTCTTTTTCAGTAATTTATTAATAACAAGACCTGGTGTTTGTGGGAAGTTTTCTGGCTCAAGCGCAAGTTCTTCGTGACCAACGATTACTGCCAATGGTTCTCTACCTTCACGTTTTGCACGTTCCTCACTCATGACAACAAGTGCACATGCACCGTCGTTAACCCCAGGTGCATTACCTGCTGTAATCGTGCCATCTTTGTCAAAGGCTGGTTTTAGCTTCGCCAGTACCTCCAAAGATGTTCCTGCTCTTGGTGCCTCATCTGTATCAACAATAAGTGGATCACCTTTCCGTTGAGGAATCTCTACTGGTACGATTTCTTCAGCAAAGTAACCTTTTTCAATTGCGGCTAGCGCACGTTCATGACTGCGTACTGACCAAGTGTCCTGTTCTTCTCGACTTAGCGAGAACTCTTTAGCTGTTGCATTACCATAGCTACCCATATGCGGTCTTTCTTTATCGAAAGCACATGTTAAGCCGTCATATAGCATGCCATCTACCATTGTAGAATCTCCCATACGCAAACCATTTCGACCATTCAGAAGATAATATGGTGCATTGGACATAGATTCCATGCCACCCGCAATAATCACTTCTTCGTCCCCTAAACGAATCAATTGATCTGCTAATGTCACGGCACGCATCCCTGAAGCACAAACTTTATTGATTGTTTCTGTTTTTACTGCTGTTGGTAAATTTGCCTTCAGAGCAGCCTGTCGAGAAGGAATTTGCCCCTGTCCCCCTTGTAAAACAGAACCTAAAATTACCTCATCCACTTGCCCAGGTGCAAGATTTGCTTTCTCTAATGCCCCTTTAATTGCAATCGCACCTAAATCACTTGCATGTAATGCTGATAATGAACCTCCAAATTTACCAAATGCAGTTCTTGCCCCTGCTAAAATTACAGCTCTATTCAAGTAAAACACCCCTTTTGTTTTACGTTCTCGATGAAGCTGCAAAGCATTATTGACTGAACGCTCGCTCGACTTCTATCGAGGAAAAATGGGAGTTTATTATCTCAACTCCCATTCCCATTTAATCTTATTCTACAAAACAATTTTTTATTGTGCAATTTATATTTTTCAGATAACTAAAATATTTCTGCAATAGCAATCATTTTTCTGCGTTCGCTTCCGTATTCTCGTCTTGTCGAGCATTTTCTATAGACGCTACCACTTCTTCGTATGTTTCTTCTGTTTCTTCGGAAGAAGGATTAACTGCCTTTACTTTTTCACCAAACACTGAACGTTCTAGTAATTCTGCAACATCAAATGTTCCAATAGAGTCTTCAACCTCTTTTGCCTTTGTACCATCTTCTAGCATTGTTAGGCAGTAAGGACAGCCCGATGAAATAACTGATGCATTTGTTGCAAGAGCCTGTTCTGTTCGAGCTACGTTAATGCGATTTCCTACATGCTCTTCCATCCACATTAATCCACCACCAGCTCCACAGCACATCGCTGTTTCGCGGTTACGTTCCATTTCAACAAGCTTCACGCCAGGGATTCCTCGAAGGATCTCACGTGGGGCATCATATACATCATTGTAGCGGCCTAAATAACAAGAATCATGGAAAACAATCGTTTCATGAACCTCATAGTTTAGCGCTAGACGATTTTCCTCAATCAACTGATTTAATAACTCAGTGTGATGATACACTTCACCTTTCCAACCAAAGTCTTGATATTCATTTTTAAAGATATTGTAGGCGTGAGGATCGATTGTTACAATTTTCTTCACGTCATTTTTCTCAAACTCATCAATATTTGCTGTAGCTAGCTCTTGGAATAAGAATTCATTCCCTAAACGACGAGGTGTATCCCCAGAGTTTTTCTCTTTATTACCTAAGATTGCAAACTTCACACCAGCTTCGTTTAATAGACGGCAGAATGCTAAAGCGATTTTTTGAGAGCGATTGTCGAAAGCTCCCATCGAACCAACCCAGAATAAATACTCCATTTCCTCGCCAGATTTTTTCAGCTCTTTTACAGTTGGAATTTGGATTGTTGGATCTAGATCACGCCAATTTTCTTTTTCCTTGCGGTTCAAGCCCCAAGGATTACCTTGTCGTTCGATATTCGTCATTGCACGTTGAGCATCAGGATTTACTTTCCCTTCAGTCATTGTTAGATAACGACGTAGATCAATAATTTTATCAACATGCTCATTCATTACAGGGCATTGATCCTCACAGTTACGACATGTCGTACAAGCCCAAATTTCCTCTTCTGTAATGACATCGCCAATTAAAGATGGACTGTAGATATCCTCAATTACAGCACCTTCAGCACCAGCTGCCATTGCAAGCTGATTACCCTTTGTATTGGCAAAGAATTGATAAGGAACCCATGGTTTTTGCTTTGTTACGACTGCTCCCGTAAATGTTAAATGGTCACGCAATTTTACGATTAAATCCATAGGAGACAGCATTTTTCCTGTTCCTGTTGCTGGACACATGTTTGTACAACGTCCGCATTCTACACAAGAATATAGATCGAGCATTTGCTTTTGTGTGAAGTCCTGTATGCGTCCTACCCCAATAGAAGGCATATCCTCTTCGCTTTCAGCATTTTCTAAGGCCTCAAAATCAATTGGTGTTAATGTCCCCGTACGATCTAAGCGATTCATGTAAACATTAAGCGGACTGACAATTAAATGGAAATGTTTAGACTGCGGTACATATACAAGGAATGTTAATAAAATTACAAGGTGTGCCCACCACATTACATAAAACACACCTGCGGCAACTGATGTAGGTAAGAAGCCAAAAATAGCAGCAATACTTGAAGCAACTGGCTCCGTATAAGTTAATCCCTCACCATGCCAAATTAATCCCATACCATTAGCGATTAATGTAGAAACCATTAACCCCCCAATGAAAATTAATACAAGGCCGTTTTTCCATCCTCGTTTTAGACGCACTAGCTTTTCAACATAGCGGCGGTAAAATGCCCACACTACCGCGATTAAAATCATTAAAACTACTAGTTCCTGGAAGAATGTAAAGACACCATAGAAAATGCCTAGTGGCAGATGTGACTCTGGTGCTAGTCCTTTCCAAATTAAATCAATGGCCCCTAACTGTACCATCAAAAATCCATAGAAAAACATAACATGTATTAAACCACTCTTTGGATCCTTTAATAGCTTATTTTGACCAAATACATTGACCATAATATAACGAAGTCGTTCTTTAACACTTTCATCAAACTCAACCTTTTTCCCCAATTGCACATACTTATAGCGTGTTTTCAACAGGTAGAAGAACAATCCTACTGCATAAAGCACAACCACGACTGTTAAGACAATGTTAGCAATTAATAATGGACTCATGGTTGGTCCCCCCTTTAGTTTGTCGTAATTTTCTCTCTTTGTGACGAATTTGCTAGTTCATACAGAAATGTACTTCACTTTATCATTATATTCCTATTCTAATAAATGAGTGAGCATTCAGTCAACATAAAACGGAAATATTTCTGATAATTTTATATTCTTACATTTTACAAGAAAAAAAGCCACCCTGAATTTTTTCAAAGTAGCAATTTTTACTTTCCTTACCTTTTGTACTTAGTTGGATGTCGCATATTCAGTAGACATTTGAACATCTGCTAAAAATGCATACAAATCTATACCGCCCCGTAGCTTAATACCTGGCAATTCATTTTTTGTACAAAAACATTTACTAAATCAAACTTTATTTTTTAAAAACATTCCCACTGCGGATATATTCAACATCTGCAACGTTTAAGCGAGCATTTACAACACGTGCAGCTGCAAATAAATAATCCGATAAGCGATTTAAATATTTTTGTACAACCTTTGGTACATCTTCAACTTCTTTCATGAGGGTCACCATCTCACGCTCTGCTCGACGTGCAACCGTGCGTGCAATGTGTAAAGTTGCCGCTGCTGGTGCACCTCCTGGTAAAATAAAACGTTGTAAAGGTGGTGCTTCGTCTGATAAAGCATCTATACGAGCTTCAAGTACTTCAATCGGTTGCTCTGTTAATTTATAATGACGTTCTTTCATCACATTAGCAAGGTCTCCACCAGCATCGAACAGCTCATGCTGAATTGTCTCTAAGTCTGTTAAAATATCCTTAAAAAGCGCTTGATCTAATTCACTTACAGCCTTCCCAATAAAGGAATTTAATTCATCAATTGCCCCATATGTTTCCACACGTAAACTATCTTTATCAACCCGTCCTCCAATAAGACTTGTTTTCCCCGTATCGCCTGTTTTCGTGTAAAGCTTCATTTCTCTCATCTCCTAAAATTGATTTTTGTAATTCCTAATCGCCTGAACTGTTGTTTCATAGACACCCTTTGCAATCATTTTACCAACTTCTGTAATTGGGCCACCATACAGCATTTCTTCCCCTTTTTGAGTTGCAGCAATTAACAGACTATCTGTAGCAGTACCTGTTGCAATAGTTCCACTCCGTTCATCACGAATATTTTCTGATTGCAACGCCTTTGTTTTTGCCTCAGTTGCTGTCATCAATGCCTGAAAAAATGCCTCTTCCGATAAACAGCCATTAATGATAACCCATGTATTAATAGTACCAATATATGGATCATCTTGTCTTTCATGGACTCGAGATACATCAACTGCATTGCCTACGCCAGCAGTTACAGCTACGATTATACTGCCAAAAGGTGCTGAAAATTCATTGATGGCCACTAGAGCTGTTGGTACTGCGGTTAGCATAACAACAGTATTGGTAGGTGAAAAATTTTCCTTTTTTAAAAATTCTTTAACTTCTCGTTTCACATCGCTGATGACATAATCCCCAGGAACTGAGCGATTTAATAAGCAATTATGCCAGCCTATACCCGGGTTATGAACTGCCGAAGATACGGTCTTCAAAGGAAGCTCTGATTGAAGTTGGATATATTGTTCAGTTATCATAAAATGCTCTTTTTTGATGATAGCTCGCTGTTGGTAGTCTGTAGCTGCGGGCATCATTGTAATTTGAGGTTTTGGTATTTCAGGATGAGCATATGTAGTCACCCGTGCTTGATAAACTTCTTCAATTTGGGAGGCAATTAATACTTCATGTGGTGCACCAAGTGCTCTCATTCGTCCGCTTTCCATCAGCAATAATTCATCACAATAAAGAGAGGCTAAATTCATATCGTGTAGTACCATAACAACCGTTAAACCACACTCCATCGCTTCCTTCCGAACCATATCTAAAATTTGACGTTGGTGGGCAATATCTAAATGATTAGTTGGTTCATCCAGTAATAGTATTTCTGCAGTTTGAGCTAAGGCTTGTGCTACAAATACTCTTTGTTGTTCACCACCAGATAAAAATTCCATTGGTGTATGCTCATATCGCTTTACACCTGTTTGTAGCATAGCATGTTGTACAGCCTGTTCGTCCTGTTCAGACCAACTCGAGAAAAAGCCTGTTTGATGCGGATAGCGCCCCAGTGAAACTGCCTCTCTCACACTGTTTGAGAAAGCATTTGCATGAAGCTGTGGTAATACAGCCATTTTTTTTGCCAAAGCACGAGCATTATAAGAAAGAATATTTTGTCCATCAATCGAAATGGTTCCAGCAGTAGCTGGTAAAATACCACTCATTACTTTTAATAATGTAGATTTCCCGCTACCATTCGGCCCTAGAATACCAAGAATTTTTCCTTTTTCAACAGTAAAACTAATGTCCTTGACGATTGGTACATCTTCATAGCCACCTGATAGCTGTTCAACAATAATCATGCCCGTACCCCCTTACTTCTTCGCTGCTTATAAAAAATATAGGAGAAAACAGGAGCTCCAATAAATGCCGTAATAACACCAATTGGTAGCTCTCTTGGCACAATGATTGTTCGTGCTACTAGGTCGCAAATAATGAGTAATGTTGCACCATTGAAAAAAGATAATGGTAATAAATGGCGATGATCAGAACCCCAAATCATCCTTGTCATATGCGGCACCACTAATCCTACAAAGCCAATTGTGCCAGAAACCGCTACAGCCGCTCCAGTGAGCATGGAGCCACCTGCTAATATCAAATATTTACTGCGCTTCACATTAACACCTAAATGTTTTGCCCGTTCTTCACCATACAACAAAACATTTAGTTCTCTTCTTTGTGTCCATAGCATAATTGAACCTACAATCACAAATGGAATGATCATTTGGACATATGGCCAACCACGCATCGAAACAGAACCAAGTAGCCAGCCTATTACCTGACGTAATTCTTCACCAGATAAGGCAATCATTAATGAAATAAGGGAACCTAAAAATGAACTAAAAATAACACCTGTTAATATCAACGTTTCCATTTTCAATGAGCGGTCTACGAGTCTAGCAAAGCTCATAACAACTACCATCGTGATGATAGCACCAATCATACTGAAGGTTGGCAGCGCATACAAACCGACAACAGGTATAGAAATACTAAAAAAGATCGTTAAAACAGCACCAACAGATGCCCCTGATGAAACCCCTAGTGTATATGGATCTGCTAATGGATTTTTTAATAAACCTTGGAATGCTGCTCCAGCAATAGCTAGAGATGCGCCTACTAGTCCCGCTAATAACACGCGAGGCAAACGAATTTTCCAAAAAATATTGGCGGCTGTTTCATCAACCGCCTTATTCCATAATACTTCTAATGGAATATGAACTGAGCCTATCGCTACGCCACACCAGATGCTAATAAGAAGAAGCGTACATGTTAGTGTATAGGCTAGTGCTATTTTTTTCACTTAAATACCTCAGGATAGATTGCTTTTGCTAATTCTTCTAGACCTTCTGCTAAACGTGGCCCTTGACGACTTGTTGTACTTTCATCTACCTGCACAATCGCATTATTTTTTACGGCATTAATCGTATCAAAGCCCGCCCGTTTTGGTATTTTCGTTAAAATATCTGGTACATAATGATATGTCACCACGATGACATCTGGATTTTTTGCGATAATTTGTTCTGCATCAATTTTATACCAATTATCGCCATCTACAGCTACATTCTCTGCATTGATCATTTCAAGCATCGCGTTCATAAACGTACCATTGCCAGCTGTATAAATATCTGGCTCATCTGATGCTTCAACTAACACTTTTTTGGGTTCAACATCCTTGACTTTAGACAAAACTTCTTCTACTTTCGCCTTCATATTAGCAACAATTTTTTCTGCCTCTGGTAATTTCCCTGTAGCACGTCCAAGTTGCTCAATTGTTGTATATGTTTCATTAAAGTCTTGTGCATTTCTTACTACAAAAACTTTCAAACCTGCTGATTCAAGCTGTGCAATAGCCTCTTCTGAAAGAGACATGCTAGATTCGTGTGAAAAAACGATATCTGGTTTTAAGGCAATAATTTTTTCAATATCGTACTCCATACCGCCAACCTTATCCTTCTCAGCTGCCTCTGGCGGATAATCGTCGTTGTCAGTAACACCAACTATTTCATCATTTAAACCTAGTCCAAAAAGGATTTCAGTATTACTCGGAATAAGTGAAACAATTTTCTCAGGAGGTGCTTCAAGTGTAATGTCCTTACCAAGGGCATCTGTTATCGTCATTGGGAATGTTGCTTCATCCACCTGTGCTGTTTCTTGCTGTGTTTGCTGCTCGTTAGATGACTTGTTATCTTTTGCTTCCTGCCCACAAGCAGCTAGCAAGCCTACTGCTAAAAATGCTGATAATCCTATTTTCCAAAATTTCTTCATGTGAATCCTCCTTCGTTGGTCCATGCGACATTTCGCTTTATTTTGCATCAAAATAAAACCCCTCATCTTTGAACGATGAGGGGGCAAAATCGCACCAAAAAACTGATACAAAATCCACCACCCTATCCTCGTAGGTTGTCATGTCGTTATAAAGGCAGGTCTCCTGGCTAGTGCTACTTGCGATTTTTCAAGCCTTCCCGAAATCTTCAGTGGCATCATTTGAAAAAACTCACACTTACAGTGGCGGGACCGCATCGGAATTACACCGATTTCCCTTTTCACTTTACTTAAGTAAAGAACCTTTATAATATTCAGTTGATTTCATTATACATGAAAATGAAAGAAGTCGCCTCCATTCAAGACGACTCCCCGGCCATTATACAATTTCAGAAAAGTATTGGACTGTTTTCATTTGAGCACCCATTTCTCTTAATGACCATGTCTGTTCTAAATAAACGTCCGCTAGTTTTTCATATTTTCCACCAAATTTATGTGCCCACTCAACCGCTATGACACTTTCATAAAGGTGAGCCATTTTTTCAGCCATACCTTTTGCTTCAAAAGTTTTCGTTGCCTCGTCTAAAGCGCTAAAAATTTGCAGTTTTATAGAAATATTCGCCAATTGTTCTTTAACGATTTGTACTAGTGAGCTTTCAGCTAATTTCTCTAATCGTTCCTCCATCTCACAGACAAACAGTTCATGTGCATGAAACTTATTCACTAAACGAATGAGTTCTAAGGCCAAAATATTAGCCGTCCCCTCCCACACCGTCAACACTTGCGCGTCTCTTAATAAGCGGGGCGTTACAAAGTCTTCTATATAGCCATTACCCCCGTGTAATTCAATTGCCTCACTAGCATAGTGAACAGCTTGCTCTGCCGTTTCCTTTTTCATAATGGCAATATATAAACGATTCATAATAAGGTCTTGCTGTGTTCCCTGTCCACTTGTCACTTTATCGTATAATTGAATAAGATCAAAAACTGTCGCTACTTCCACGTGCAACTTAGCTGCAAATTTCCCTAAAGTATCCTGAATCATAGGGTATTGTGTTAAGGGCTTGCCAAATGCATGTCGATTGCTTACATAATGTTTTGCCTCTAAGAAGCCACGACGCATAATACCAATAGAAGCGACTGCATTACAAATTCTTGAGAGATTTAGTGCTTCTAGCATATAATAAATCCCTTTATTTTGCTCCCCTACAACATAGGCAAGTGCACCATCAAATTCTACCTCACCAGAGGGAACTGCCCGAACGCCTAATTTATCTTTCAATCGACGAATACGTAGATGATTTGTTGTACCATCTTCTTTACGCCAAGGAACTGCAAACAACGTTAAGCCTTTGGAACCTGCTGGCGCCCCTTCTATTCGTGCCAATACCATCGCTACACCACACATGCCCGCATTGGATGCAAAGTATTTTTCACCATATAGACGATACGCAGTGCCATCCTTTCTCGCCTCCACCACATTTGCACCGACGTCAGAGCCTCCTTGACGTTCTGTTAAAAAGGTCGCACCTTCATATAAATCTGTGTCACCTGTTGCACAAACATGTGGTAAAAAACGTTGCTTTACCTCTTCATCTGCATAATGATCTAATAGATAGGCAGTAGCCATCGTCAATGTTACAGGACAATAAAATCCTGGCTCTGCATGTGATAGCAAATAACCTTGTGCAAAGCTATAAACATAATTCCCCTTGTGACCTAGCTGCGGAATATGCTTGTGTACATAACCTACAATCCCAGTATTATATGTCTCTTCAATCGTTTTTTTATAGCCATCATTAACCCAAACCTCTGATATCTCTTCACCATAGGCATCATATCTTTGAAGGCGAGGTTCACTCTGTCGATCTGTATGCTTTGCCCTCGTATCAATATCACCTGCACATAGCTCACCAAAATCTGTTAACTCTCGTTGGGCATATGATAGAAACTCTTTATCTAACATCATTCCTACTATTTTTTGAAGCGTGTCATCTTCCGTAAAAAAGTTCGTAGTACGCATTGCTTCTTTTTGTAATACTTTCATGCTATCTCACCTCTTGTCCCTTCAAATTTTGTTTTAATATTTTGCCTGATGCATTGCGTGGTAGCGCTTCCACTTTTTCAAAAATACGTGGTATTTTAAATTTTGCAAGATGTTCCTCTAAATAAGCTTTCAAAGCTTCCTCATCGATGTCTTGTTTAGCAGAATACACCGCCTTTACCGTTTCGCCCCATTGCGGATGTGGCACACCAATTACCGCAACCTCGAATATTCCTTCAAAGCTCAATAAACAATCTTCAATTTCTTTCGGATAAATGTTGACACCACCCGAAATAATGACATCCTTTTTACGATCTACAATCCAAATAAAACCATCTTCGTCCTTACGAGCTAGATCTCCTGTTTTTAACCAACCGTCAATAAAGGCTTCATTAGTTGCTACTTCATCCTTATAGTAGCCAAGCATGTTACCCTCACCCAACAAGACAATTTCCCCCACTTCGCCTACATTTACATCTTCTCCACTGTTATTCACAATACGCAATTCTGTACCAAGTGGCGCCCGCTGACCAATACTTCCTGCCTTTGCTTCATGCTCCTTGCCAAATAATAATGAACCACTTGGACCTGCCTCTGTTAATCCATATACACAAGTTAAGTTATTTGTGCGGAATGCCTGCTGAATGAATCGAACCTCACTTTGAGATAACGGTGCCCCACCATAGACCCACCATTTCATAGAAGACAAATCTGCCGAATGTAGCCTTGGCATCTGTGCCGTTAATAAATAAGCAACAGGTGCACCAAAGAAATGTGTTGTTTTCTCCTTTTCAATGGAATCAATGAATAAATCGGGTGTAAAAGTTGGTGTTAATACATTTGTTGAGCCTACCAATACACCCGCCATTAAAAATAAATGTAATGGTGCAGAGTGTGTTAATGGCATCATGAGCAAAATACGGCTCTCGGGCTTTACCTCCATTTCAACAGCTATCATTTGCGCCACTGTTAAAATATTACGGTAGCTAAATAACACACCCTTTGGTTTTCCTGTCGTACCAGATGTATATAAAATCGTGGAAGGGTCATCCTCTTGTAACTGACAATCAATTGTTTGTGTACTAGCATTTTGAAGCATTATTTCATATTGATGCCATCCCACTTTTTCTTGACCTGTTTTAATTTTTAACGGAATTCCAGCTAGCTGTTCAACTGCTGCAAAAATAGTCTCATCTACGACAATTGCCTTCGCTTCGGCATGCTGCGCCACGTACTCTACTTCTTGCAATGTAAATTTCGCATTGACTGGCACAACGATCGCTCCGATACGCTGAATAGCAAAGTAACTGACTACAAACTCTAAAACGTTTGGCATAAAAATTAAAACCTTATCCCTCTGCTTTACTCCCTGCTCTAGTAAAGCATGACTAAAACGTGTCACCTGCTTATCTAAATCTTGGTAGGTTACTCTTCTGCCATGACAAATAACGGCTTCATTTTTCGGATACTTACGGGCATTACGTGCTAACAAATTGGAACTATTCATCTTGCATCTCTCCCTTTAAAGTCGCTAATTTTTCACTAAACATGCCATGCATTTGCTGTAACTCATGCTTCATCTGCGTCAGCTCAGCTATTTTACTCTCAATCTCTTGAATTTTTTGATCACCGTATTCAACCGTTCGCTCTAATTGCTGAATTCCTGAGCGATCAAAATCAAATAGTAAAACCATCTCTTTGATTTCCTCCAACGAAAAACCGTAACGCTTGCCTCTGAAAATAAGCTTGAGCTTCGCCAATTCTTTTTTTGAAAAGGTTCGTTGGTTGGTAAATGAACGATGGGGGCAAAGAAGCCCAAGTTCCTCATAATAACGAATTGTCCGCGTAGACACATTAAACTCCTTTGCTACCTCCTGAATCGTCTTCAAAACCATCTCCCCTTTCCTAATTGGCAACAGTATACCATTGACGTTAACGTAAACTACAACAGAATTTTCGTAATTAACAGAAAAACAAAGTTTGAAACAGCTAATTTCCCACGGTTTATCCGTTTCTTTTGTCTTTCTATCCGTCACATTTGGAACTTTATCTCTCATATTCAGCCTTCTATCCATTAAAAAAGCCCCTAACCCTTTTCAGGTTAGGAGCTTAAAGTTTAATTACATTTTTTCAGGTGCAGATACGCCGATTAAGCGTAGTGCATTTGCAATTGTTGTGCGGACAGCCGTAATTAATGCTAAACGAGCCTCTGTTAACTCTTTGTTTGAAGCATCTAATACTTTTTCTGCATTATAGAAGCTGTGGAATGCAGCTGCTGTTTCTTGAATATAGTTTGCGATACGGTGCGGTGTGCGGTGTTTCGCTGCTTCCGCTACCACTTTCGGGAAATCACCAATCTTTTTCAGTAAATCGATTTCCTTTTCTGCTGTTAACAAATTGAGATGTTCTGTTGTAGCAGCAAAGCCTTGTTCATTTGCTGAACGTAAAATAGATGAAATACGTGCATGCGCATATTGTGCATAGTACACAGGGTTTTCATTAGATTGTGATACTGCAAGGTCAAGATCAAAGTCCATATGAGAATCGCCAGCTGTTTTTACAAAGAAGTAACGAACTGCGTCAAGGCCAACCTCTTCTACAAGCTCACGCATTGTTACTGCATTTCCTGTACGCTTAGACATCTTGAATTTTTCACCGTTTTTATAAAGCTGAACCATTTGAATAACTTCCACTTCTAACGTATCACGATCATAACCAAGCGCTTGAATCGCTGCTTTCATACGTGGAATATATCCGTGATGATCAGCTCCCCAAATATTGATTAATTTATCGAAGCCACGGACAATTTTGTCTTCGTGGTAAGCAATATCTGGTGTTAAATATGTGAATGACCCATCATTTTTAATTAGCACACGATCTTTATCATCACCAAATGTTGTAGAGCGGAACCAAGTAGCACCATCCTCTTCAAACACATGTCCATTGGCTTTTAATTTATCTAAAGCTACTTCGATTTTTCCGTTTTCATATAGAGACGTTTCAGAATACCAGACATCAAAATTTACACGGAAGTTTGCTAGGTCTGTTTTTAATTTATCTAATTCTAAAGCTAAACCGTGCTGACGGAAGAAGGCAAAACGCTCATCATCTGATTTTGCTAAAATTGCATCACCATGCTCTTTTGCTAATTTACCTGCAATATCAATAATATCTTGCCCATGATAGCCGTCTTCTGGCATTTCAGCTTCCATTCCTAATGCTTGTTTATAACGCGCTTCTAATGAATAAGCTAAGTTATTAATTTGATTACCTGCATCATTAATATAATATTCACGAGAAACACTGTAACCAGCCATATCCAACACATTACATAAGGAATCACCAACAGAAGCGCCACGAGCATGTCCTAGGTGAAGATCTCCCGTAGGATTTGCTGAAACGAACTCCACTTGAACCTTTTCCCCAGCGCCAGCATTTGAGCGGCCATAGTCCGTACCTTGCTCAAGCACCTGTGTCACTACCTCTGTTAGGAAATCTTTACGCACTGTGATATTCAGGAAGCCTGGGCCTGCAATATCGATCTTTTCAATATCTGTGCCTGTTGTATCAAGATTTTCTAAAATAGCTTCGGCGATAACACGAGGTGGCTTTTTAGCTAACTTTGTTAATTGCATCGCAATGTTTGTTGCATAGTCACCATTTGCTTTATCCTTTGGTGTTTCTAGGTGAATCGATAATTCTGTGCCAGCCTCAACTAGACCAGCTTTTTCAACAGCCTGCACGATCGCTGCTTTAATAGCCTGTTGTACTTGTTCTACTGCGTTCATCATTGTACCTCCGTAAATGTAATATCTAATGTATAGTTGCCAACGGATTGCCCACCCATTAGTAAATCGTACTGTACATGGAAATCTCCGCTTGTTGCCAGTTTTGTAAACGTCATATTTTTCGTATCAATCACGAGTGGCATAGCACCGAACTCACTTTCATAATGCCCTTTTTGTTGTTCAATTATGTTCAGCGGTAATCGCATATTAACCGCTCCAGCACGCATAATTAGTGCCTTCTCATGACCTAACTTCATCGTTGTGCGGATGGTTTTATCCTCCTGCACCTCATCATATTTCAAATACAAGCTTCCTGCTTTTTCAAGTAGCTGCCCTTTGAGCCACATTTCATAACTTTCGGACTCCCCATCACTTGGACGAATGGTAGAAATGAGCTTTATGTTCACTTGCGATCTTACATCGTTCGCCATAACGGATGCCCCTTTTTAGTCTTTTACTATAACCTTTTTATTATAGGATGAATACTTATGGTTTTTCAAGATAGAAGTGAAGTAAAGCTCCTCAACAAGTTTATTCGAGAAAATATAAACCCTCTCCTTCCATTAACGGAAAGAGAGGGTTTCATTTTATCTATACCATTTTTTTATAATCAACTGTTGAACTATTAACAATAAAGCACTAACAGCCCAATAGATCGGGATAATCGCTGGATTGAACAGACTAAAAATGAGGATCATGATTGGATTAATAAATACCATTATCTTCATATTTAATGGTTGACTTTTCTCTAGGGCTATACAACTTTGAATGAAATAAATCAAACAAGCAATCATCGAAACCCCAATATCAATCGTTCCTAAATTCATCCAAAGGAAATTTTCACTGGCAATCACTAAATCTAGTTTAATAGCGTAGTACAGTGAAAATAATATCGGTAGTTGAATAAGGATTGGTAAACAACCTAGTAAAGAGCTTTTCAATGAAGCTGAAGTTAGCTCTTGGATTTGTTGCTGTACCATTCTTTTTTCAGATTCGCTTTGACTATTCTTATATTTGTCTGTAAGCGCATCTAACTCAGGCTTAATGGTAGTCATTAATTCTTTTGAGCGCTTTTGGTGTTTTGCCGATCGAATAAATAACGGCATAAGAATTAATCTGACTGCAATCGTAATAGCAATGACACTAAGTGCGTAGCTACCTGTAAAAGAATGGATGAAATGAATGAGGTTAATAATAGGTTGTGCTAAAAATGTTAACAATGGTTGTCCTCCTAGTTTTAAAGTTTAAATCAAACTAGGAGATACACTTTCTTCCTCATTGTCTTCGGACATTCTAATACACAGAACAAACCACGTTAGCATAGGTGGAGTCCAAGTATTCGTGATAGTATAGTCAACTTCAAACTCCTCGTCCTTCACATCTTGAACGGTTATTTTATTGACGAGATACAGATGCAAATGAACACTTAGTACAGTTAAAACCAAAGATGCTAATAGCCAAAAGTATTCCATTGTACTGACAAAAATGAATAAATCATTAATGAGAAGTGACCAAATCATAATACTCCTCCTTCCTTTATTAAAATTGAAGAAACATACATTTTACTAACCAAAAGATGACATTGTTTTCATCAATCTTTCTCTCTTTGTAATATAAACTATTACCTAACTTATCTACGCTATAAAGTAAAATAAGTTTCAATTTTATGCTAAGGCTCATTCTTCATTTCAGAAATATAAAATGGGGCTAGCTCATAGCTCACCCCATTCAACCAATCTTATTTATTTTACCCAGCCTAAGATCATTTCTCGTAATAATTTTGAGGCTGTGTTTGCTGTCATCTCTGAAGAATCGTAGATCGGTGCTACTTCAACTAAGTCGAAACCTACTACATTTACACCACTTGCTGCAATAGCATGGATGGAAGCGAGTAATTCTTTCGAAGTAATACCACCACAGTCTACTGTACCAGTGCCTGGTGCGTGTGCTGGATCTAAAACATCAATATCAATTGTTACATACACATTGCGTCCAGCTAGTGTTGGTAGGACCTCTTTTAACGGTTCAAGCACTTCAAATTTTGATATGTGCATGCCGTTCTCCTTTGCCCATTCAAATTCCTCTTTCATACCTGAACGAATACCAAATGAATAGACATTTTTTGGTCCTATATGTTCCGCAATTTTACGAATTGGTGTAGAGTGCGAAAGTGGCTCTCCCTCATATTCTACTCGTAAATCTGTGTGAGCATCAAAGTGAATGATAGCTAGGTCATCATATTTAGCAGATACTGCTTTCATGACAGGCCAAGACACTAAATGTTCTCCCCCCATACCAACAGGGATTTTGCCATCAGCTAGTAATTTTTCAATAAATTTTTCAATTTCATCTAATGAACGTTGTGCATTCCCAAATGGTAGTGGAATATCACCTGCATCAAAGTACTTTACTTCCTCAAGCTCACGATCTAGATATGGACTGTACTCTTCAAGACCAATGGATACCTCGCGGATACGCTGTGGACCGAAACGTGATCCTGGACGATAACTCACTGTCCAATCCATTGGCATGCCATAAATTACTGCCTGTGCATCGTCATATGTAGGATGACTTTTTATAAAAACATTTCCTGAATAAGCTTCATCAAATCTCATTGCTAGCCCTCCATATAATTAATCATCATTTTTCGTCTTCTTCTATTATGGCTTACAGGATTGTAATGAAACCTGTATCCTTTTATCCTCGTATACATTATTGGAACGTCTAGCAAATTTCGATTAAAATCTACAAGGTGCGATTTTTTTGTCGAATGCCAGCATTTCAAGTAGTACAAAAAAAGTATAGATGTTTTTGAATAAAGTGCAATAGTTTTTAGTTAGAATTTAGATTAAAGATGAATGTTCGAACACATACTAAAGCTAAGTTCGAAGTTGTGAGAAAACGAGGTGAAGTCGGATGAAACGAAAAAGCTATCATCGAAAGCAGCAACGTGTAAAGCGCACACGCAAAAGCCTTACGTTATTTGTGGCCTTTACATCTGCAATTGTCGTAGCGTTTGTCGCACTCCGCATCTATGTTCAAGTGGCTGGTGCACCGCCTTTAACCGTACCAAAGGCTTCTATTTTCTTAGATGAAAATGAGAACCAAATTGGGGATCACTTTACAAATCAACGACGATATTGGGTCGGCCTCGATGAGATGTCACCTTATTTAAAGGAAGCAGTTGTTGCTGTTGAAGATAAAGATTTTTATCAACATGGCGGTTTCGACTATTCACGTATTGCTGGTGCCATTTTAGTGGACATTAAAGCTGGCGGTAAGGTTCAAGGAGCTAGTACTATTACGCAACAATATGCTCGTAATCTTTATCTTTCCCACGAAAAGTCTTGGACACGTAAATTAAACGAAGCCCTGTATGCTTATAGATTAGAAGTTTTTTATGACAAGGACGAAATACTAGAGGGCTATTTGAATACGGTATATTACGGTCATGGCATGTATGGAGTAGAAGCTGCCAGTCGTTTTTATTTCGGAAAATCTGCCAGTGATTTAACACTTGCTGAAGCAGCAATGCTAACAGGCGTACCAAAAGGACCTAGTATCTACTCACCAATTGCCAATTTAGATAAGGCTACCAATCGTCAACACGTTATTTTAAAACTTATGGCAGACCAAGGTGCCATTACACAAGAGGAAAAAACGCGTGCGGAAAATGAACAGCTCGTCTTAAAAAATGATAGCTGGGTTGCAACCAAATCTGTTGCCCCTTATTTCCTGGATGTGGCTTGGCAAGAAGCCAGTGAAATCTTAAAATCAAAAAACCTTGATATTAGTGAAGGTGGCTGGACGATTCAAACAACGCTGAATCTGGAACATCAAAAAGCGGCTGAAGAAGCAGTAGCCAAAAATATGCCTGCCAATGATTTGCAATCTGCGTTTGTAAGTATGGAATCTAAAACAGGAGCTGTCACTGCACTAGTTGGTGGTCGTGATTATTCAGTAAGCTCATTTAACCGAGTTACACAAGCCAAACGTCAACCAGGCTCTACTATCAAGCCGATCTTATATGCAGCGGCACTAGAAAATGGTTACACGCCACTAACTTTTTTAGATGTTGGGGAAACAACTTTTACGTATGATAATGGGCGTGGCACCTATGCACCTAAAAACGTCAACGGTCAATTTGCAGATCATGATATGACGATGGCACAAGCAATTGCTATCTCAGACAATATTTACGCAGTAAAAACCTTAGAGGACATTGGCTTCAAAGAGTTTCATGATATGGCAAACCGTTTTAATGTAGGAATTGGCGCGAAGGATAATTTATCAATTGCACTGGGAACGATTGAAACGACATTATACGAAATGACAAATGCATATAATATTTTGGCATCGCAAGGACAGCAAACAACACCAACAACCATTGTATCCATTAAAAATGCACATGGAGATGTTATTTATGAAAACAAAGATGTAGCAAGCAAAGCTGAAACAGCCATTTCTAAAGAAAATGCATACATCTTAACAGAAATGATGACAGGTATTTTTGATCCGGTTTTCAGTGACTATTCACCCGCTACAGGAATCAGTATTCGTTCACGTATGACACACACATATGCTGCTAAATCAGGTTCTACGAATAGTGATCAATGGTTAATTGGTTTTACACCAAGACTAACTGCTGGTGTATGGAATGGCTATGATCAGGGTAAAAACCTTACCACGAAGGAAGATACTGCTGCAACAAAGCAAATCTGGATTGACTTTATGGAAACGGTCAACAAAGGTACAAAAAATGAGGATTTCAAAAAACCTAAAGGTGTAGAGGGCGTTGTCATTGATATTGAAACAGGTAAATTAGCGACTGACGCTTGTCCTAAACAACGTCTAGTCTATGTAGAGTCGAAGGATGTACCAACTGAAAAATGTACAAACTTCGATATTCTCGACAGTAATACATGGGGAGAATTTTGGAATATGCTACCATTCTCTATATTTAAGGACTAAAACGAGGTAATTTCGGAAACCTTTTTAATCCTAATACGTTTTAAGCTACGAAGGCTCTCGACAAAGTAACTGATATACGAAAAATAAGAAAAGCTTTCTCTTCCCCGGAGACGTGTCCGTGGGAACAGAAAGCTTTTCTTTTTTATGGTCCGCGAAGTATGAGCATCATGGGGCATTTGGCTTGGGTTTGGGTTGTTCAAATGCCGCATAGCGCTCATCACATTCGCGATACCAAGTGTCCTAGCTTACTAAAATGTAAGCTCTGCCTCAAGTGTACTTTGTTTCAAACACACTTTCAACCTAATATCGAAAGCGATTGCAAAATGTCACAGATTGTTCAATCATTACGAGTCTATTCGACAAATAAGTCTTGACGCAATTGCTCCTCACTACGTTCCCACAATTCTGGATTAAGTTGCTTAAGGAAAGAAGCTAACACTTTTTTAGACGGTGCATCCATATGCTCTACAATAATATGACGTTTCATGGACTTATCCATTTTATTTACATGATCAGCTAGAATTTTATAGCCACGTCGTTTTTCACGATTTACAACCATCTCACAGGCTGTAACCCCTGCATAATATGGCCCATTTTCTTTATGGTCTATCGTCACCCACACGAGCCAATACGGTTTCCCGCCCTCTGAATCAGCACGGTCCATTGTAAATTTAATTCCACGCTCTACGTCACTTCTTGCATGCATGGCACCAATTTCAACCGAAGCCGTCCCCTCTTCTACATCAACTATTACGGGCGATACATTCTCTAATGAAAGTGAACCGATACCAAACCCTTTATGTCCATCTGTTGGATCATTTTTTATAATGGTAAAACCCATTTTTTGTTTTGGTTTTTCTTCATTTGTCATACTTAAATATCCTCCATTCTGCTATTATAAAGGAAAGCATATCAACGCATGTTTTATCGAAACAATCACTATTTTCGCCATTGCGTATATGCCTCAAATGCAAGTAAGAAGTTTATACTTTCTTATAAACTAACTATACAACATTATTCTATAAAGGAGGCAATATTATGCCATATGTAACAGTGAAAATGCTTGAAGGTCGTACAGAGGAACAAAAACGTGCTCTTGTAAAAGAAGTAACAGAAGCAGTATCTCGCACAGTTAATGCACCTGCAGAAAATGTAACAGTTTTTATTGAAGAAATGTCTAAAAACCATTACGGCGTTGCAGGCGTTCGTTTTAGCGACAAATAATAGTAAGTTGGATAGAGCAAGCATCTTAACGCTCTATCCATTTTTTTGAAATGGTCATAAGTTAACCATCTTTTGCTGGAATAAAACCTTCTATTTCAAAAACAAGGATGTGATCTACGACATGAATAAACTGAAGATAATATTGCTCATCACTATGCTCGTCCTTGGCCTAATACTTGTATTTATCAGCCCCATTCAAAATGCGATCATTGCCCATTTAAGCCATCAATTAAATACTACTGAAATCACTGTAGAAGAGATTGAAAAGAATAATCAGGTTAATGCAGATTATGTATTTGAGGATGTACAATCGCTGTCCATAGCGGAGGTCTTAAAGGCTCAAACAAAGGCGAATAAAATGCCCATAATTGGTAGTATCGCCATACCAAGTGTTGACATGCAACTTCCGATTGTCAAAGGTGTTGGAAATGCTGCACTGGCCGTAGGGGCAGGTACCATGAAGCCAAATCAAAGCCTCGGGCAGGGAAACTATGCCTTAGCAGGACATTATTTTGAAGAAAAGGATATCTTATTTAGTCCTCTATATAAAGCAAGTATAGGAGATACAGTCTATATAACGGATTTAACGAATATTTATGAATATCAATTAGCTTCTAAGAAAGTCATTGCGGCAACAGATATTTATGTAATCGATGATATTCCAAATAAAACTGTTTTAACACTCATTACTTGTGCTGATAATGGATCAAAGCGTCTTGCCATACAAGCTGATTTTGTTCAACAATATCCATTTGATGAAGCACCTGAAGAGCTATCAGAAGCATTTTAAAAATAGGTGCAGCCCCTAAGATTTAAGAGTCTTAGGGGCTTCTTTTAAATAATTATTTAACTTCAGCGTTGCGGCGACGTAAGAAGAATAATGCACCAAGAATAAGTGCTACTCCAATCAGAGTTAGTGCTGTTTGATCGGCACCATCTGTCTGAGGTAATTTACCTTGTGCTTTTAATTGAGCTTCTAACCGTTTTGCATCCGATTTAATTTTGTTAATATCAAGTGATTCTGCAACAGCTTCCTGTTCCTCTTTAGTTAATTGACTATACTTATTCAAGAAATCCTTATAAGCATCTAGTGTATCTTTTGTAGCTTTAGTTGGATTATAAGGCGGTAAGTTTTTCCCTTGATCAATGACACCTTGAACAGAAGGTTTAGATCCCTCAGTTTTTCCAGGATTGGCCGAATTGTTTGAATCTGGATTTGGTTTGTTTGGTTCTACTGGATTCTCAGGATCTGGGTTGTTCGGATCCTCCGGTTTCTCTGGATCTGGATTTGGGTTGTTCGGATCCACCGGTTTCTCTGGATCTGAATTTGGTTTATTCGGATCCACTGGTTTCTCTGGATCTGGATTTGGTTTGTTCGGATCCACCGGTTTCTCTGGATCTGGATTTGGTTTGTTCGGATCTACCGGTTTCTCTGGATCTGGATTTGGTTTGTTCGGATCTACTGGTTTTTCTGGGTCTGGATTTGGTTTGTTCGGATCTACTGGTTTTTCTGGGTCTGGATCTGGATTTCCAGGATTAGGTGTAGGAGGTGTTACTGGTAGATTTGGCTGAATTTTAGCCTCGCATGTATTACCCACGATAACTGTACCAATAATTGTCTTACCATTCTCTCTTACAATATACTTACCTGGTTTGATAATTGAATTACTGATTGTAATTTGACCCTTACTATCTGTTATAAACTCTGTTGAACCATTATCTTCAACCTCTATACCATCTTCACCTGTAATTGTTACTTTTACGCCTACACGTGGTTGACCAAACATATTGTTAATTGTCAATGTAAAGGCTGGACAAACTGGTGCAATTGATAATGTAATTTCACAAGGAACACTCGCATAAGAAACTTCAATCTCACCTAAGTAAAGATTTTTATCATATACTTCATATTTACCCGCAGGTGTTGTTTTAGATACAAATGTTAAATTTCCATCTTTATCTTTATTCGTTGTGATTACTTTTCCAGATTTATCTTTAATAATGACATCGTTACCTGGCTTGATGATACCATTATTATCTTTGATCATTACTGTGAAGTTTTCACATTTTGGTGTTGGTTGAACGCTCTCTTTACAATCGATATTGCTTTCAAACTCATCAATTTCTTCACCATCAACTACAACTGTGTAAACCCCTGGCTCTAAATCGCTTAATTCAATTACACCGTCTTTTGTAGTTTTTGTCGCTATAATGTTACCTGTATCTTTATTTTTAACCGTTACTGAAGTACCATCAGCAACTAAATTACCATCAACATCATAGACAGTTAATTCAAACGTTTCACATTTTGGTGCTAACTGTACTTCACTCTGACAATTATCATTGTGATACGTAACATTTACTTCCCCTAAATATTGGATACCCTCATATAGCTTATATTTTCCTGCTGGAGTTGTTTGATCAATGATGAATTGACCATCACTATTTGTTGTGCCAGTAGCTATAACAGTATTACTTAGATCTTTAAGTGTAACTGTTACATTTGGACGTGGATTTCCATTCTCATTTTTCACGGTAATTGTAAAGTTAGGACAAGAATTTGTAGGTTGGATAGTATCTTGACATTCTCCCGTACCATACTTCACGGTAACAGTACCTAATGGGATATCATTTTCATCCACTACTGTATACACGCCTGCTTGGACTTCTTTACCACCTGTACCAGGTCGCTTAATATCTGATACTTGCCCCGCAGCATTTGTTGTACCCGTGTATTTTGCATTGCCGTTGCTATCAATTAATTTAATATTTTTATTAGCAATAGCTTTACCATCAATATCTTTCACAGTTAATGTGAATGCTGGACAGGCATTTGTTAAATTAACATCCTCAATGTTATCAATAACATATGCTTTACCATCCACACCTGGAGTAATATCTATATTTGCTCCCATTGTAATCGTGATTGGTGCAATCGCAATATAGCCCGCTGGTGATTCCTCTCTTAACGTATACTTTCCGTAACGCACTTGTTCAAATGTCAATGTACCATCTGCATCTGTTGTTCCTTCATCAAGTTTGATTGTGTTATTTTTATTCCATAATTCAAACTTAACACCAGCAAACTCTTCACGTTTACCTGTTAAAGGATTTACTTTATATTTTTTTAATTGCAATGTTCCCTTAACACCTGATGCACTTGTATCAGATGAGCTATACTTAAATGTTTTGCTATCGCCCCCGTGGTCACTTGTACCTGCAGCTGTTGCTCCAGCGTAACCAATAGAGGCACTATTAGAAATTGTTTCACCCGCGTTACCATCCCCCATAAAGAATGTGGAATACGTAACAACATAACCTTTGCCATTTAATTCTCCCAAATTAAGACTAAAACTACCATCTTGATTGAAGACGATTTCGCTAGCATCCACAGTAATAGGGGATCCTATATTTTGAGAAGTCCCATTTGTATTTAGTTTAATCTCTTGTTTCTTGAACGTGTTTGTTAATATTTTTTGGTTACTTGATGGTTTGTCTGTTAATGTAATATTTCCTAATTTTGAATTAGAAGCATTCACTGTAACTGTCCAATTAATAATATCGCTGGCTGGAACAGGTGTCGCTGATTTTTTAATTAACTCATTTGCAAGATTACTAATTTTTGCTGTTGCATTATAATTATAGCTTCCATTGTGTGGTGTATCTAAAGTCGCTGTATTTGTGTAATCTCTTGAAGCAGTAGTTGAGTTTTGACCATAAATATCGTCAGCATCTTTTGTTTTGTATTCAATTAAATACGCTTCGTTGTTATCAGTAATTGGATCTAGGTTAATAAACGTAATTTCAAAACCTGTAACCTTGTTATCTGTTAGTGTTTCTGTAACAGTCCATTTAGCAGGATCTAATGTACCATTTTTTGTTCCCTCTTCTGTTGTTAAGTTTAGCTTAGAAATGGTAATTTGATCTTTTAATGTTTGACCATCTGGAACAGGAATATAATGACCCGCACCTAATGTATCTGTTAAGGTAGCACTGTTTATATCTTGTTTATTGATATTAACCCCAATACGCCAAGAAAACTCTTGTGTCTGGTTATCTACGACAACTTTTTTGTAACCATTATTGTTTGTTGGAGAAGTAGAATCTGGCGTATAATTAGCAGTTCTATCTAATGCTTGGTTATGAGAATCTATTGCGCCATCCCATGTTGCATCAGCCGTATTAATATACGCTGTTGCTACACCTCCGTTTGGCTTAATATCGTACTTTGTTTTGTATCGAATAGTTACTGTGCGGTCTTTTGGAATGTCACTTGAAAATTCCATTTTAAAACCTTCGTTGCCTATAGTTGGGGCACTCCCCCCCTTATCTGTAATCGTGTACGTTAAAGCATTTGCACCAGTAACCTCATAGAAGTCAGTACCGTTCCATGGTGTTAAAGTGTGTTTTAACGTTTCCCCAGCTTTATTTGTGGTTGTAAAGTCATCTTCTATTACAAAGTTTTTCAAATCTTTCTCAGCATTAATGGTTAAAGTCCATGTAATTGTTTTGTTTACATAGTCAATTGCCCCGCGTGCTTTATTAAAGATGTTTGAAGCCAGGTCTAGAGTTGCTGTGTCTGAACCACTATCTCCTCTTGTTACAGTATTTGTAATCGTGCCCGTATTTGCATCTGTAACAAATTCATCTTCCAACTCTGTATCATAAACGATTTTAAAGGCAGATGTTACTTCACCATTTGGACCTGAGGTGTTAGTTGATTTATCAAAGTCAATCTCAAAATCATAGTCATGTTCAGTTAAAGCATAGTCTGTGTCTTTAGTTAAAAGAGTTGAAGATTGTTCACTTTGACCATCACTTGATAATATTACACGATATACTTTAAAACTACTGTAATCAATTTTATGCTTACCAGTTGTTGGCGACGAGCCTGTTAGTGTATCTGTTAGTTTCGCTTTATCAGCAGGTATTTTTTGACCTAGCCAGTTATACTTGATTGTCCATGTCGAATTATATTTATCGCCACTTCTTGTTTTATCTAAGCTTGGTCCATACTGTACAGTTTGTGTTCCATTGGCTGTTGTGTTAGCAGGGATATTTGTCCCTGTCAAAGTAGCTACGTTTGTATATGGCATACTTGATGCAGTTGGATCTGCTGTTACAACAGTGTTATATGTTACTTTGTATGCATAGTATCCATCTGTCAATGAGATAGGGAATGAGGTTTCATTGCTTGTATCGTCTACAGCACCTGGGCTGTTTGGATTAAACCCATTCAATCCTATTTTGTATCGCTCAACTGTAATATTTCCTGCCAGCTCATGCTTTATATCTGGTACATCATTCAAACTTGCACTTTCAAGTTTTTGCCCACCAGTATTCACCCAAACTGTCCATGGAATCGTTACTTCACCACTTGCGTCACGTGTAATAGAACCAGCATTTTTAGTTAGTAATTGCCCATTACCTGTAGGTGCAAATTCAAAGTCTAGTTGAACATCCGCTCCTCCAAGCACAGGGATTATTAATGATTGTTCAAGTTCACTTTCATCAGCAAAATTACCAAATTTCGCCATAAACTCAAAGTTCATACTACCTGATTGCCCTTGTTCTAATTCACTATCTATTGTGACTGTTACTGTTTTTGTAGCACTGTTATAGCTTGCCGAATAGGCTAACCAATCACCAGTCTCCGTTAATGTTCTTGATTGATTAAAAGAACCTGCTGTGTATTCTTCAATCATATTGGCAGGTAATTGGAATGTGAATGTAGAACCTATTCCATAATCAATTGTTGGATCCAAAGAGAATGTGTAGTTTAAATATACTTCATCACCCTTTTTGGGTTTTGGCCCTGAATAATTTGCTAAATCTGTAGCATTTGTAATTAATGTTCCACCTTGTGAAAAGAGCTTTAAGCCACTAAATGACATCGTCACATCTGCTTGCATATTTTCAACAGGGTAACCTACTGGCGCACCTAATGGCATTATTAGCTGTGGCTGATTTTCTGGTTTTGTTTCCTCTCCTGGAATCGTCACTTCAGCAGTATCTTCACTTGTTATATTTTGGTTTCCTTCTTCTCCATCAGAATCAATCACAGCATTTTCGCTAGGTTCATTTTGAGGAGTCACAGGAGGTTGACTCTCGTCGGCAAACACTGAAATTGGTGAAAGTACTGTTTGAAATACAAGTAGCAATATAATAATCGCTATATTTAATTTTTTCATGTTTCTCTCCTTTTTTAGTTAGAGAGCTAACTGATACTGTTTGCTACAAAGATTGATCCTTTCGTGTTTAGGAAAGGAATGAACAAACAATAGGTCACTCTCTCTTTCCTTTAATTTTTATGGAAACATCGCAAATAAAATTCAATCATTAACTTAATATAGGTCATTAGAATTATTTACAAATGTCCCCACACATCTTCACAGCACTTTTGTATGACAACAATCAATAGGAACCACCTCCATTTCAAAATTATTGATTAATTATATCTAATTCAACTTAACAGTTTCTAAACAATTATCTAAAAATAATAAAGCAGTAAACAACCTCCTACTGGAATGTGTTTACTGCTTTATTATTTTTAAAATTTATATTTTATTTATTGTCTTTCCTTAATAGCATTAATATTTGTTTTTTTACAGTTGAGTTTGTTGAATCGTCCTCTAAGAAATCTAATGGGAAATAGATTTTATGATCTCGTTTCATACGCCCTGAGATGGCATCCACAATAATGGACTCACGTGAAAGCTCCCGTAGCTCACCATTTTTCATTTCTAAAAAAATTGGTACACGCACTTCTTCCTCTCCTGGTCTGTAAAAATCATATGGTAGATCTGCCGTTGTATCATGTACAAGATAATATTCGGGGTCTAATCCAGCCTTTTTGAAAAGCTCTTGAAGTTTTTGATATTTATTGAGCTCTACTCCAGGGTCTAAATCAATGTATTGAAATAGCTTACGATTCACAAAGCGGCGGCTTAAATCACTTAGAATTGCATCCTCCTCTTGCATCCATAACTGAAAATATGTAAAAAGTATACTCTCGTCTAACGCAAGATAATCCTCTAATGTAATAACATTTCGGAAAAATGCTAGGAAATGAGTAGGCTCATGCTTAAATGTATAGCCCTCTAAGCTTAATTGTTTTACTCTTTTTAATATATTATTTAAAATTACCTCTGCACTTCGTGAAACAGGATGGAAATAAATTTGTAAGTACATTTGATAGCGACTCATTATATAGTCTTCAACCGCATGCATGCCTGTTGCTTTGATTACTACTTGGTTTTTTCTTGGACGCATTACTCTTAAAATCCGCTCCATATCAAAATGACCGTAGCTTACACCTGTAAAATAAGCATCACGTTGTAAGTAATCCATACGATCTGCATCAATTTGGCTCGAAATTAAACTAATTACTTGCTTATTTGGATATGTCTTTTCAATTACTTGGGATACCTTTTCAGGAAAATCAGCTGCCACTTTTTTTAAGATCGCATTTACTTCCGTATCTCCCAATAAAATTTGCCTTGTAAAATATTCATGATCAAGCTCAAATACATTTTCAAAGGCATGGGAAAATGGGCCATGACCCAAATCATGTAAAAGGGCTGCACATAACACTAATAATCTTTCACTTTCATCCCAATCTGGACGCCCTACAAAGATATCATCTACTATGCGGCGTACAATTTCGTAAACCCCCAGAGAATGACTAAAGCGACTATGTTCTGCTCCATGAAATACTAAAAATGTGGTACCTAGTTGACGAATTCTACGTAAACGCTGAAATTCCCTTGTACCCACTAAATCCCATATTACTTGATCTCGAACATGTACATAACGGTGTACTGGATCTTTAAATACCTTTTCTTCTTCTAATTTAGCGTTTGCATATGTCATTTGGATAGCACCCCCATTTTGTTATAGCTCTATTATATGCGATAAATCTAGGACTAGCATACTTATTGCCATTTTTCTATAGATATTAACAACCTATTTCAATTACCTTTAACATTATTTTTATATTTATATTGGTCTAATTTCTCAACATATAAAAAAGCAAAACAAAAACTATCCCCCAAGTAGAGATAGCTTTTAGTTTTACTTTTTTAATTTTGCTAAAACCTTTTCCATTAGTTCATCTTCTGTTAATGCAGCAACAGGTCGGCTATTTACAAAGGTAAATGTCTTTTTGCGTCCTGGACCACAGTAAGAATGACAGCCAATTTCGATGGTTGCATCAGGATCGATTTCCTTTAATTTTGGAATTAACGTCTTTAAGTTAACGGCCTGACATTCATCGCAAACTTTAAATTCGTTTGCCATTTTGTCAACAACCCTTTCTATATAGTATTTTTCAAACATAATTTCGCTCTATTGCACACATGACCTTCACATATTTAAGTATGCAGCATGTGCACAAACCTACATCGGGTATTGTATCGTACTTTTCCCCTTCTATTCAAGCATAATTCCTTCTACATAGATGAATAAAAGGTTAAAAGATTGGTCATGCTAGTCTTAAATAACAAGTTCCAGATAAAGGTGGGAGGATTTTAATATGAGTAAAGTAAGACAAGATGCTTGGTTAAAAGAAAACGATGAATTACTAGCAGAGGCTGTAATCCGTCATGTAACAGAAGGAAGCACACAGCTTAATGCCTTTGAAGAAGCGGGTGATGCATTAAATCGTACTGCGGCAGCCTGTGGTTTTCGTTGGAATGCCGTTGTTCGTAAAGAATACGAGGAACAATTAGCAGAAGCTAAAAAGGAAAGAAAAGAGAGAATGCGAGTGTTGGGAGCGCCAGCAAGACGCCGTGCTTCTAGTATGTTTACCGTAAATAATAGTGCTGCAGAAGGAAAATCAATTCCGCTATCTGCCCTTTCTCTTGATATTGTCATAGCTTATTTACTACGTTTACAGCATTCTGGTGAAGTAGGAAATGAATCTTCAAAATGGCGACAACTTGTACATGTAACATCTGAGAAAAATAAAAAACTAGAGAAAACCATTACAAAACTAGAAGAGGAAAATCGAGCGATTCGCAAAGATTACGAGCAATTTGTTCAAATTATGAATCGTGCTAGACGTCTTGTTACGCTTGATGAAGAGGAAGAGCGAATTGCACCTGTTTTTAAAATGGAGAAGAACGGAAATCTTGTAACTAGCAGTTCTATTTATCAACCAGAAAATGGCGATGCGCTAAATTAGCCGCATCGCTTTTTCTGTTTCATATAATCAACTTACTTACGTTCAAGCATTTTGGTGTTGCGCTCAAAAACACGCTGTAAATAAAAACCATACAATGTTAATTCTTCGTCGTAAAAGGACTGTGGACGTACTTCCTCGGCCAACTGATTAAGTAGTTGCTGTAGACGAATAACGACCGCTTCTACCGTTAAATTGGGGTCTACAAGCTCCGCTAGCGAAGCCATGACTTCAGGCACGATTTGAGGGTAAGCGAATTTTGTTTCCTCTTGTTGCAAGCTTTCTTCATAAAAGTCACGGATAAGTGCCGCGCGTTGCGAGCCACTCCCCTCAATACATAAATAAATTTGCACTGCCACCCCTTGACGCAGGCGTCTTTGTGAAATACCAGCAAATTTTTTCCCATCAATACTTAAATCATAAGAACCTGGGCAATAAGAGCCCACTATTTCATAAGCCTCAATTTTTTCAGCTATTTCTGGGAACAACCCCTTCACAAGTTCCACCATTACATCATAGCCATCATTTATACTGAGCGACTCTTTTTGTTCAGACAATACAATGGATATATTAAGAACCCCTTCATCTAGCACAACCGCTAGTCCGCCAGAATTACGAACAATAGGATGATAGCCTCTAGATTCTAGTAATTCCATACCTTGCTGAACATAAGGTAAACGATGGTCTTGAATACCTAGCACAACAGATGCCTCATGAACCCATGTACGAATTGTTGGCGGAGACATCAATTGGCCAACTAATTGGCACAATGTATCGTCTGTCGCAAAAGATTCAAGCGGTGATCTTTGCTTCGCACTAATGGATTGATCATAATAACGCCAAATTGGCTGTTGTAAAATATGTTTCATATTGGTACTCCTCTTATTACATCTCTACTCTTTAGAATACCTTATCTTTAGATGGTGTCAAATTCGTGAATTACTATCATGAACTTAGGGATTTTGTGCAAACTATGATAAACTAATTTTTGAATGGTATTCACTTATAAAGGAGTGTTTTCAATAATGAATGAAGCAGCAATTACGTTAGATGGTTGGTACGCTTTACATGATTTCCGCTCAATTGATTGGGCATCTTGGAAGCTTGTTTCTGCTGAGGAACGTCAAGCAGCAGTAGAGGAATTTATTGCTTATTTAGAAAAACTAAACGAAGCAGACGTAGCTAAAACAGGTGCTCATGCTTTCTATGCAATCGTTGGTCAAAAAGCTGACTTTATGATTATGACATTGCGTGAAACAATGGATGAGTTACAAGAGCTTGAAGCAGAATTCAATAAATTAGCTATTGCAGATTTTACAATTCCTACATATTCTTATGTATCTGTTGTAGAGCTTTCAAACTATTTAGCTGGCGAGTCAAATGAAGACCCTTACCAAAATCCACATGTACGTGCACGTCTATATCCTGAACTTCCACGTGCTAAATATGTATGCTTCTATCCAATGGACAAACGCCGTCAAGGGAATGACAACTGGTACATGCTATCAATGGACGAGCGTAAATCATTAATGCGTTCACATGGAATGATTGGTCGCGGCTATGCTGGTAAAGTAAAACAAATTATCACTGGCTCTGTAGGCTTCGATGATCACGAATGGGGCGTAACTTTATTTGCTGATGACGTACTGCAATTCAAAAAATTAGTATATGAAATGCGCTTTGACGAAGTGTCAGCACGCTATGGCGAATTCGGGGAATTTTTCGTCGGAAACCTTCTTGATCAAGATAAATTGGTTAAATTCTTAACTGTTTAATATCTAATTAAAAATGCGAGTCCGTCAATATGGACTCGCATTTTTAAATTTCGTTTTCTTCTGCATTCTCGGATTCGAATATTAAAATTATAATATGGATAAAAATCCCGGTTAGAATCATAAGAAAAACTAAATACCAATTATATGGTTGATGATAATATTCTGCTATTCCAACTGCCAGAAAAGCGCTGATGATAATCGCTACAAACATACTAAAAACACGCATGGAAACGCTCCTTCATAAAAGCAAAAATAAAGTCATTTTTAGTATGTCACGCTATATTTTTAATATACTTACTAGGCAACATTAATTATGTCTTATTGAAATAGCAGCTAAAACAAGTATTCATCGCCTATTAAGGTAAAGGCATTTTTCCTGATGCTCTGCTTTCCACACTAGCAAATTTAGAGTCACAATATAAAAAAGTGCCATCTTTTAGCGATGACACTTTCTTAACCCCAACACGTTTCTTCTACATCCTTCATTAAGAGCTCTCGTTCTTTACTTTTAAAATTAAGATAACCGTTTGAATAAAAAAACCAATCACTATAATGACAATAAAGAGATACCAATGGAGCGGCTGTCCATAAAACTCCCCTAATAGAAAAGCCAGTACTGCACTTAATAAGATCCCAAACCAAACGCCAATTTCCATAAGCCATCACCTCACATGTATTAGATACACATGCAATTCATTGATCTCACGTTCCCCTAAATCTATTTTTTTCTATTTACCCTTTTTGCTATAAAAACTATCGGGCCATGCAGGATTCGATGTATTTTCTACGTACTTGTCGTTATTACTACTATATGCATAGTAACTTTAATATGTGATTGTCTTTCTTAACAAAATTGAACATGACTACTATACCTTCATGCATATACTGTCTGCGAGGAGGTATGAAAATCGCTGTTATTAAGACGAATGATGCGCAGACAGCCCTACTCGCAAGACTAATGCGTGCCGAAGCAGAAGGCGAAGGAGAGTTAGGCATGCTGATGGTTGGGAATGTTGGCGTTAATCGTGTAAGAGGTGATTGTTTAGATTTTGGTGATATTCGAACGATTGAACAAATGGTTTATCAGCGTCCGGGAGGCTTTGAGGCAACACAAAAGGGTTATTTTTATCAACGAGCACGTGATCAAGATATTCGGTTAGCTAAAAGGGTGATTCAGGGTGAAAGATTTCATCCAGCTACCCGCTCTTTGTGGTTTTTCATGCCAGCAGGTGATTGTCCTGCACAATGGTATGGTCAATGGAATACTGGCAGGTTCAAATCCCATTGTTTTTTCTCGCCAACTGAACAAGATTGTCCTCAAATTTAAAAAGAAAGTAGGTTGATAATTGATGATGCCTTATTATTGGACACCAACAACGCAACAACAAATGACTCCTCCTCCAGTCACACTTCCGAGCGGACGACCACCTGGCCGTGAGGAGTCCTATATAGAAAATATTTTACGTTTGAACCGTGGAAAACCAGCTACCTTCCATTTTTCTTTTGAGCACGCAGTAGAGCAGGGAAAAAACACAAAAACTGTTCGTGGTGTGGTAGAAGCAGCTGGTCGAGATCATGTCATTATTCGTGAACTCAAGTCTAATCATCGTTTCCTTTTCCCTATGATTTATTTCGATTTTGCAGAGTATGATGAGGAAATGGCTTACTTTAATCAAAATCCATAATTCTATCTCTAAGTAAAAATCCGCAATACACTCACTGACCAAAAGTCGTTGGGCGTATGCGGATTTTTATCATTCTCTATGTTCAATTTTCTTTTAAATACGTTAAGGTTGCTTTACCTAAGGTTTTTGCTGCAATTAGCATGGCACGTTCATCAAAATCAAAGCGTGCATGATGATGCGGATAGGCCGTTTCCCATTCTGGCTTTTTAGCTCCTGTGAAGAAAAATGTGCCTGGTACTTTTTCTAAATAATACGCAAAATCTTCCCCAATCATAAATGGCGGACATGTTATTACTTGATCTACCCCTGGTACAGTCGGCGCCAATTGTGCCAAAAACTCAGTTTCTCTCTGATGGTTATACACAGGTGGATAACCCCTTGTGTAACGATATTCGTAACTTGCCCCAAATGCCAGACAAGTCGCATTTAATATTGCTTCTAGCTCTTGTTCCATTTGTATGCGTACTTCTTCTTCAAATGTACGAATTGTCCCCGCTAAAACTACCCGATCAGCTATAACGTTAAACGGATTAATTGCCTCAAAATGACCGATTGTTAAAACAGCTGATTTCAATGGGTCAATCCTTCTTGAAACAAGCTGTTGAGCATTGACGACAAATTGAGAGGCTAGGGTAACAGCATCAATAGAATGATGAGGCTCTGCGCCATGACCACCCTTTCCTTGAACCGTTATTTCTACTTTATCCGCGGCAGCCATGATGGCTCCATCTTTCACTAATATTTCTCCTAATGGTGTAGGTGCCCATAAATGTGTACCAAAAATAACATCTACACCTTCTAAACAACCATCCTCAATCATCGGCTTAGCTCCACCTGGCGCCACTTCCTCTGCATGCTGATGAATGAATACGACATTCCCCTCAATTTGGTCCCTCATTGCATTCAATGCCTTAGCTAGCCCAAGCAATGTAGCTGTATGTCCATCATGTCCACATGCATGCATTTTTCCAGCTATTTTAGATTTGTAAGGTACATCATTTTCTTCTTGTATCGCTAATGCATCAAAGTCAGCTCGTAATGCCACCGTTTTGCCCGGCTTACCGCCACGTAGTATCGCTACGACGCCACGTCCTCCCACTCCTTCTCGAACCACATGCCCCAATTCTCTATGAAAAGTAGCTATATAGGATGGCGTTTCGACTTCTTCAAAGGATAATTCAGGGTATTCATGTAAATAGCGACGAATCCCTACCATCTCATTATAGTTAGCATCCAGTAATGTAAATAGTTTTTCCATACTATGTAACCTCACTTTTGGTATTTTCGAAATATTGCAAGTAATATTAGTAGTGTACTATAAATTCTTACAAAATGGATAGGGATTTAAATCCCTATCTTTGAAAGATGACTGATAACAAAGAAAAACCCTCCTACAAATAATGTAAGAGAGTCAACTTAAAATTAACGAGCATGCTTGAGAGCAGTTAAAATAATAAGTAGCCATCCAGCTAAAAATAGTACGCCACCAATTGGTGTAATAGCCCCTAATACTTTAATACCACTTATTGCAAGAACATATAAGCTCCCAGAAAAGAAAACAATACCAAGGTTAAAGAAAATACCTGCTAGATTTAATTGTTTCACTTCACCTAATAGTTTAGAGCTCATTAACAGACCAATGAATAGTAATCCTGTAGCGTGGAACATTTGATATTGAACAGCCGTTTCCCAAATACCTCGACTGTATTCATCTAAAATTTCCTTTAAAGCATGTGCACCAAATGCACCCAATGCTACTGCTAATAGGCCATGAAGAGCACCAGTCACGATAAATCTTTTCATTTTCATTACCCTACCTTTAAAATGGATTAAAAATCAAAAATGGAATCTCCATTTGCCCCATCTTCTTCAATCTTTGCTGTATATAAAGTGGATGGTTTTGACTCTGACACAAGCATTTGCGGTACATGCTTATGAGGAGTGATTGATGGTGCATCACTTGAAGAATCTAAAACCACATCACATAATGCTCGAATGGCTGTAAGCGTCTCACGAATTTGCTGATCATTCCCCGCATTTTTTGCGTTAGATAATTGTTTTTCAAGTTGCTGTATAACGGCTTGATAAGAAATCATTACATTCTCCCACTTTCTACTTTTGGTACGAATTTTAAACAATCCACACCCGAGGATTGCTTCACAACAACGGATGGTATTTGCTTTGTTTTAAAGCCATAAGCTGCACATGCTCGTGGGTTTTGAGGGTCCCAGGTTACTTTAAAAAATTGACACTTAAAACAATTCACCTTCATCAATGTCCCTCACTTTCTTCTATATTAAATGTAACATGATTGCTAAAGCGTATAAAGCAAACGATTTGTGCCAATCTATTCTAAACACCAATCAATCGGCTGCTTGCCCCACTCCACTAATTGTTGATTAATCTTTGAATAAGGTTTACTGCCAAAGAATCCTCGATAAGCACTTAAGGGACTTGGGTGTGGCGCTTCCAGTATGACATGAGGTGTTTTATATTTTCGGATTAATTGCTTTTTGCGTTGCGCTGGTTTACCCCACAATACAAAAATTAGTGGTTCTTCCCTTGCAGCTAATAGATCGATAACAGCATCGGTAAATTGCTCCCATCCTTGTTCTTTATGGGAGTTCGCTTGTCCTGCTCGAACCGTAAGCACCGTATTTAATAGCATAACACCCTGTTCAGCCCACTTTGTTAGCGTTCCATTTTGAGGAATTGGACAGCCTAAATCATCCTGTAGCTCTTGAAACATATTCCGTAAGCTAGGAGGATGTGGAATACCTGGTTTAACAGAAAAGCTTAGCCCATGCGCTTGATTAGGCCCATGATAAGGGTCTTGTCCCAAAATAACAACCTTCACATCATGATATGCTGTTGTATAGAATGCGTTCATCACATCATTCATTGGTGGATAAATAGTTTGTGTCGAATATTCATTTGCGACAAATTGACGTAGGTGTTGATAATATGGTTTTTCTAATTCTTCTTTGAGTACTGCTTGCCAATCATTCGGGAATACTTGTTTCATCGTTCTTTAAGCCCCTTTCTCTTCTTACAACGGTACAAAAAATTAAAGATGAATTCAAGCTTCAGTTGAAACTGACCATATAAAAATATAGTATTCTGGCTATTTTTATAGAATCAGAATCGGACTATACTAGATGTTAATTTTATAACTCTTAACGATAAAGGAGATCCTTTACATGACTCTAAAAAAAACATTAACAATTGCTGGTTCAGATACATCAGGCGGTGCAGGAATGCAAGCTGACCTTAAAACATTCCAAGAGCACGGTACATATGGTATGGTGGCATTAACAGTTGTCGTAACAATGGACCCTAATGGCTGGACACATAACGTCACGCCTTTGCCAACTGATTTACTACAAAAACAAATTGACACAGCACTTTCCACAGGAATTGATGCCATTAAGACAGGAATGCTCTCAACAGAAGAAATTATTCGTATTGCTGGAAAGGCTATAGCAAATTCAGGGACTTCAAATGTTGTCATCGACCCTGTTATGGTATGTAAAGGGGACGATGAAGTACTGAATCCCGGTAACACAGATGCCATGATTCAGCATCTTTTACCACTAGCAGCGGTAACAACACCAAACCTTTTTGAAGCTGGACAATTAGCTGGCACAGGTACACCAAAAAACATTGACGACATGAAGATTGCCGCTCGTAAAATCCATGAACTAGGAGCTAAAGCTGTTGTCATTAAAGGTGGAAAAGCACTGGCTACTGAAAAAGCAACAGACTTATTCTTTGATGGTGAAACATTCTACTTATTAGAATCTGAAAAAGTCGCATCTACAAATAACCACGGTGCAGGCTGTACATTTGCTGCTTCTGTGACAGCCAATCTTGCAAATGGTCTTACTATTAAAGATTCTGTCATTGAAGCAAAAGAGTTTGTATCCGCAGCTATTGCACATGGCTGGGCGTTAAATGAATATGTAGGTCCTGTCATGCATGGAGCGAAATCTCGCTTTGGTGCTCCACACGTAACAGTAACAGAGATATAAGGATGAAAGGGATGTCTCAAAGTCATTTGAGACATCCCTCTTTTTTTACATATAATTCTCCATCATTTCTAGCCGATAATCCCATGGATCATTCATAGATATAAATTGTGCTAATGCTTTACTTTCCTTTTTACGTTCAGCACGCGCCTTCGCTCGTTCTGAAGCTGTTTCATGCAATTTTGTCTCTTCTACTGTTTCAGGAATTACTCGTGGGACCAGTGCTGGTTTGTTATTTTCATCCAATGCCACGAAAGTTAATAATGCAGTCGCTGCCACCTTCCTCTCCCCAGTTTTCAAGTTTTCAGAAATAACTTTGACAAAAACCTCCATAGAGGATCTTCCCGTCCAAGTTACATAGGATTCGAAATAAACCGAATCTGTTGGGCGAATGGGATGTAGGAAATCGACTGAATCAGTTGAGGCTGTAACACAATCTCTTCTGCTATGCTTTGCAGCTGAAATGGAAGCAACTTGATCAATATCGCTCATCAACCGTCCGCCAAATAATGTATTATGATTATTCACATCGTTTGGAAATACACGACTTGTACGCATCACTCTTGATTCCTTACAATATTTAAAGTCCTTATTCACACCTATTCCCCCTCTAAACGTCTTGTTTATTCCTACTATAATGCTATATTTAAATGGAAAAATCAATATAATTATTAGAAAATTACAAACATTAAACAATTCGTTAATGATGAGTATTTATCCAATAAAGATTAAAATAGGACAAGATACCTTAATGCCTCATACCCCATATATTAGCTGTATGGGAGGGGAAAAAATGAAAAAAAACAAGGTAGAAGACTTAACGGAAGAATCAGGTTTACTAGCTGGAGAAATCACCTCTTCAAAAGTTGAAGTAATTGCCTCCATCATATTAACACTTGGTTATTCATTATCCACCCTTGCCACAATATTAGCTCTGCAGGAGGAGGAAGAATTGGCACAAGCCAAAACCACTGAAACCCAAGATCAAAACCTTTATTTGAAGCAAATGTTTAAACAATTACAAAATGTTAATAATCGTTTAGATACAATTGAACGAAAACTTAATCGATACTAACAAATACATAGCCTACACGAATGTACAAAAAAACCGCGACTCCCTGTCATAAAAGAGAGTCGCGGTTTTTATTATACTATGATAATGAGCTTCATTTTTCTTCCCTTTTTCACAGCTACCTTGCATAACCTGTTCAAGGAACGTCATCTATTGTACCAAGATAGAATTCATTATTTCTGAAATAATACTACCTTTAACAGGTGGAGCTGTCTAACACACACGAAATTAGGAAGAAGTCATGGTTGCAATATCTTTTCAGATGTGAAAACGGATACAATGTGAAACGACACAGTTTGTACATATTTATTTTCACACTCCCTATATTGATACATTACAATAATTTTTTCAAGAATATTGCTTAAGAACTTGTCATAGATTTAGAGGTGGTGATTTATTTCCTTGGATGCTAGGATTCATTTTCACACTCTCAAATAAATTTGGACCAAAATGCGGTAAGGTTTATAAATATAAATCATCACTTTTTTTATCAAAGCAATCAATTTCCCTTTGCGAATTTTTTTTACTATACTTAAAGGAGAAATGATCGAGAGGAGTGTTAAGATGCAAGAAGTACAAGTAGAGACGTTGCAAAAATTGCTGAATTCTTTCGCCAACAAAGACGTTTATATTCATCTTGAGACGACAAACGGATCTTATGCAGCACACTATGATGAACAGTTTTTTAATGCAGGTGCTTTTATTCGCAATGCTAAAATTAACTATGAGCTTGCTAAGGTTGTAGATAATGCACCTCATCGTGTGGGTTTAAAATTACCTCATGGCTGGGTTTATGCTCAAGGCATTACACATTTTGAATTAGATGATTTAGGCCGTTTATTAATGGCTGGACTAGACTACTCTGGAAAATTGGCGATTGCGCTTGAAATTAGTGAAACGCCATTTACTTACTAAGGGGGACGACTATTTGAATTTACAACCACAACGTCATATTTTAATTGTGTACCCTCACCCAGATGACGAGGCTTTCTCAGTTGCGGGGACCATTGCCTACTATACGAAGAAAATGAATACACCTGTTACATATGCCTGTTTAACATTAGGCGAAATGGGACGTAATTTAGGTAATCCACCCTTTGCTACACGCGAGTCTTTACCTGAAATCCGTCGTAAGGAATTGGTTGCAGCAGCAGAGGCAATGGGTATTCAAGATTTACGTATGCTTGGTCTACGGGATAAAACAATTGAATTTGAAGATGATGAGAAAATGGTAAAACTAGTGGAAGGGCTAATTGAAGAACTAATGCCTTCTTTAATTTTCACATTCTTACCTGGCTTTGCTGTCCACCCAGACCATGAAGCAACAGCACGTGCTGTTGTTGAAGCTGTACGTCGTATGCCAAAGGCTGCTCGTCCACAAATATTCGGTTGTGCCTTCGCCAATGATACGATTGAAAAAAATGGTGAACCACATGTGGTCCATGATATTCATGAAATGCGAATGGACAAATTAAAAGCATTACAAGCCCATGCATCTCAGACTGGTTGGATGATGCAGGAGACTGAAAAACGTATTGATGACGGGGAACCAATGAGCGAGAGTTGGCTTAATGTTGAAAAATTCTATATTGTTGATCCAGATAAATATGTAAAATAAATAAAAGTACTGTTCTCATTTTTGGAGAACAGTACTTTTTAATTAAGCAGCTCTTACTCTCTTCATCATATGCACAATAATTGTAATAGAAAAAGCAATCACTAAGAAAAGGAAGAATAAATAATGAGGGATGTGGATATTGAAAACACTCACTAACATTTTTAAGCCGATGACGCCTATAATAATGAAGGCTGTTGCTTCAAGCTCTGGTATTTTTTCAATGATGATTAAAAAAACACCTGCAATCGTCCTCATCATTAATATTCCTAACATCCCTCCGATTAAAAGCACCCAGACTTGATCTGATATCGCAAAGGCGGCAAAGATTGAGTCAATTGAAAAAGCAATATCCATTAGCTCAACAGAAATGACAGTTGCCCAAAACGTGCCGAAAAGACGCACCATCCATCCTGACCTTTTTACCTCTTTTACACTATCCTCATTCCCTATGTGAAGGAAATGAGCAACACAAAGCCAACCTAAATACAAAGCACCTAATACTTTAATAAACCAAAATTCTACTAGATAAACACCTATGCCAATAAATAAAAATCTAAAAAAATAGGCACCTAGCATACCATACATTAATGCCCGCTTGCGCTGTTTATCTGGTAAATGTTTCACTAGTACTGCTAATACCAATGCATTATCTGCCGACAGCAAACCTTCTATAATAATTAATGAGGATATTAGTCCCCAGGAGACAGGGTCCATTAGTACTTCTTGCCACATCGCCAAATCAAAAAACTTCCAATATGTTGATAAAATCCCTTGAATGATTTCCACTACATACCCTCCTACTTGTCCTAAGCTAATCTAGTATATGCTTGACCATTTTTGTTATGAGAGTAGTATTTTTTAGATTTGAGACAACAGATTTTCTCCACTTAAATTGAGGTAATTCTAGGTCTGACACATTGCTTTTTTATAAAAGAATTAGCTATATCAAGATAAAACGCTTACATCTCAAAATAGACACGGAAAATTTAGAATTTACTAAAAATTAATCACAAAAAGCAAATAAAGTGTGCTATCATAGATAAATGTTTTAAACGTATAACGGAGGATGAATACTATGGAAGTTGCTGATACTAGAACCGTGCAAGTGGAGAATGTCCTGATTGCACATCATTTTTTAAAAGATGTAGTTGTGCACACACCACTACAAAAAAACGACTATTTATCCGAGAAATACGGAGCTAATATTTATATTAAACGCGAAGATTTACAGCATGTACGCTCATTCAAGCTTCGTGGTGCCTATTATAAAATTAAAAAAATCGAGGATGAAGCGCGCAATGCTGGGGTTGTCTGTGCAAGTGCAGGCAATCATGCCCAAGGTGTAGCATATGCCTGTGCCCAATTAAAAATTCAAGCAAGCATTTTTATGCCACAAACAACGCCGAAGCAAAAAATAGACCAAGTACGTATGTTTGGACGTGAATATGTGGAAATTATTTTAGCAGGAGATACATTCGATGACTCTGCTGAAAGCGCGTTGAGCTATTGTGAAGAGCATGATAAAATCTTCATTCATCCATTTGATGATTTCGATGTCATTGCTGGCCAAGGTACAGTAGCGGTAGAAATTATGAATGATATGGAGGAACCAATCGACTACGTATTCGGTAGTATTGGTGGTGGTGGCTTAATGTCAGGCGTGTCTGCCTACATTAAAAATCTCTCTCCTACTAGCAAAATTATTGGTGTGGAGCCAGCAGGTGCAGGTAGTATGAAGGCTGCCTTTGCTGAAGGTGGCGCAGTTGCCCTTGATTGGATTGATAAATTCGTTGATGGTGCTGCAGTAAAATGCGTTGGTCACCACACTTATGATGTTTGTCGTCGCTATTTAGACGATATTGTTCTGGTACCTGAAGGCAAGGTATGTACGACCATTCTAGATCTATATAATAAACATGCGATTATTGCTGAGCCTGCTGGAGCATTATCAGTAGCAGCCCTTGATTTTTATAAAGAAGAAATTAAAGGTAAGTCAGTCGTTGTCATCATCAGTGGTGGGAATAATGACATTGGAAGGATGCAGGAGATTAAAGAAAAGTCACTTATTCATGAAGGCTTACTTTACTATTTCATCGTCAGCTTCCCTCAGCGTGCCGGAGCATTACGTCAATTCCTCACGAGTGTACTTGGACCAAACGATGATATTACTACCTTTGAATATACTAAGAAAAACAATAAAGAAAGTGGCCCTGCACTAGTCGGCATTGAGCTAGGTGATCGTGCTGAATATGAAGGACTACTTGCCCGAATGGATGAATTCGGCTTCAAATACAAAGAAGTAAACAACGATATTCAACTATTTGGCTTACTCGTTTAAAATGAAGAGTCTCACTTCTCTGAAAGTGAGGCTTTTTTTATGTAATAAAGTTTATCGATCCTTTAATATCCCCAAATAAAAATTATTCAAACTAGTGCATAAGCGTTTTATATGAAGTTGAAAAAATAATATCGTCTGCGGAAAGAAACATTCTGGCAAGACGAGGGTTGACCTCCGTTCCGCCAGCGTTCAGGGGGCGTCTGATGAGCCGCTAAATCCCCTAGGAGTGAGGCTGGCTCCTCTTCAATCAACCATTTTGAAAATATGTCTTTTCATTTTCTTTCATACTAGCAGTAGAGAACAATGTGGAAAAACGATGTGTGACAACGCCTCTCCCATAGGATAGATCGGCACCCCCTACACATGGATTTAGGGAACCTGCAACAGACATTCATTTTCACCATTCATAAAAAACACTATTGAAGAAATTTTTTAACACTATAAAAAACGCCCATACAAGTGTATGAGCGTTTCGATATTAACCTAATAGAGCACGGTCTGAATTCATTTTTTCCCCACGAATACGTTCAAACTCAGACATTAAATCAGGGATTGTTAATTCATGTTTTCGATCTTCACCAACTTCTAAAATGATTTGGCCTTTATCCATCATAATCAGACGATTCCCTAAATCTAATGCTTGCTGCATATTGTGCGTTACCATTAATGTGGTTAAATTATCTTTTTCCACTAAGTACTTCGTAATACGAGTAATTAACTCTGCACGTGATGGATCTAGTGCAGCTGTATGCTCATCCAGCAATAAAATAGATGGCTTTGTGAAGGTAGCCATTAAGAGCGACAAAGCTTGACGTTCCCCACCTGAAAGTAAACCTACCTTAGCAGAAAGACGATTCTCAAGATTTAAACCAAGCATCTCTAGCGATTCTTTAAAAAATTCACGACGCTTTTTGTCCACACCATTGCGTAGCCCTCTATGCTTATTTCGAGAGTATGCTAATGCTAGATTTTCTTCAATTGTCATCGTAGGTGCCGTTCCTGCCATTGGGTCCTGGAAGACACGACCAATGTATTGAGAGCGTTTATATTCAGGCAAACTTGTCACATCATTACCATCAATCAATACTGTACCGAAATCGGGTGTTAAAGCACCTGAAATCATATTCATCATCGTTGATTTACCTGCACCATTACTACCTATAATTGTCACAAAATCACCTGGCTTTAAATGTAGGTTTATCTCCGCAAGTGCAATCTTCTCATCAGGTGTTCCTTCATTAAATACCTTATTAATACCATGTAATTTAAGCAAGGCCATTTCCTCCCTGCTCTACTTTTTTTACTTGTGAAAGTTCTGCAGCTCGTTTAGCTTTACGTTTACGTTCTTTACTCTTATTGATAAATTGAGGTAAGATCAGTGCCAAAATAACGATGATCGCCGTAATTAATTTCATGTCCCCTGAATCAAGGAAATCTACACGTAATGCTAAAGCTAATATAATTCGATAAATGATGGCTCCTGCAATGACTGCAAACGTTGTACGGATAATGGTTTTAGTCCCAAAAATAGCTTCACCAATAATAACGGATGCGAGACCGATCACAATCATACCAATCCCCATACTAACATCAGAGAACTTCGAGTATTGTGCGATTAAAGCTCCAGAAAATGCGACAAGCGCATTGGAAAGTCCTAGCCCCAAAATGATAAGTGTATCTGTATTTGCAGAGAAGCTGCGAATCATTCGTTTATTATCACCAGTTGCTCGGATAGCTAGCCCAACCTCTGTCTTTAAGAACCAGTCTGCTATTAACTTAATTAAAATCGTGATGATTAATACAACAATCAGCACACTCCATGTACCTGGTACATGCTGAAAGCCTATGCTTTTTAATAGGTTATTGATAGCATCATCGATCCCTAAATTACTCCAGAAAGATTGAAACTTTGAAAAGATTGTTTCAGAGTTTAGTAGTGGAATATTCGGGCGACCTATCGTATTTTCTGCAGTTAACCCCATGATACGTAGATTAATCGAGTATAAAGCAATCATCATTAAAATTCCTGATAAAAGCGGATTAATCTTTCCTTTCGTGTGAAGAATTCCTGTCATACATCCAGCAATAAATCCAGCAACAATTGCCACTAAAGTCGCTAAGATTGGGTGGTAGCCAAGCAAAACCATTGTTGCTGCAGTTGCCGCCCCTGTTACAAAGCTTCCATCAACCGTTAAATCCGGAAAATCTAACACCCGAAATGTTAAATATACACCAAGTGCCATAATTGCATAGATGATTCCTTGCTCCACTGCGCCAAATAATGCTAAAAACATCGTTGAATCATCTCCTAAATCTCTTTATTATTTATATCGCTTGTAAAATGAAGATAAAGCGGGGATAGTTCACCCCGCTTCGTTTTACTGTTCTAGAATTTCGGCACCCCAAGAATCTTTAATTTCGATTCCTAAATCATCTGCAACTTTTTTATTGATTAATAATTTCAGATTTTGTGGGTATTGTGCAGGTGTATCGGCAGGTGTCGCTTCACCTTTTAAAATTTTCACAGCCATTTGACCTGCTTCATAACCGATATCGAAATATTCAAACCCATAAGCAGCTAAACCGCCACGTGCTACAGAATCTAGTTCTCCTACGATTAATGGTAATTTATTCGTATTGGCAACATCAATTACCGACTCTAATGCAGAAACTACTGTGTTATCAGTAATAATATAGAAAGCGTCTACTTTACCAATTAGAGATTCTGTCGCTTGTTTTACATCTGCTGAAGTAGATGCTGATGCTTCTACCACCGCTAAACCTTGTTCGTCCATAACCTTTTTCACTTCTGAAACTTGTGCAACTGAGTTTTGCTCACCGGCATTGTAGACCATCCCTACTTTTTTCGCGCCAAGTTCTTTTAGGAATGCTACAGTTTTAGAAATCGTTTCAGGATGTAAATCGATTGTGCCTGTAATATTTTTCCCTGGCTTCTCCATTGAGTCAATTAACTGTGCACCAACAGCATCTGTAACAGATGTAAAAATAATTGGAATATCACTTGTTGCTGTTGCAGCGGCTTGAGCAGAAGGTGTAGAGTTTGCAAAAATCAAATCTACGTTTGCACTTACTAGATTGTTAGCAATTGTTGTGTTAAGGCTATTATCTCCCTGTGCAATTTGTGAATCGTATTCAACTTTTAAGTCAGCATCTTCAATTGCTTTTTTAAAGCCTTCCGTTGCTGCGTTTAACGATGGATGCTCAACAATTTGAGTAATCCCGATTTTATATGTTTTATCGTCTGCATTTCCGCTCTCACTAGCATTGTTTGTTTCATTTCCTTTTGAATCTGTTGTACCAGAGCCACCGCTACCACAAGCAGCAAGAAGCAACACTAATCCAAAAAGAAGGAATGACAACTTCTTTACATTGCTTTTCACAAATAATCCCCCCGATTATATTCTCGAATATCTATCGCACTTTATCCAAACAAAGTGTGAATGTATCGCTATATTATCGTTATTATCGAGCTCCGTCAACAACATTATGAATGTTCTGACTTTTAAAATTGACAAAATATTTTAGTTTTTCATTTAATTTGGCGCTTTAAACCGCTAAACTACGCTGTTTTAGTTATTCTAGTTCCTTTTTCAACATAGTAAAAAATATTTATGACAATTTTGCGGCGATAGGACATTATAGACAAAGTCTGACATTTGACTTCTACTAGATATCTATAATAGAATATTTACTTGTGTGAAAGCACCGTGGTTCGTAACCATCCCACGAAAAAAAACTAAGGAGAAATGAATATGAAGATAAAATTTTTAGCAGCAAGTGGTATCATTGCGGCTCTCTATATAGCTGTAACCATGCTTGTTGCACCATTTGGTTTTACAGAGGTTCAGTTCCGAGTATCTGAGATGTTTAACCATTTAGTGGCCTTTAATCCACGCTTTGCCGTAGGGATTATTATTGGAGTATTGATCTCTAATCTCTTTTCACCACTTGGCATTTACGATTTAGTGTTTGGTGTAGGTCATTCAATGATTACACTCGGCCTGTTTATTTTAATCTGTAAATTTGTCAAAAATATTTGGGCACGTTTAATTATTAATACATTGCTCTTTACATGTACTATGTTTATCATTGCCTTTGAGCTGAACTTGGCTTTAGAGTTGCCATTTTTCTGGACTTGGCTAACAGTCGCGGCGGGTGAATTTGTTGTATTAGCTGTAGGTGCACCGATTATGTATGTATTAAACAAACGCCTTCACTTTAAAAATTTGATTTAACTGACGGATCTTTTTAGATTCGTCTTTTTTCTTGACACTATTTTGAAAATACTCTACAATTCTTTCTAATAAATGCAAGGAAGAAGAGTAGTAGCAAGCATTGTTACTTTAAGAGAGCTGGTGGTTGGTGCAAACCAGTAGTACAGACTTGTGAATGGACTTCAGAGCAGCCTTATCAAATGTAAGGCCGATTCGCTCCCCGTTACCGGAGCAGGAAAGCGCGCAAAAATTGCGAATGAAGGTGGCACCACGGTTACTCGTCCTTTTTATGAGGGATTGGAGTGGCTTTTTTTTTGGAAAAATTAGCATAGAGGAGTCGAGTTAAGATGAGTACAGTAGTAGAAAAAAAGGGATATTTCGGTGAATTTGGTGGAAGCTTTGTTCCAAAGGAGCTTCAAAATGTTTTAAATAGACTAGATGAGAATTTTCAAAAGTATAAAGAGGATGATGATTTTAAGCAAGAATTAGATTACTATTTCCGTGAATATGTCGGGCGTAAATCCCCTCTTTATTTTGCAGAAAATTTAACACAGCAATTAGGTGGCGCAAAAATCTATTTAAAACGTGAAGACCTTAACCATACAGGCTCACATAAAATCAATAATGTATTAGGACAAATTTTACTAGCTAAACGTATGGGAGCAAATCGCGTAATTGCCGAAACAGGTGCAGGACAACATGGAGTAGCAACAGCTACAGCGTGTGCCATGTTTGGAATGGATTGCACGATTTATATGGGCTTGGAAGATACAAAACGTCAGGCATTGAACGTATTTCGCATGGAACTTCTCGGAGCGAAAGTTGTTGCTGTCGATAAAGGGCAAGGCCGCTTAAAGGATGCTGTAGATGAAGCATTCGCTGACTTAGTAGAAAACTATGAAACAACCTTCTATTTATTAGGCTCAGCAGTTGGACCACACCCCTTCCCATCAATGGTTAAACATTTTCAATCAGTGATTAGCCGTGAAAGTCGTGAACAGATTTTAAAAAAGGAAGGAAAGCTGCCAACAGCTGTTCTTGCCTGCGTAGGAGGCGGTAGTAATGCTATTGGGGCATTTGCTGACTATATTGCAGACGAGGATGTTCGTCTTATTGGAATAGAGCCAGACAAAGCTGCTACCTTAAACGAAGGAACACCAGGAGAGCTACACGGCTTCAAATGTTTAGTACTTCAGGACGCAGAAGGTAACCCACTCCCTACCTATTCAATAGCAGCTGGTTTAGATTATCCAGGTGCAGGGCCTGAGCATAGCCATTTGAAAACAATCGGTCGTGCTGAGTATGTGACCGTGACAAATGAAGAAGTTTTAGATGCCTTCCAAGTACTTTCTAAGGTCGAAGGTATTATTCCTGCTCTTGAAAGCTCACATGCAGTCGCACATGCTCTAAAATTAGCACCAACTTTATCACCTGAGGAAAGCATTATTATTAATATATCAGGTCGTGGCGATAAAGACGTTGAACAAGTCTTCCACATGTTAACTAAATAACTCAAAAAAGAGCGACTTCCGTTTATAGAAGTCGCTCTTTTACCTATACCAATGATTTAGGATAAATTTCTGCTACATTATCTCGCAGCTTCGCTTTCAGGAATTTTCCGACAGATGTCTTTGGAATTTCTTCTAGAAAGACGACTGCATCTGGTACCCACCACTTGGCAAATTGATTTTCTAAAAAAGCAAGAAGCTCTGGTTCAGTTACTGATTGTCCCTCTTTCAATACAACACAAGCTAATGGACGCTCCTGCCATTTTGCATGGGGCATGGCAATGACAGCCGCTTCTAAAACGGCATCATGCGTCATCAGTGCATTTTCCAAATCAACAGAGGAAATCCACTCCCCACCTGATTTAATAAGATCCTTCGTACGGTCTGTTATTTTAATAAAGCCATCTGCTGTTCGTACAGCAATATCACCAGTATATAACCAACCATCTCGATAGGCATCTGCTGTTCGCTCATCACGATAGTATTCGTTGGAAATCCATGGGCCTTTTAAACGTAATTCCCCCATTGTTTCGCCATCCCAAGGTACCTCACCCGCCTCATTAATAATACTAGATTCGATACCTGCCATTGTCATCCCTTGCATCGCTCGAGCTTCAATACGTTTTTCAATCGGCCAATCTTCCATCCATGACATATAGTTGGACAATGCCACGATTGGTGTAGTTTCCGTCATGCCGTAGACAACAATATAAGGAATACCATACTTTTCTTCAAATGTCCGAATGAGTCGAGTTGGTGAAGCCGATCCACCACAGCATATCGCTCTTAAAGAGCTAATATCTCGCTCTTTCTTTTCCTGCTCCTGTAAGGCGCCTATCCAAATGGTTGGTACACCAGCAGTTAATGTAACTTTTTCTTGCTCGATTAAATCCATTATTAATGCTGAAGTAAATTGCGGACCTGGTAGAACTTGTGTAGCACCCACATTGACACTAGCAAAAGGTAAGCCCCATGCATTTGCATGAAACATGGGTACAATCGGCATCACCACATCCCTTTCCGCAATACCCATAGAGTCAGACATACTCAGCATGATACTGTGTAAAACTAAACCCCGATGGGAATAGACAACCCCCTTTGGATTCCCTGTCGTAGCACTTGTATAGCACATACCAGCAGGTGCTTCTTCGTCAATATCCTCTGGAAATTGAAAATTTTCATCAGCCGAAGCTAATATGTCCTCATAGGATAAAACATTTTGTAGTGTAGTCTTCGGCAAAGCTGGTTCATCCGTCATAATGATATAGTGTTTCACTGTCTTAAGTTTTGGCGCAATATTTTCAATGATCGGCAATAAATCTACATCGACCATTAAAATCTCATCTTCTGCATGATTAATAATATAGATTAAGTGTTCTTCTGATAACCGAATATTTACCATGTGCAAGATTGCCCCTGAGCAAGGCACAGCAAAATAAGCTTCTAAATGCCGATGCTGATTCCACGCAAAGGAGCCGACTTTTGTTCCTCTTGTCATCCCTAGCTTTGTAAGGGCATCTGCTAAACGACGCGTTCTTTTTGCCCACTCCCCATATGTTAAACGATGTATTTTGTGTGGGCTTGTCCGTGAAATAATTGATTTTCTTGCAAAATAGCTCTCTGCTCGCTTGAAAAAACTAGTTAAAACTAATGGTGCTTGCATCATAAAACCCATCATCCCTTCATTTGTGAATTTCCCCTTGTGAAATTGTTATAGCATTAATTAAACTGAATACTATTAATATTCCGAATATTATTATATTTTAATTTCATAATTTAATCTATATATTCCAATAATTTTCTTTTATATATAAAAAAAACGGATGAAGTTTAGATCTTCACCCGTTGCCCATCTTTTATGAAATGGCTTTTTTATGCAGTTTGATTTTCAATTTTTCTAACATATCTACTGTCATTTTAGCTAAATCATATTCTGCTTTGAAGCCCCACTCTTTTTGAGCCGCTTCAATATTTAAAGAGTTTGGCCAGCTATCTGCAATGGCCTGACGAACTGGATCTACCTGATAGCTCATTGTGAAATTTGGTAAGTGTTTCTTGATTTCAGCCGCGATTTGCGAAGGTTCGAAGCTCATGGCTGTAATATTAAAAGCATTGCGATGAACAAGCTTACTACCGTCTGCTTCCATTAAATCCACAATAGCTTGTAAGGCATCTGGCATGTACATCATATCCATAAATGTACCTTCCTGAATATACGATGTATATTTGCCTTGTTCGATGGCTTCATAGAAAATTTCTACTGCATAATCTGTTGTACCACCACCTGGAGGTGTTACATAAGAAATTAGTCCTGGGAAGCGTACGCCACGTGTATCAACACCAAAACGATTGAAGTAATAATCGCATAATAACTCACCCGCTACCTTATTTACCCCATACATAGTTGTTGGTCTTTGCAAAGTATCCTGTGGTGTATCTTCCTTAGGTGTAGACGGACCAAACGCACCAATTGAGCTTGGCGTGAAAAATTGCATATTTAACTCACGTGAAACCTCCAACGCATTCATTAATCCACCCATATTTAAATTCCAAGCTAACAATGGATTTCTTTCTGCTGTAGCTGATAATAATGCTGCTAAATGCATCATTGTATCTGCACCGAAGTCCTTTGCTAAATCATGCATTCTTTGTCCATCTGTCACGTCCAATATTTCAAATGGGCCCTTAGTATGTTCAAGCTTTCTAATGTCTGTAGCAAGTATATTGTCCTCTCCATAAATACCACGAAGTTTTTCTACAAGCTCAGAACCAATTTGACCAAGTGCTCCAGTAACAATAATCTTTTTCATTTCCCAAAACCTCCACATGTGAACAATTGTACTTTCCGAAAGTACAAAAATACATTAATAAACATTGATTTAATAACACTTTCAATGGAATTCATTATAATGTGTTCGTTTTGAAAATACAACAATTATATTAATAATATTCCTTACAAAGAACATACAATCCCTTATTAACAGTATATGAGAACATGAAAAATATTGTGCTACAAAAATATATAAAACACATTTGTACATCTCAAAAACACAAAAAATTTATACTTTCATAAGCTAGTTTTGTAACCATGCAAAAAAAGAATCTTCTTTGCTATTTTTTGCAAAGAAGACCCTTTTCGAATATTATTCTTTAATATTAAATTATATCGAAAAACGTTTGACAGCTATTTGCAAAACTTTTGATACTTTGCGCAATTCCTTTATATAATTATGGAACTGTTGCTGAGCTGTGAATTGATCAGCTGTTAACGTAGCAACATGCTTAGTAGACACGGCATTCGTATCGGATAAGGCTGTCAGCATACCTGCATCCTCACTTACCTTCTTCGTGTGATTGGCAATCTCTTGAACCGTAGCAGATACTTCCATCATATAAGGCTTAATAGTATGTACTTTTTCTAAAATTTGATCAAAACTTGATGCAGTTTGTCCTGTAACAGCTACACCTTTTTCAGTCGCCACTAAAACGCCTTCCATCATTTGTACCGCATAACTCGAATCTAAATGGATGTTCTGTACAATGGATGTAATCGTTTGTGTCGATTGAACAGTTTGCTCTGCAAGCTTACGAACCTCATTAGCCACTACTGCAAAACCTTTACCATGCTCTCCTGCTCTTGCGGCTTCAATTGACGCATTTAAAGCCAGTAAATTAGTTTGTGCTGTTATTCTTTCTATTACTTCAATCATTTGATCGATCGATGCAGCCCGCTCTACTAAATTAAAGATAGCTGTATTAGATTTTTCAACCGCCTGCTTAATAGCTTGCATTTGCGTTAAATTAGCCTGCACAATTTCAGTTCCACTTTCTGCATCTCTGGCCGTTTTTTGCGCAAAACTTTCTACAACCTGAACCTTTTCTAAAATAACCTGTACATCATTTAAAACCTCCTCTAAGGAAGCCGTATTCGAAGCTAATTTACTAGAAGAAGCAGACGTTGACTCTGAGATAGATTGTACATCCTTCGCTATTTTTAATGTCGTTGTTGATGATTGCTCAGAGGAGCTCTGCAATTTCCCTGTCATTTCTTCTACTTCATAGGCACTGTCTGTCACAGTATGGAGTAGTCGTTTCACCTCTGTTACCATTTGATTGTATGACAGTACTACTTCACCAAGCTCATCATGAGCTACATAACTTGCATTGGCAGTGAAATCACCTTGTTCTGCACGTTTTAATAATGACTTTAGTTGACGGGTTGGTATATTGACTGCCTTCGTTGCGATAAAGCCGATAAGGATAACAAGCAAGACAACCGCTAAGCATACACCACCTAGTAACCAGTAGCCGAATTGTACATCTTTCAGATAAGCATGCTGTTGGTCTTTTGCTCGTTGAACCAAATAATTTTGCGTGTCTTCTAATAATGCATGACTCTCCTGACTAATTGGTAAAAATGTTTGCACATAAAACTGATCTAGCTCACCATGGTTCAATTGCTTAAAGTTCTCGATGGCTTCTTCCTGCTTCTTAAGCAATGACTTATACTTCTTAATTTGATGACTCATCTTTTTATCAATTTCTTGGCTATCTAGATGCTCTAAAGGCTGTGCCATATTTTGTAAAATGGCTGTCATTTCTTTATCGTTGCCTTTCGAATCTACTATTAAATCTAATCGACGCTGTGATTCTTCTAGCTCATTTAGCCATCCAATTGGGACAAGTCCCTGTGTATAACTCTCACTTGCATGCCACGACATTTTCCTTAAGTAATCTACACTGAATATACCTAGCAATACATTCGATAATACACAAACAATCATGAGTACAAGTAACTTGTCCTTCACCTTAATGAAACGGAAAAAATGCATGATCCCTGGCTCCTCCTCCAACTCTTACCAATAATGATAGTATAGAGATATAAAGCCAGTGTTATATTTTTGTAAATTTTAATCGAAACATTAAGAATTTATACCCATCATTTAGTTTTATCTAGGTAATTTAACTCGCTAAATTAGCCGGATGATTGCTTCTTATTCATACTATTTTCAGAAAAACATCCGCAACCTTCCATACATTGTCAGCGTTCATAATAGAGAATGGAGGTGTTACATTTGACGCAATTCAAGAAGTTAGATTGGAGTTTAGTAATAAGTCTTCTTTTACTCGGCGCTATTAGTTGCCTTTTTGTCCATTCTAGTAGTGTAAATTTTGAACAGTATTCAAGCTCCTTTATTATCAAACAGTTTTTATTTTATATCATCGGATTAACCATCATGTTTGGAATATCTTTGCTTGATATTGAACAGTTGAAGAAGATTGGATGGCCATTTTACTTCCTAATAGTTGCTTTAACGGCTGGTCTTATTGTTGCACCTGAAAGCATTGCTCGAACGATCAATCAGGCAAAATCATGGTATCAAATCCCGTTTTTAGGCTCCCTCCAACCATCGGAATTTTTAAAATTCGCTTTTTTAATAGTTGTGAGTAAGGTCATTATTGCTCATCAAGAGAAAAATGCCCGCCCCTCTTATCTAGCAGATTTTTGGTTACTTATAAAAATCGGGCTAATTGTCATTCCTCCTACGCTACTTGTTTATAGACAACCCGATACAGGTATGGTCATGTTGTATATGGCAATGATTTTACCGATGATTTTCTTTTCAGGTATTCATAGAAAGCTTCTTGTTGTATTTACGGCCGTTCCTCTAGTTATCGTCAGTACGATGGTAGTGCTCTATGTCAGATTTAATGAATTTTTTACAGAGAAGGTTTTGGGCGCTCTATCAGGACATCAGATTTCTAGAATTTATGGATGGCTTCAGCCTTATGAATATACAGATTCTTCTTTTCAAGTACGCCAGGGCTTTATGGCTATCGGATCAGGAGAATTTGTGGGCAAGGGCTATCTACATAATAATGTCTATGTACCAGAAAAACATACCGACTTTATATTCTCTGCTATTGCAGAAGAGTTAGGTTTTATTGGAGGAGCATTTGTAATAGCGCTACTATTTTTTGTTATCTATCGTATTGTCGTTATCACGGTAGTAGCGCGAGACCCCTTTATGACTTTAATGGGGGCAGGTATTTCAAGCTTACTAGCCTTTCAAATTACTCAAAATATCGGTATGACCATTGGGCTTTTACCTGTCACAGGTGTCACCCTACCCTTTTTAAGCTATGGCGGAAGTTCATTATTATCCAATTTTATGCTTATCGGAATCGTCATGATTATTCATAATTCATATAAGGGGTATATGTTTAAAGTAGGAGACTAACAAAATACAAGTAGAGATATAGTACATACTATTCTCTACTTGCTAAGTTAAGGGGGGATTAATTCGTTAAAAACTTCTTCATACTTGCATCATATTGATCGATAAATAACTTTGCTTCATCATATGGTAAATTTAAAGCAGCTAAAGCGGCACCACCTACTGGTAAGCTATAAGCACCCACGAAGTCATACTGATTACTATTCTTTTTATCAATAGCGATTAATTTTTTAGTAAATAGCTCCAATTCATTAAAAACTCCACCAGCCAGCACTACTTTGACTTGCTTATCTGCAAACGGGTTTTTTTTGTAACAAGCATCTATACTTTGATAAAAAACATGGCACACTTGATCAATAATTGTATTGGCTTCTCCATCACCACGTTTAGCGCATTCAATTGCAACCTTACTTAAAGGAGATATGGTATCCCGCGGATGTCCTTCACCATATACCACTTCAATTATCTCTGGAACGGAATGTAATCGAAAATATTCTAATACCGCTGTTGTTAGAAGCGTTTCAGGACCTCTTTTATCGAATGCTTTAAATACCGCTTTTAATGTGCGTATGCCAATATCATAGCCACTGCCCTCATCATCAAAAATATAACCCCATCCTGCTGTGCGCTCAATTCTTCCAGATGCATCTATACTGAGTGTAATCGCACCCGTACCAGAAATTTGTACAATGCCTGGCTGCCCCAAGGTCCCCGCATACAGCGCGTTCATTCCATCATTCGATAGTGATAGTTGACAGTCTTTCGGTAAAAGCGAGGTTAATAATGCATAGGTAATTTTCTCATTATTATTTTCTGTTACACCAGACAGGCCCGCATGGCACTTTGTAATGTGTTGAAATTCCTGAGGCTGTTGTCTTTTTAAATCATTTATTAATTCTGTTATCGTCTCTGTAAAATGCTCAAAGCTCATGGACGTGGGATTACTTTTGCCTGTTTCTGCTAGCGCCATAATTTGCCCATGACATGTTGAGATTGTTGCAATCGTTTTCGTTCCACCACCGTCTATTGCCAAAACATGCAAGTGCCTTCACCTCTAGACAATTTTAATTGTAGATACAATTTCTCCTACCTCTACCCCTGCATCATTACGCACAAATGTAGGAGACAATGCTTTAATACGCTCAATTGTTTCTTGATTTTTATACTGAATTTGTTCCAATACAGAAGCAATTACATTCGGCCATGGACTTTCTGAGCCATTCATTATTTTCAAGGCAAAACTTACTCCTTCATCTCTAAGAGCAAAACAGTATACACCCTGTGCTCCGCCCTTTGCCACAATATTAGGGTCCTTTAATAATGCCGTACAAATAAAGTTTTGTGCTGCAATGATATGATTCTCATGATTCATCACTGACGTAAGCTTGATTACTGCTTCACGAATTAGTTGATCATCAATTAATTCTGGTCGTGCTAACTTTAAATAGGCAATGGCCATGTTTTTTAACGGAATCGCAAAGACGGGCGCACCACAGCCATCAATCCCTGTACGAATTCTCTCTATCTCATATTCACTTAAATAAGCAATATATTTTTTTATCATCTGTTGCAGTGGATGTTCGGGATGACAATATTGCTTGACATCATAGCCATTTGCTAGACATGCAGTTAAAAATCCTAAATGCTTACCAGCGCAATTATGAAAGAGTTTCCTCTTTTCAAATCCCTGTTGAATATACTGTGTTTTAGGTTCCTCATTTAATGGATAGGATGCTGCACAAATTAATTCATTTTCATGAATTGGGAGTTTTTCCAGCAGAGAAACTAATGCCTCTTGATGGTAAACTTCGCCTCTTTGTGAAGCCAGAAATAGTGCGCTTTCTTTTGAAGTAATTTCGTACTTTTCTATAAAATCAGTCAGAAAAATAGGAATGGCTTGAAATGGTTTTGCTGCAGAACGAAAATATACAGGCTTATAATCTTGACCTACTGAGACGAATTCTTCCTTCGCTAGATTCACAGCACTCATTTGACCATAATGCACATTTTCCATTAATCCTGAACGATACTCCTTTAAAAATTCTGAGTAAGCCACGAATCAACCAACCTTTCTTTAAACAGACAGCAACTGCTTTTGTGCTTGTAATGCCGCTCCTTTAACAACCCCTTCTTTTAATTGATTGGAAAACTGCAAATCAAAGTAGGGTTGTAATTCCTTCCATATATACTGTTTACACTTATCACTAAGCAGTTTTTGAAATGTCACATTGTGCTCAATAATTTCTCCACTGACAATGACAGCCTCTGGCTCGTATAAGCAAACTAGATTATTGATGGCAATAGCTAGAAAAGTAGCTACATCGTGCTGAATATCGATCGCCCATTGCTCGCCTTGATCAACACAATGCAAAATCTCTTCTATTAATTGAATATTAAGATTTTTCGGTGTTCTTTTTAACAGCGTAACTTCAGAAACATACATGGATAGGCACCCTCTTTTACCACAGTGACACATCTCACCAAATGGATTAATTGTTATATGGCTTATCTCTCCAGCTTTATTTTGAATGCCACGATACACTTCTCCATTTAATAATATAGATGCTCCTATTCCTGTTCCAATTCCGACTAAAATACAATTTGAATACAGTGGTGTGTAGATATCTCCAATTTCAGCAATGATTTGCATTTTTAATTCATTATCTACGATGACTTCACAACCAAAAATACCATTTAAATCTTCTCTTATATGGCAGTTTTCCCACTTCAATTGCTCAGAGGAAACGATTATCCCTTCCTCGTTATTGATTACTCCTGGAACGCCTATCCCAATGCCTAGTAATTTATCCGAAGCAATCTGATATTCTGTCATGATATTATCTATAGACTGTTTCAGTAGGTGTAGAGCTTCCTCATATTGGTGTCTAATGCTACATTTGACTTCCTGAAAGGCAATAAGCTTCCCTAAGAAATCTAATATACCTATTCGAATAGTAAAACAGTCAATTTCTATCCCAATCGTATATAAAGCATCTTCTCGCATATGAATTAACGTAGGACGTCTACCAATGGCTGTTTCTTCCGATACCCCTTCAAGAATAAAGCCTTCCGCTTCTAGCTCCTGCACAATACGAGTAATGGTCGTAGGGCTCATTTTTGTATATTTTGATAATTGAATTCTTGAAATTGGCGCCATCTGCCTTATTGCGTCAAGCACAATATATTTATTTTGTCTTCGCATTTGTACTTGATCTTGCTTTTTCAAATTAGATTCAACCCCTATTTAAACTTTTCTATGAATTGTACAGCTTCTTTGATGTCTTTTTCGGGATTTGATCTCACTTCTCGTTCAATAGTTAAATAGCCATTGTATCCGATTTCTTGTAAAGCTGAAAAATAAAGCTCGAAATTGACATCTCCATGACCTAATGGAAGTTCTCTGAAAAACTCTCCATTTTCCACCATTTCTTCTATTTTATCATGAGACGTTCCAGAATCGTATCCTAAGTACCCGTACACATCTTTAGGATTCGTTGACTGTAGTTGAATACCATCCTTTACATGTGTATGTACAATATACTTCTTTAATAGTTTGACTCCAGCTACAGGATCATCTTTTGTTACCATCACCATATTGGCAGGATCAAAATTAACCGATACACCATTCGTTGATAGCTTATCTAAAAACCCTTTTAATGTTTTACTCGTTTCTGGTCCTGTTTCAATCGCAAAGTAAGCGTCTAATGATGTAGCATATTGTCCTAATTCTTCACAAGCTTCCAGCATTGTTTGATAGATTGGGTCATTTTCATCTTCAGGAATAATGCCAATATGGGTTGTAACAATGGATGTTCCTAGGTCCTTGGCTAATTGCAGTATGTCTTTCGATTTCTTTATTTTCCAGGCATTTTCTGCTTTATCTTGGAAGCCATGTCCTCCTAAATCTCCACATAATGCAGAGATTTCTAGACCTAACCCTAAGATATACGCCTTCAATTCTGCTCTCTGTTCAGCACTTAGGTTATCGGGGTCCAATTCTCCTGAAACGGCATACATTTGTACCCCCTGTGCACCAACTTCTTTCGCCTTTAACAAACCTTCAACAATAGGTAAACGAAAGCTGTCTACTATCACACCGATTTTATTATCCAATTTCACCATTTTAATAAACAACCTCCTTTCCTTCAGTTGCAGAAATATAAATACCTTCTAAGATTTTCATAATTTCTACCCCATCTTCCACAGGTGCAACTGATTCATAATGATGAAGGCAACAATCAACAAATGAATTGATTTCATTTTGAAAGGCAGTCGCAAAATCAAATGTTAGATCGTTAATTTGAGGATGAATATTTAAAATCGTATTATGCTCTTCACTTACAATTTTTAATTCAGGCTCTAGCTCTGCTCCACCGTTCGTGCCATATAGCTTAATACTTATTTCTTCTTTTATAGCATGTAGTGTATAGGAAACGTCTACCATTAGCGAAGCCCCATTCTCAAATGTAATGAGGGCATTTGCTAAGTCTTCTACTGTGTTTTTAGTAGCATCATAGTCTGCAGCCTTGTAAAAGGATAAATTTTCAATATGATTTCGATTTCCTAATTGATTGTAAGTATGACCTGTTATACGCTTCACCTTTGGTCTACCCATTAAATACCAACATATATCAATTACATGTACCCCTAGATCAATTAAAGGTCCGCCACCAGACTTATCAATTTCTGCAAACCAGCCTCCTGGATTCCCTAATCTTCTTAGGCAGGAAGCTTTGGCATAATAAATATCGCCCAATTTGTTATCGTCAATGAAGCTTTTCAGTACTTTGGTATTTGTTGCAAACCGTCTTACATAGCCCACTTGAAATACTTTCTGATGCTTTTCTGCAACCTTTTGGATATTTAGAGCCTCTGCATAAGTCATAGATAGCGGCTTTTCTATTAGAACATGTAAGTCATTTTCCAAAGCAAGAATCGCCAATTCTGCATGCGTATTATTCCATGTACAAATACTGACAGCATCCACATTTTTATCTGCGAATAGCTCTTCTTTCGTAGAAAAAACATGCGTTGCTCCAAATTGGGCTGCTTTCGCTTTGCCTCGTTCAATAGAAGCATCATACACGCCATATAATTCAACGAATGGATTATTCGTATAGGAACCTAAGTGAAAATCTGAAATAGAACCTGTGCCAATGACACAAACTTTTAATTTGTTCATGTACTTTCCCCCTTTAGAGCTTGCATTCGTCCCATAAACGACGTACATTATCCATTCCTATTTTTGAACCAACTTGACAATCTTCCATTCCTTCAAACTCAATAGTAAGATAACCATCATATCCACTGCCTTTTACGAGCTTAATAATTTCTCGAATATTTATATCGCCATGTCCGACAATAGCACCTCTGATGTAGTTGTTATGAACGGTACGGAACCACTCGCCCTCACCTGGATTTTCATAATAAGGACGAATATAAAAATCTTTAAAATGTACCGTAGCAGCATAAGGAATGTTTTTCATAACACCAATGAGAGGTTCTTCATCAATACATAAAAAATTACCGATATCTAAAGTTGTTTTAAAGTTGTCTCTGTTTACCGCATGAATTAATTGTTGTACACGATCACTTGTTTGAACATTAAAGCCATGATTTTCAATCGTTGTCGTAATATTAAATTGTTTCGCGTAATCTGCAATTAGCTGACAGCCTCTAACCATTTCTTCAAAGTGCTCGTTGTAATAATGAATGGATGTTTGCTCCTTTGGTAAGGTAAAAAGAGTAACGTCATGGCGCATAATCTGAATACCCATATGATGTACTACATCAATATGTTTCTTTAAACGTTCAACTTCTTCTAAAAAAGCTTCTTCTGTATCCTGAATAAAGTTAGCTGGTAAAGAATAGGCGGATAACTCTAATCCTAGCTCTGCTGCTTTATCTTTAATTTCAGTTGCAAGTTCATAGTTATCTACAACCGTAAATTCGTAGGGCACTAATTCTACATGCTGACCACCGTTGTCTGCTACCCATTGTAAAACATCCAGAACATCCATCTCTCCCTGTCTCATTTTTTTAACCATGCTGTATGTGCTTAACCCTATTTTCATTTATAAACATCCTCTCCATTAGTTAACAAAGTGACATGCAACACTTTGCTCTTCGTTAATTTTCTTCATTTCTGGTATAGCTTGCTTACATATATCTGATGCAAAGGGGCACCTTGTGTGGAAGGTACAACCACTTGGCGGATTTTTAGGATTTGGAATATCACCAGTTAAAACGATCTTCTTTTTTCGTAATGTTGGGTCTGCAATTGGTACGGAAGCAATAAGCGCTTGTGTATATGGATGCTTTGGTTCATTAAATATGGTTTCTTTACGCCCAATTTCTACAATGGATCCTAAATACATAACCCCAATATAATGGCTAATATGCTCTACAACACTTAAATCGTGAGAAATAAAGAGATACGATATTTTATATTCTTGCTGTAATTGCTTTAATAGATTCAATATTTGCGATTGTATAGATACATCCAACGCAGACACAGGCTCATCAGCAATAATTAATTTTGGCTTTGTTATTAAAGCACGTGCAATACCTAAACGCTGTCTTTGTCCACCACTGAACTCATGTGCATAGCGATCGGCATGTTCAGCATTTAATCCAACGACTTCCAGCATTTCAAGCACTAGTTTTTCACGCTCTGCTTTCGAAAGTTTTGTATGAATTTCTAAAGGTTCCCCAACAAGCTCCTTGACCTTCATTCTTGGATTCAATGAGGCATAGGGGTCCTGAAAAATCATTTGAACAGTTTGCCTTAAGTGCCTTAATTCAGATGGCTTTGCAGTAGTTACTTCTTTCCCATCCACAACGATACTTCCATTCGTTGGTGCTATTAATCTAGTAATTAATCTGCCTGTAGTAGATTTCCCACAACCACTTTCTCCTACTAGACTGAATGTCGTACCTTCCTCTATTTCAAAGGAAACATCTATAACCGCGTTAACATATTGCTTTTTTTGAAATAACCCTCCGGCTATTTGAAAGCTCTTTTTTAAATTCTCCACTTTTAATATACTGTTAGGCATTTACTTCCACATCCTTTTTCACATATAGCCAGCAGCTACATTGGCGTGTAGCTGAAATTTTTACTGTCGGTGGACTCTCCTGATGGCATATAGACATCGCTTGATTACAACGTGGAGCAAATTTACAACCATTCGGCATATTTTGTGGGGATGGTACTTGACCATTGATAGAATCTAATACTTCTTTGTTATCACCAATTTTCGGTACAGATGCAATTAAACCTTTTGTATAGGGATGCTTGGGGCTAGCAAATAATTCAAAAACATCTGCTTCCTCTACAACCTGCCCTGCATACATTACCACTACCCTATCGCACATTTCCGCAACAACACCTAAATCATGTGTAATTAATAAAATAGCTGTCTCATTTTCTTCTTTTAGCTTTTTCATTAATTCTAAAATTTGAGCTTGTATCGTGACATCAAGCGCAGTGGTTGGTTCGTCAGCAATAAGTAAATTAGGGTGGCAGGCCATAGCCATTGCAATCATTACACGCTGGCGCATTCCTCCTGAGAGCTGATGTGGATATTCATAAATGATTTCCTCGGCCCTTCCTATGCCCACGCTTTTTAACATTTGGATTGCATGATGCTTACTTTCGTTCTTCGGCAGTTTCAAATGCATCTCAATTGCTTCCATTAACTGCTTGCCTATTTTTAAGACAGGATTTAAAGAAGTCATGGGCTCTTGAAAAATCATGGCCATTTGCTTGCCACGAATCTTCCGAATTTCTGATTCGGACATTTTCGTCAAGTCATGCCCATTAAAATGTATAGAGCCATTGACGATTTTGCCTGTAGTACCGTGAAATAATTGCATGATGGATAACGATGTTAAGCTTTTTCCACTGCCCGATTCTCCCACTAAGCCTAATATCTCTCCTTTACCGATGGAAAAATTGACACCTCTTAAAATCTTGATTTCCTTATTATCACGCGTAAAGGACGTTTCTAAGTCACTTACTCGCAATACATGTTCTGGCATAGGCATTCTCCTTAATTATTCTTTATTTTTGGATCTAACACATCTCGTAATCCATCACCTATTAAGTTAAATGCTAGTACGGTTAAAAATATGGCAATGCCTGGCATGATGACTACGTGCGAAGATGTTCCTAAATAGTCACGCCCACTACTTAGCATTACTCCCCACTCAGGCATTTCAGGGCTTGCACCTAAGCCTAAAAAGCTTAAACCAGAAGCTGCTAAAATGGCTGTCCCTATACGCATTGTGACAAAAATGATTAACTCACTAATCGTTTCAGGGAAAATATGTTTCCACAGCACTCTAACATGCGAAGCCCCCATTGATTGTGCTGCCTCTACGTAGACATTCTCCTTCGCATTCAATGTAGCACCTCTGACTAAACGGGCAAAAGATGGCACACTAAAGATCATCACAGCAATGATGACATTATTAATACCAGGGCCCAATAAGGCTACAATGGCAATCGCTAATAATAAATCAGGGAATGAAAACAACACATCACAGCTGCGCATGATGATTTTGTCAATCCACCCACCAAAGTAACCGCTAATTAAACCTAAAATAGTTCCTAGTATTAAGCCTAAAAATACGGCACTAAAACTCACCATTAAGGATATTTTTGCGCCTACTATTAAACGACTAAATATATCTCGACCATACTCGTCCGTTCCTGCCAAATGACTTGCACTTGGTCCCTCTAATAAAGCATCATAATTCGGTTCAAAAGGATCGTAAGGTGCGATATAAGTACCAATAATGGCGACTACAATTAACAATCCTATAAAGATACTTGCTACCAAAGCAGCCTTTTGTTTTTTAAAAGACTTCCAAAATTCTTTAAGAGGAGAGTATTTTCTTTGTGTATTTTGCACTTGGCTATTTTGCATAGTAGTTGGTGAAGTCATTTTGTTCCCTCCCTTAAGAATTTAATTGGATTTTTGGATTTAACACGGTATAAAGCACATCAACAATTAAATTGACTAAAATAAATTCAAATGCAAATAACAGCAAGGCAGACTGAATGACGGGATAATCTCGAAAGGCAATCGAATCAATTAAAAGTCGTCCCATTCCTGGAAAACTAAAGACTGTCTCCACTACCACCGATCCTCCTAAGAGAAATCCGAATTGCAGACCTGCTACTGTTACCACAGAAATCAAGGAATTTCTTAAAGCATGGGTCACAATAACGGAGTGTTCTTTCAATCCTTTTGCTCTCCCTGTTCTTATAAAATCTGCTTGTAACGTTTCTAGCATGGAAGAACGAGTAAATCGAGCAATCATTGACATAATGCCAGCCCCTAAGGTCAAGGAGGGCAAAATATAACTAGTAAAGCCATCTAATCCACCTGTCGGAAATAGCCCTAGCTGCACTGAAAATAATTGAATCAATAATAAGCCCAACCAAAATCCTGGAATTGAGATGCCAGAAACAGCCGTTACCATACCAAAATAATCAGGCCATTTGTTTTTATTGATGGCAGAAAGAACACCAATCACCAAACCCATTAATGTAGCCCAAAACATGGAAAGGAAAGTAAGATGAAGAGAAGGCATAAACCTTGTTTTAAACATATCTATGACAGGTAGTCCGGTTGTTAAGGATGTTCCAAGCTCACCCGTCACAAGATTTTTCATATAATCCATGTATTGTTTAAGAATGGGTTTATCTAAACCTAACTCATGGCGTACATTTTCAACATCTTCTAGCGTGGCATCCTTACCAGCTACTAATCGTGCAGGGTCACCTGGTATGAAATGAATAAATAAGAATGTTAATATGGAAATGACAATTAATATCGGTATCATTTCAACAGTTCTTCTTGCTATATACTTCCACATGTTGCCTTCCTCCTTTCTATTTTTGTAGAAAAGGAATTGACGAGTATCAATTCCTTTTACTGTTCATTACTCCACTTTGGCATTCTTCACATCAAGTCCACCTGTAGGGTTTACTAGCACACCGCTTACATTTGAACGTACACCATATACAACCTCATCTACCCCTAAGAAAATCCAAGGTGTATCTTGATAAACGATTTCCTGTAATTTTTCATATAGTTCAGCTTGGCGATCTACATCTGAAATGGAATTAGCTTCATCCATTAATTGATCTGCCTCCGTATTATGATAATAAGCTGTATTTGCACCATTCGGTGGGAATGATACGCTATGGAAAAGAGGCTTTGTTGCATTCGTTATATCCGAAGCATACGCTGACCAACTCACATACCACATTTGTAATTTCGCATCATCTGGTGTTTGTGCACCATAGATTTCGTCTGATAAAGTTCCTTCTTCCATTGATTTAATTTCTACTTTTACACCGATTTGACCTAACTGTTGTTGAATAAACTGCATACCCTTCATCGTATCTGAGTTTGTGTTCCCCCAGATTTCAATATCGAAGCCATCTGGATAGCCTGCCTCAGCCAATAATTCTTTTGCCTTTTCAATATTGTGTTCATACATTTTTTGCTGCTTATAATAAACGGTTTTAGAAGGAATAATGGAGTCTAATGGTAAACCCAGCCCTGCATTCACCACTTTTAAATAAGCATCCTTGTCCACCGCATAGTTAAAGGCTTGTCGAACTTTAATATCATCCAAAGGCTTTTTATAGGTATTTAATGAAACATAATGTGCAATTGTAGAAGGAACCTTATTCACCTCTACATCTTTACTATTAGAAAGCTCATCAATATTTTGTGCTGGCACTGGATAGATAACCTGAGCATCACCTGCTTTTAGCATCGCTACGCGCGACCCATTTTCTGGCACTGGTTTATAGGTGATTTTAGCAACACGTTCTCCACCATCCCAATAGCCATCAAAGTTTTCAATTGTTAAATGGTCTCCTTGTACCCATTCAACAAATTTATATGGTCCTGTACCAACAGGTTTTTTAGGTATATCTGCTGAATTTTCTTTAATCATTTTTGGACTAATCATTTTGGCAACGCCGAATCGCGTAATCATTGGTCCATAAGGTTCTTTTAAAGTAACTTTAATTTCATAGTCACCTAGAATTTCAACATTGCTGATTAAGCTAAAACCACGAGAATATAAACGTAAGCTTTCATCATTCATGATCCGTTCAATGTTGACCTTTACAGCTTCAGCATTAAACTGTTCCCCGTCATGGAAAGTAACCCCTTCTTTAAGTTTGAACGTATAGACTAGAGCGTCTTCACTAATTGAATAGTCATCTGCTAGAACCTTAATAATTTGACCATCTGCATTAAAGCCTAACAATCCTTCTAGCATTGTCTCCTGAACAGAACTCGAATTCGTATCCCCTGTGTTATGCGGATCCATTGAAATAAAGTTTTCATTTACAGCGATAACAAGTTCATTTTTTGAACTAGCTGTACTTGAATCTGTAGTAGACTTGTCCCCAATATTTGATGCGTTAGAATTGTCTTTCTCTGCGCATGCCGCTAAAAGCAACGTACATAGAATTACAAAAACCAATTTTTTAACATAATTCATCTCATCTACTCCCTTTGTAAAAATATATAAAAATATTTCTTATAACTTAAATTAAGAAATATAATTACCAAAAAGCATTTATTTTCTCCACTGATGAAAATAATTAAGCAAAAAATAAACTATATTTTCTTACGATTAGACAATTCAATTCAGGAAAAATTTATCCCTCAACTATCACAATTGCTTTTAATCAGAAAGTATAGTTCAACATACAAGATGTATTTATTCCACTGCTGAAAATAAGTGATTAAAAAAATATTCCCTCTTAGGACATTTTTATTATCAGAAAATTAATTATTTTTTAACAACTATAAACTATGAAATCTAATATTTCCACTATTTTTTTGATAAATTTCAGAATTTTATAATTATTTTTATTGAACTATAATAATTATCCCTAGAATTTTTGTTGCCCCAAAGGCCAATAATAAAAGTTCTAAAAGCCCTTATTACGCGGCTTTTAGAACCTACATGAATAGTTGCTATAGCGTATTTATACTATTCACAACCACATTTAGTATGCGGTCAAGATCTTCTTGTGCAATATTAAGTGGTGGTGATAACGTTAAGACGTTATTAAACCCTGCTACAGTGGCTCCATTTTTCCCAATGATGACCCCTTGCCCTTTACATGCTGCAATGACAGCATTCACTTTCTCCACAGGTAAAGGTTCTTTCGAAACTTTATCTACCACTAATTCAATTCCAATCAATAAGCCTTTGCCTCGTACATCTCCTACATTTGGGTGATGCTGTAATTCTTGTTGCAGTGTTTTTAGTGTTGCTGCACCAATTTCCTTGGAACGGTCAAATAATGCCTCTTGTTCAAGAATCTCAATATTTTTTAATGCGACTGCACATGCCACTGGCGAGCCACCGAATGTATTAACATGGCGGAAATAGCCGTATGCATCTGATCCAGTAAACGCCTCATATATTTCACGCTTTACCGCTGTAGCTGATAATGGTAAATAGGCACTTGTAATTCCTTTAGCCATTGTAATAATATCAGGCTTTACACCATAATTCATAAATCCAAATGGCTTCCCTGTACGACCAAAGCCACAAATAACCTCATCTACAATCATTAAAGCGCCGTGTTTTTTACATACTTCTTCAATACCTTTTAAATAGTTTTCTGGAGGCATAATGACACCTCCACCTGTAATAATAGGCTCTAAGATCATCGCTGCAATGGTGTCGCTCAGCTCCCATGTCATCGTTTTGTCTACAGCCTTTACACTCGCTAAATCTAATGACGCAATTGTATCACTTTCATGCTCGCGATATTGATCAGGTGGTGCAACATGGATAAAGCCAGGTGATAGAGGCTCATATTTATATTTACGCTCCGCCTGCCCTGTTGCCGCTAATGCACCGAATGAATTCCCATGATAAGCACGGTAGCGAGAGACAATTTTATAGCGCGAGCTTTGTCCTTTTTGCTGGTGGTATTGTCGCGCTATTTTAAAAGCTGTTTCATTCGCCTCTGAACCACTGTTAGAGAAGAAAATAACATAATCTCCACCAAGCATTTCATTAAGTTTTTCGGCTAGTTCGACTGCTGGCAAATGTCCCTGAGATAAAGGTGCATAAGCATTTTTCATCATTTGTTCATGTGCTGCATCCGCTAATTCTTTACGACCATAGCCAACATTGACACACCATAGCCCAGCCATCGCATCAATATATTCCGCACCATCTGTATCAGTAATTCTTGCGCCATCAGATTTCTCTACTACATACGTGGCTTGTGGATTATAGGGTTTCATCGAATGCCATACATATTGCTCATCCTTTGCTAATACATCACTTTTAAGATTGATCTGCGTCATCGCCAAACACCCCTCATTATTATTTTAGTTTTTCGCATCGTTATTACTTGGAAACGCAAAGGAGCTTGCTGTATCCTCTGTCTCATCGGGCCAACGTTCAGAAATCGTTTTTGCCTTTGTAAAGAACCTCGCCTGATCTGGGCCAAACATATGCCCTTCACCAAACTTAGAGCGTTTCCACCCACCAAAGTTATGATAGCCAACTGGGATTGGGATGGGCACATTTACCCCTACCATGCCCACCTCTATTTCTTCTTGGAATTTACGCGCCGCCGCGCCACTGCTTGTAAACATTGTGACACCATTGCCAAGCTCATGACCATTTATTAAATCAATAGCCTCTTGTAGTGAATCAACCCCTACTACAATACGTGCTGGACCAAAGACCTCCTCTTTGAAGATCGTCATTTCTGGTGTGACATGATTAAGTAAAGTGGGACCAAGATAAAAACCATTTGACGTTTCACATACTTTTGGATTTCTTCCGTCGATGACAATATTGGCTCCTTCACTTATGGCCCCATCGATATAACGTATAATCGTTTCCTTTGATTGTTTAGTGATGACAGGACCAAAATCGACGCCTTGCTCTGTATAAGGCCCTACTTTTAGTTGGGAAATTTTATTTTTCAATATTTCTGTAAATCGTTGCTCTGTATCCTTCCCTACAACGAGTGCACCAGAAATAGCCATGCAACGCTGAGATGCTGCGCCATATGCTGCTCCTAAAAAGGCATTTGCTGTCTGTTCTAAATTGGCATCTGGCATAACAATCATGAAATTCTTCCCACCACCAAATGCAGCGACACGTTTATTGTGCTTTGTCCCAGTTTGATAGATATATTCAGCAACAGGCGTTGAGCCAACAAATGAAATTGCTTGAATCTCTTTGTTTTCTAATAGTTCATCGACTGCCTCTTTATCTCCATTCACCACTGTCCAAATACCGTCTGGTAGTCCTGCCTCTTTCCATAATTGGCTCAAATATAATGCTGAAATAGGTACACGTTCAGATGGCTTTAGAATAACAGTATTTCCTACCGCAACAGCCATACTTGTAATAGCCAGTGGTACCATAACAGGAAAATTAAATGGTGCAATGGTTGCTACTACACCAAGTGGCGATTTGGCAGAAAAAGCATTAATATTTCCACCTACATTGACGGAATACTCTCCTTTTAGCATTTGTGGGGCACTGATCGCCATATCCACAGATTCAATCCCACGAACAATTTCACCTTTTGCATCTTCCTTAGTTTTTCCACTTTCTTGGCAAATCAAATTGATAAGTTCTTCCTGTCTTTCTACTAACAGCTGACGGAAACGATGTAGCACTTCTACCCGCTTCCCAATTGATGTTTTTTTCCATGCTGGAAAGGCTTCCTTAGCAAGCTGAATAGCATGCTTTACCTCGGCTCTTGAAGCAAGGGGCACTCTTGCAATAACCTCACCTGTTGATGGATTATATACTTCAGAGAATCTGTTACTTGTACCTGCTACCTCTTCTCCTTTGATAAAATGTGTTAGCGTTTTCATTTCTTGTTGAACTGTCATACTGGACCACTCCTTTTTCGTCTTATTGTTCAAAATCAAACTCGTCTTTTGTGAAAAGGGAACTTGATTCATCGGCTTGTTTGATCACCTTTTTCTTTTGAGTCAGCATATAGAAAATCATCACAATGGCCACAATAACGCATGTAAATAATATTTGTGAGCGCATAGACTCTATAAAGAACATCGCAATGAGTAATGCTGTTGTTGCTACTATTGTTAAATATGTTAAATATGGAAATAGCCACATTTTCACCTTTAATAGCTCTGGATTTTCTTGCTCAATCTTCCGGCGCATTCTTAACTGTGAAAAGGCAATGATTAAATAAAGGATCAACGTAATAGCACTACAAGAACTTAATAAAAACATAAATACTTTATCTGGGGACACATAGTTCATAATGACCGCAATATATGAGAAAAATGTTGCGGCAAGTATGGCATTGACAGGTGCACCATTTTTGTTTAATTTTAAAAATGCCCTTGGTGCTTCTCCTTTTTCTGCTAAAGAAAATACCATTCTTGATGTAGCATATAGTGCTGAATTTAGGCATGATAATACAGCAGTTAAAACAACAAAATTCATAATTTGTGCGGCTGCAGGAATACCAATATAATCAAGTACAGCTACATAAGGACTTGTTAAAATATCTGAGGAATGCCAAGGCAATAGCGTCACTACAACTGCAATAGAGCCTACATAGAAAATTAAAATACGCCAAGTAATAGAATTGGTAGCTTTTGTGACAGCGGCTAACGGTTCATCCGATTCACCAGCAGCAATCGCAACGATTTCTGTCCCCATAAATGAAAAAATAACTATAACGACACCCATTAGAACAGCGCCAAAACCATTTGGTAAAAAACCACCCTGCTCAACTAAGTTGGTCATACCAACAGCATTAAAGTTTGGAGCAATACCAAAGATAATAAAGGCACCAAGACCTAGAAAAACGACTATACTTGCAACCTTAATAAGAGAGAACCAATACTCAAACTCACCAAAAGCTTTGACAGAAAGAACATTTGTTAATGTAAGTGCTACAGTTAATAACAGACTTAATAGCCATAAAGGAATCCCATCATACCAATATTGAATAATGGCAGCTGCTGCTGTTGCCTCTAAAGCAATGGCAATCACCCAGAAAAACCAGTACAACCATCCAATCATAAAACCTGCCCACGGACCAATGGCTTCATGTGCATAGTGAGCAAACGATCCACTCGTTGGATTGACTGCCGCCATCTCACCTAGCATACGCATAACTAATACAACGATAATTCCTGCAAATATATACGATAAAATTGCCCCTGGACCAGCTAGGTTAATGACCGAGCCACTCCCCATAAATAGTCCAGCACCGATTACACCGGCAATCGCAATCATCGTCATATGCCGCTTCTTTAATCCTCTTTGTAAATGCGTTTGTTGCCCCATATCTGTCACCTCTTTTAGTAGATTGCTTGATCGCTTACAAAAATCTTACATCTTTCATAACGTTGAAGTAATAGACAAACTGTAAAATTCTATACTTTTGTTTTATACATAATGTAAAATAGACTAAATATTCTTAAAATAATTTTTAAACGATTTTATTAGTAAATTTATAGCACTAAGCAGAAATTATTGAATATCAATCACAGAGATGCATGTCAAAAGGAGGGGCAAAAATGAGCTCATTTCAACTAAAAGTACTAGACGTTTTACAGAATAAATATTTTCAAAATGCAGAGGTAGTTGCAGGTCATGAGGGACTAACAAGGAGCGTTAAATGGGTACATGTACTAGAAATCATACATGTTGATAATTTTTTAGTTGGTGAAGAGTTAGTATTAACTACAGGGCTTAGTCTTCAACATAGTATTGAGGACTTTGTATCCTTTATAGAAGCCATCATTCAAAAAAATTGTGCTGCACTTTGTATTGAATATGGCACCTCTATTCAAGCAGTACCTGAGGCGATTTTAACACTTGCCAACCGCCACCAGTTTCCTATTATTGTTTTCCATAAAGCAGTTCCTTTTGTTCGTATTACACAGGATTTACATAGCCAAATTATTAATCAGCAATATCTATTGATTTCTTCACTAGAAGCTTACTCACAAACATTGAACAAAAATGCAGTATTGGGACAAAACGCGGACGATATTTTACAAAATATGTATAATGAATTAAAAATACAAATTATGTTTTCCATTAAGGGAAGAGAGCCTGTCTTTTTCCCCAATATGGCTCATAAAAAGCGGCAGCAATTCCTAACATTGAATACATCGACTCAGCAATTTAAACATGAGCCTATTTTTCTATTTGATCAACATTATGCTGATTTATCAATTTATCGAGAAGATGGGCTTTTCTCCGAATTTGAATTATTAATATTAGATCGCACGGCAACAGCGTTGGCACAGCTTTTAATGCGAGAGTTTTATATTGAGGAAAAAAAGAATATTGAGGATGCTTCGATTTTAGCTGATTGGATTGATCAAAAACTGTCTAAGGAGGAAATCTATAAATTTATCGTTACACATTATGCTAACTATACACAATCTAGTGGCACTGTCTTTATTTTGGCTTCTCCTAATACGTTGACAAAGGCACAGGAGGATGTAGTCTATAGTAAGCTTTATTATCGTAATCTCTTTGAGCAACATGGCTTTATTCCATTTTTATTTGAAAGAAAAAGCTATGTTATTTTTATTTTACTGCATACAAAAGATAGTAAAGCCATTCGTGATATGTTGAACAACATGTTTTCCTCCTTGGCCAAAACTGAATTTTATAAAAAGCAGCAAGCACAAGGTTATCAGATAGCTATTGGGAAGGTTGTTTGTGATGTAGATGAAATTCCTAAAAGCTATCAAACTGCACAAGAAACCTTATATATTTGTCGAAAAGTACAAACGTCCTCGTTCTTTTACGATGATCTGCATTTATATCATTTAATCTATAAATTACAAATGCAAGTGGATTTACAGGAAGTGATTTACGACTATTTACAGCCAGTTATTGAATACGATAAAAAATATAATAGTAAGCTTCTCGAAACATTGCAGGTGTATTTACAAACAAATGGCTCTAAACAGCAAACAGCGAATCAATTGTTTATTGTTCGTCAAACACTCTATCACCGCTTAAAAAAGCTTGAAAGTTTACTAGGTAAAAATTTTATGAATGGGCATAACCGCATTACACTTGAATTTATGCTACTAGCCAATTCATTGATCGAGGATAAGAGCTAGAAAAAAGTTGGCACGCTCAAAAGGCTATCTACCTTCCTAAGCGTGCCCCTTAATTACCCTTTCACAACTACATCCTGATACAGTTCAGGTCTGCGATCATCGTAAACAGGGATTCTTCCACGTACTTCATCGACAATAGAAAAGTCTACATCGATCACCGCTATTTCCTCGTCCTCAGCACCAACCCAAAGTACTTCTCCCCAAGGCTGAATAATCATGGATTGCCCATTAAAATTTTCTACCTTTTTTGAAATACGATTAACGGCTATGACAAAGCATTGATTTTCAATTGCCCGAGCCTGTAGCAATGTTTTCCAATGGTCAATCCTTGGAGTTGGCCACTGCGCTGGTACAAATAATACCTTTGCTCCTTGTAATGCATGGGCTCGTAACCATTCTGGGAAGCGAATATCATAGCAAATAACACCAGCAGCTTCAATGTCACCTAGAGCAAAACGATTCATTTCATTCCCTGCCTCTAAGTAAAGATGCTCGTCCATTAAACGGAAAAGATGTGCCTTGCTGTATTCCCCAACAAGTTCTCCATTACGATCAAAGGTATACATTGTATTATAAAATTTGTCGCCTTTCTTTGTTGAAACAGAGCCCCCTACAATATGTACATCAAGTTCCTTAGCAAGTTTAGCCAAAAAGGCCTTTGTCCGCTCACCATTGATATCTGCTAGCTCAGACAGTTTTTCCAAAGCATAGCCTGTGTTCCACATTTCAGGTAACACAATAATTTCTGCCCCTTGTTTTGCAGCTTCACGAATCTTCTCCTCAGCACGCGCAAAATTTTCTTCAGCTTTGCCAAAGCCAACATTTAATTGAATACATCCGATTTTCATATCCATTCCTCCTCTAGACAATTAACAGAAAAAGTAATACTATTTGCTTCATATTCTTCAATAATAATTATTATATTCTGAAAAAGGTGATCATGCATGGAATTCTCTAAAAAACTACAGCAACTACCCACTCAATTTTTTGCAGCACTCGTACAAAAAGTAAACTTGGCTCTAGAAGAAGGGCGTGATGTCATTAACCTTGGGCAAGGAAATCCCGATCAGCCAACGCCTACTCACATCATTCAAGCATTACAGGAAGCGGCTGAAAATCCTCAAAACCACAAATATTCACCATTTAGAGGTCTCGCTGAATTACGCCAAGCTGCTGCCGACTTTTATCAACGTGAATATCAGGTAGAACTAAATCCAGATACAGAGGTAGCGATTCTCGGTGGAACAAAAATTGGTCTAGTTGAGCTACCTTTAGCAGTGTTAAACCCTGGTGACACGATGCTCTTACCAGACCCTGGCTATCCAGATTACCTATCAGGTGTCGTACTAGGAGATGTCAATTTTGAAGTGATGCCACTTTTTGCCGAAAACGATTTCTTACCTGATTATGATGCATTACCTGATGAAGTGAAAGAAAAGGCAAAGCTTCTTTACTTAAATTACCCGAACAACCCTACAGGAGGTACAGCATCACTTGCGTTTTTTGAAGAGACTGTTCGCTTTGCGAAGGAACACAATATTATCGTATCACATGATTTTGCTTATGGGGCAATAGGATTTGACGGTAATAAACCAGTTAGCTTCCTTCAAGCAAAGGGTGCAAAAGAAGTAGGAGTTGAAATGTATACATTATCGAAAACCTATAATATGGCTGGCTGGCGTATAGGCTTCGCTGTAGGGAATGCCGAGATTATCGCTGCTATTAATCTTATTCAGGATCATCTGTTTTGTAGTCAATTCCCTGCCATTCAACAAGCCGCAGCAGTAGCACTGACAGCTTCCCAACAATGTGCGGATGAACTACGAGCTACTTATGAGCGTCGCCGCAATGTACTCATTGAAGAAGCTCGACGAATTGGCTGGCATGTTACGGCTCCAAAAGGCTCCTTCTTCGCATGGCTTCCTGTACCACTAGGCTATACAAGTGAACAGTTTGCTGATCTTTTGCTCGAAAAAGCTGATATCGCTGTAGCAGCAGGTAATGGCTTCGGTCAATATGGTGAAGGCTATGTACGCGTAGGGTTGCTAGTTAGTGAGGAGCGCTTACGTGAAGCAATCCATAGAATCGAGCAATTACAATTGTTTAATAGATAATGATGAAGGCGTATCCTGTAGCTATCCCTAGCTACAGGATCATTAATATTTTTCAATTTTCCTTGGTTGCCCTAAATCATTTTCTAATGGATAAAATTGAGCATGACCTGTTTCATCATCCCATTTTCGAATATGTTGAATGCCTTGTACCTCTGCCAACACGATGTCAACAGTAATAACAGGGTTTCCCCCTTTTATTAAATGCCCACCCGATACAACACCCCATTGATCGCTCATAGAGCCATGGAAATGTGTCTCATATCCCCCATCTCGTTTACACACCACACCTGAACCTTGAATAAATTCTAATGGTCCCTCTTTTTCCATCACATCACTAAAACGAACTTGAATTTGAGCTGTTGCATCTGGCACTAAATAAACAAAGCTACTTTTTTGAAAGCTGCCAATACAGCTTACAATTGTGGCTGACTCTATATTATTCTCTTCGCAAAGCGCTTCAATCCCTTCAATGATATCTGTTCCCGTTAGAAAACGAGCACTAATAACCTTACCAAATGAACCTATACCATAATTAACTCTTACAGACATTGTTATCCCTCTTTTGCGTCGAAATATTATAATTATATAAAAAATTTAAAAATTATTTATTGACTTACTATACCCTATAAATTATATTAGTTCTATCGGAATTACAAAAAAATATTATAAATCTCTTATCAAGAGTAGCTGAGGGACTGGCCCTATGAAGCTCGGCAACCTCCTTTTTTAAAGGAAGGTGCTAAATCCTGCAAACGAACTTCGTTTGATAGATAAGAGAGGACATCTTTTCATGAGCCTCTCTTAATTTGTAAGAGAGTTTTTTTATTTTCAAAAAACCGATAAAAACAATCTTGGAGGTATTTTCATGAAAAAGAAAAATAAATTTTTAGTAGGTTTAGCAAGTCTAACATTAGTAGCAGCTTTAGCAGGCTGTGGCTCTAAAGAAGATAGTAAAAGCCAAGCTGAAGGAATTGATGAAAAGAAAATCGTTGTAGGCGTCACTTCTGGTCCACACGAACAAATTGCAGAAGTAGCCGCTAAAGTAGCAAAAGAAAACGGGCTAGAAGTAGAGCTAAAATCATTTTCTGACTATGTTTTACCTAATACATCCTTAGCTGAAGGTGATCTTGATGCGAACAGCTATCAACACGAGCCTTTCCTGGATACATTTAATAAAGATCATGATACAGATTTAGTACCAGTGGGCAAAACGATTTTAAATCCAATGGGTATCTACTCTGAAAAATATAAATCCTTTGATGACATTCCTGACGGTGCAACGTTTGGCTTACCAAATGACCCAACGAATGGAGCGCGTGCCCTCTTTGTTTTACAGGAAGCTGGCTATATTCAGTTAAAAGATGGCGCAGACTTAACAGCCTCGATTCGTGATGTAGAAGAAAACAAAAAGAATTTAAAATTCATTGAATTAGAGGCAGCTCAAATTCCTAAACAACTTAGTGAAGTAGACGTAGCAGCTATTAATACAAACTTTGCATTAGAAGCTGGTATTAACCCTAAAGATGACTCTATTTTATTGGAATCTACTGATTCTCCATACGTGAACTATATTGTTGTACGTGCTGAAAATGAAAATGATCCAACAATTAAAAAATTCGTTGAGGCTTACCAATCTGATGAAGTACGTCAATTCATCGAAGAAGAATTCAAAGGTTCAGTAATCCCTAGTTGGTAATACATTCAGGAAGCTTCTATAAAGCCGAAGAATCTGTCGAAATTCCTCTATAGGAAAACGAGCAGATTCTTGCTTTTTAGAAGGTGGAGAAAGGAGCAAACAGTCGCATGATTCAATTACAAAATATCTCAAAAGAATTCAAGTCGAAAAAAGGCATCATAAAAGCTGTGGATGGCATCAATCTTCACGTAAAAAAGGGACAAATTCATGGTGTAATCGGCTATAGTGGTGCTGGTAAAAGTACACTCATTCGTTGCGTTAATCTACTCGAACGTCCTACAGCAGGAAAAGTAGTGATAGACAATGTAGACATTACGACCCTTTCTCTTCAAGAATTACGTCAAACACGCCAAAAAATCGGGATGATCTTCCAGCACTTTAATCTATTAAAAACAGCAACAGTTTACAATAATATTGCAGTTCCCTTAAAGCTTCTAGGCTATAAAGAGGCAGAAGTAAAAAAACGAGTAGCTAAGTATGCTGAAATTGTCGGTTTAACAGATAAACTAGATAGTTACCCAAATCAACTTTCAGGTGGTCAAAAACAGCGTGTGGCTATTGCACGTGCCTTAGCACAGGAACCAGAGATTTTACTTAGTGACGAAGCAACAAGTGCACTTGATCCTGAGACAACGGAAGCCATTCTTGAATTGTTGTTAAAAATTAATCGTGAATTAGGCATTACGATTCTGCTCATCACACATGAAATGAATGTAATTCAAAAAATTTGTGATGAGGTTTCTGTTCTAGAATCAGGGAAAGTTGTGGAATTTGGCACAGCGATTGAACTTTTTGCGAAACCGAAGCACCCTACAACGCGAAAGTTTTTAAATACAATTTCACAACGTAATTTATCCCCCTCTCTTATTGAGCAATTAAATGTTTCAGGAAGTGTAATCCGTTTAACATTCCTTGGTGAAAGTACTGGTAAGCCATTATTAGCAGAAGTCACTAAGGTATACGATGTGCAACCAAATATTTTAACAGCTAATATTATTGAATTAAAAAACGGTATTGTCGGCAATATTGTGGTGCATTTACATGGCGAAACGCAGATTGTCCAAAAGGCGTTAACGTATTTTTCAGAAAATGGCGTGGCAGTGGAAGAATTAGGAGGTGCGTTCAATGAGTAGTATCCAAAGTTTCTTTACAGATTGGTCAGATGTAATTGGCAAAGCAATTATCGAAACATTTCAAATGGTCGGAATTTCATTGTTGTTCTCCATTCTGATTGGTATTCCATTAGGGCTATTAATCGTTTTAACACGACCAGGACAATCCTTTGAAAATAAATTTTTCTATCAGTTTTTTAATCTATTTATCAATATTGTTCGCTCTGTTCCATTTATCATTTTATTATTCTTCATCTTACCTTTTACCAAGTTAATTGTAGGTACAACAATTGGTGTTAAAGGTGTAATCGTTCCGCTAGTTGTTTACACAGCTCCTTATATTGCACGACTGATGGAATCTGCGCTATTAGAAGTGGATTCAGGAGTAGTAGAAGCCTACACAGCCATGGGTATTAAACGTCGCCATATCATTTGGCATGTCCTATTACGTGAAGCTCGACCATCTATTATATTAGGCTTAACGATTGCCACAATAGGATTAATTGGTGCAACAGCAATGGCAGGAATGGTTGGTGCTGGCGGTTTAGGTGACCTTGCCTATCGTTATGGTCATTTACGCTATGAGGTTGATGTGATGTATGCAACTGTCTTTATCTTAATCATCCTTGTGCAGAGCATTCAATCCATCGGTAACCGCTTCGCCGCGAAGTTGAAAAAAGACTAATAGGAGAATGAAGATGACAAACGAAATTTATGTAGAGAAGTATGGCTATATTGCAACGTTAGTATTAAATCGCCCGGAAAAACGGAATTCTTTATCAAGGGCAATGTTTCAAGCCATAGTAGACCAACTAGAGCTGCTCAGTGTAGATTCTTCCATCAAACTTTTAATTGTTCGCGGTGTCAATGAAGTAGCCTTTTCTTCCGGTGCAGATATTACCGAGTTTTTAGATGTTCGTTATGCTACAGACAATGCCAAAGCCTATAATGAATTGGCTCTAAAGGCGATCGATGCTCTCTATAAATTTCCACACCCGACAATTGCTATGATTCAGGGCTTAGCAATTGGTGGTGGCTTAGAGTTAGCAAACGCTTGTGACTTTAGAATAGCAACACCTAAGAGTAAGCTAGGCATCACCGCTGCAAACATAGGTATTGTCTATAATTTAGAAAGTACAAAACGTCTCATCAATATTGTTGGTGTCGCTAAGGCAAAGGAAATTTTGTACACAGCTACTATTTTTACAGCTGAAGAAGGAAAAAATATTGGTTTAATCACGGCCCTCCACGAACCAGAGGATATTGATGAGGCGACATTGCAATTCGCTGAACATTTATTAAGTAAATCATCCATTGCAAACACAGGCATCAAAAAAATTATCCAGGCAATTGTTGATGGTGAAAATGAAGAAAATGATGCGTTGGCACAGTTAGTTTTGGATTCATTTAGTTCAGACGATTATAACGAAGGTATTCAAGCCTTTTTAAATAAAAGAAAGCCTTTTCAATAAATAAGTGAGGTTGTAACGATGACAAACATAACTGATGGCGATCTACTCTTAAAAAATATAACTGCACAAGCCCCCTTCCCCATTTGCTTTGCAGATTTAGAAAAGGCCGTAGCGGAAAAAATCGAAGCTGGACCTTATGGCTATATCCGTTCAGGTGCTGGCGGTGAACAAACACTGCGCAATAATCGAGCAGCTTTTGAGAAGTATTCCATTGTTCCCCGTTTTTTAAATGATGTGTCAAACGTTGATACATCCGTTCATTTGTTTGGTAAAACATATCCAACTCCTTTGCTTTTTGCTCCTGTGGGCATGAACGGAATGGTTCACGATGAAGGAGAACTTGCCGTTGCACGTGCTGCCCAGTTTTTAAATATCCCTTATATACAAAGCACTGTTTCCACTTTTGCTCTTGAAGAAGTTGCTCAAGCTGCGCCTTCTGCAACAAAATGGTTTCAATTATATTGGTCTACTAATGAAGAAATTGCTTTTAGTATGGCTGCACGTGCGGAGGAAGCTGGATTTGAAGCGATCGTTTTAACTGTCGACACCGTAATGCTTGGCTGGCGTGAAGAAGATGTACGCAATCAGTTTTCACCATTGAAGTTAGGCTATGCAAGAGGAAATTATATGAATGATCCCGTTTTTACAGCCTCTTTACCTGATGATTCATTCGAGTCCTATGTACAAGGTGTCTTGCAAAATGTCTTCCACCCAAAACTTAATTGGGAGCATGTTCGAGAGTTAAAAAAACGTACAAATCTTCCTATATTATTGAAGGGAATTTTACATCCTGAAGATGCAAAGCTAGCTATTGACAATGGTATTAATGGCATTATTGTATCAAACCATGGTGGCCGTCAATTAGATGGCGTGATTGGTTCACTGGAGGCCCTTCCCGCTATTGCGAAAGTTGTGAATGGACAAATTCCTATTATATTAGATAGTGGTGTATATCGTGGCATGGATGCCTTAAAAGCACTTTCTTTAGGAGCGGATGCCGTTGCAATAGGACGTCCTTTCGTCTATGGACTAGCCCTTGAAGGACAACAAGGCGTCGAAAAGGTGATGACCAATCTTTATGATGAATTAAAGGTTTCTATCGCATTAGCCGGTGCCACCTCTGTCAAAGGATTACGCAACATCACATTAGTCAAACAGGATGGGACTGAGGGTAAATGAAACAAGCATTACAAGGATTAAAGGTTGTCGATTTATCACAAGTCTTAGCTGGTCCCTATTGCACCATGGTATTAGCAGATATGGGTGCAGAAGTTATCAAAATTGAAAAATACCCAAATGGAGACGATACCCGTACAATGGGTCCATTCGTTAATGAAGAAAGTCATATGTATATGATGGTTAATCGTAATAAAAAAGGTGTCTGCATCAATTTAAAAACTACTGAGGGACTGGCTTTATTTAAAGAATTGATTCAATCTGTTGATGTACTTGTGGAAAATTATCGACCAGGTGTCACGAAAAAGCTTGGTATCGATTATGATACATTAAAAGCCATCAATCCAGGCCTAATTTACTGCTCTATTTCTGGTTATGGTCAAACAGGTCCATATAGTCAAAAGGGTGGCTATGATATTATGGCTCAGGGTCTGAGTGGCTTAATGCATATGACAGGTGAAGCAGATGGCCGACCTGTAAAAGTTGGCTTTGCGGTGAATGATATTGCTGCTGCACAAACAGCCTTACAATCCATTTTAATGGCCTATATTTATAAGCTTCGTAGTGGCGAAGGTCAATATATTGATGTGTCCTTAGTGGAGTCAGGTCTTGCGTGGACTGTTTGGGAGGCCGCTGCTTACTTCGGAAAGGGTGAGTTACCTGAGCGAACTGGAACCGCCCATCGTGTGTCAGCGCCCTATCAAGGTTTCAAAACACAGGATGACTATATTCTAGTAGGTGCTGGCAATCAAAAGCTATGGGAGATTTTTGCCGTAAAAGTTGTCAATCGACCTGATTGGTTAGACAATCCTCTCTTTGCTACCAACTATTCACGTGCCCAACATGTGAGGGAGCTGGAAGCAGAAATTGAAAGCGAGCTAATCAAGCATAAGGCTTTCTACTGGCTCGAACTATTGGATAAGCACGGTGTACCATCTAGTCCAATCTATTCCTATGACCAAACATTAAATGACCCTCATATACTAGAGCGTGACATGGTACTGTCCTATGAGCACCCGATTGCTGGACCAATGAGAACATTGGGCTTCCCAGCTAAGTTTTCACAAACGCCTGGACAGCTAACAAGTGCAGCACCTACATTAGGTCAACATAATGAAGAAATTTTACAGGCATTAAATATTTCTGATCAAGCTATTCAACAGCTCAAGGCAGGAAAAATAATTGGGTCAAAATAAAGAAATTGTCTATTTTTAGATAAGATCGCTATCAGTTAGATTTAAGCTTCTATCGGTCACTTTTTTGGTTCTATCCTTCACTTTTTCTTTTCTATCATGCAAAAAAGGCTTCCCCATCCATGAGGAAGCCTTTTTCTTATTGAATAACGCCTAATTCACGACCAACCTTCTCGTAAGTCGCAATTGCATCATCAAGCATTTCTTTTGTATGTGCCGCTGTTGGCATATTCCGAACGCGACCTGTACCTTTTGGAACTGTTGGGAAGACAATCGATTTTGCATAAACGCCTTCTTCAAATAAACGTTTTGAAAATTCCTGTGTTAACTTTTCATCCCCAATGATGCATGGTGTAATTGGTGTTTCAGACGCACCAATATTAAAGCCAAGCTTCTCAAGCCCCGCTTTTAAATAATTACCATTATCCCACAGCTTATCGTGTAGCTCTGTTGAATCAATCAGCATTTGCACGGCTGCTGTAATAGCGGCTACATCACCTGGTGGTAATGCTGTTGAAAATAGGAATGGGCGTGAGCGAACTTTTAGCCAATCAATTAAATTTTTCTTACCTGCTACATAGCCACCTACTACACCAATAGCTTTTGATAATGTACCAATTTGGAAATCAATTTCTTTTTCTAATCCAAAATGCTTCACAGTTCCTTTTCCTTTACCTGTTACACCCGAACCATGTGCATCATCCACATACGTAATTAAATCAAACTCTTTAGCTATTTCCACAATTTCAGGTAATTTAGCAATATCACCATCCATTGAAAAGACACCATCTGTGATAACCATGATTTTATTGTATAAACCTGATTCCTTTGCCGCTTTTGTCTTTGCACGTAAATCCTCCATATCAGAGTGATTAAACGCGATGATTTTTGCCTTCGATAAGCGACATCCATCAATAATAGAGGCATGGTTTAATTGATCAGATAGAATGGCATCATTTTTATCCATTACAGCAGAAATAGCTGCCATATTACAATTAAATCCAGATTGATAAGAAATAGCCGCTTCTGTTCCTTTAAATTCAGCAAGCTTTTCTTCTAATTTTACGTGCAAGTCAAGTGTCCCGTTGATTGTACGAACAGCACCTGCTCCAACACCGTATTTATCAATTGTCTCTTTGGCAATACGCTTTAATTCTTCATTTGTTGCTAAACCAAGATAGTTGTTAGAGGATAAGTTAACAAGATTTTTGCCACGGACCTGAATAATTGGACCATTTGCTCCCTCTACTGGATCGATTTCATTGTATAAGCCTTGTTCATGTAGGGCTTGTAGGTTTTCATCTAAAAATGCATTCAATACTTTTGACAAGCGTATCATCCTTTCCTAGGAAAACTGTTCTCGCTCCTAGTTTAGCACATGCAAGCCATTAGCTACATTACTTTGTTAATCTTTCGAATAGTGGCGCTGTTTTTTCGCGCCATAAAGAAGCCGACAGACCATTATCTAATAAACGACGAACAGTATATTCAGCTTCTGCATATCGTTTAGAATGGCCCATTGCATCCTGTATAGCCTCTTTGTATTGTGCTCGCACTGCCTCGATTGCAGTTTCTGCTTCCTCTGAAAGCGTACAATGTTGACCAATATCAAATATCTTATCCCCTAACCTACCATCCTCTGGATTAAAGATATGAGGCTCTGTGCTATCAAAAATACAGAAATTGAGCTCTGGGATAATGACCATATCCACAGATCCTGCATCTAAGCCACACCAAACAATTTGTGCATCAAGCCCTCTTGCATTTGCTTCATCTGCTAAGCTTTTCATTAGTGAAGATTTGCCTGTACCTGGCTTACCTTTAATCATAAAGCGAGTCGTGATACTTTTGGTGATACTATCCACTGTATTTTCCGCACCTCTAGGAGTTAACGTTCCCAGTAAACGATGTGTCCGCATACCTGTTTTATTTAGAACAATGGATTGGAACACATCCGACTTTAAATTTTCCACCTGTTCATTTAATGCCTGCCAGTCCATACAGCTTTGTGTAACAACCTCCCAGTCATCATGTAGCTTAATTGCTTGATTCAGTTTCGCTATGCATTTTTCACGCCATGTTACACGCTCTTGCATGGCCTCTGCAAGCTGTTCTCCAATCTTTTTAAGCTGTAGGTCCTCTAAACAATCGTAGAAAGACATGACACGATGCTTTGTACCGAGTAAAGTTGGCTCAATATTCCACTCAGATGCCCATACAAAAAGTCTGTTACAGCCTTTTATATAAACGGCCTCAACAACCTCCTCTAATAAAGCATGCTTAAACCACTCGACAGCAAAACCCTGTTTTACATAGAAGTATCCAAGTTCTTTTAACAGTTCTGAACCTTTAAATGTGGCAGGCCCTTGCAAAAAATAAACGAGAGACGCCTCTTCCATCATTTCTTTATATAAATGCTTCACACCTTGGCCAGTCAATGCGTGTCCAAAATAATACGTTACATTTCCGTTCAAATGTTGTTCCTCCTTTAGCTTGTGCCCTGCATTATATGAAAGAACGCTAAAAAAAATGAAAAGCTACTTCTATCCTTTACAGATCTAAGTAGCTTCTTGGTTTAATAGAATGGCTTTATGCCCTCCATATTTCCAATACATTTCATCAATATTTTACGACAATACGGTAATGAATATTGCACAATATAGCCTGAAGTTAAGGCAATCAATACTGTCCCTACTCCAACTGGTCCTCCTAGAAGCCAGCCCACAATGGTTACAAGTACTTCAATTCCCATTCTTGCTGTTTTAATAGATCCACCAAACTTTTCGACAAGTATCATCATTAAGGTATCCCTTGGTCCTGCGCCCATATTCGGTGCAATATACATCCCACAGCCAAAGCTCAAAACAAATAAGCCAATAATAAAATATGTAATTTGTAAGCCATATACATCCGTCGAGGGTAACATCCAGTTAAATACATCAATGAACGAGCCAATTAACAGCATATTGAGCCAAGTACCTATCTTTGGCCATTGACGCAATACAATGGATGTTGAAGCAACTATAAAGAGTCCTGTTACAATAGACCATGTGCCAATACTTAACCCAAAATTTTGAAATAGACCTACATGTAAAACATCCCATGGGCTTGTTCCAACAATTTTCCCCTTTATCGACATCGTGATGCCAAGTGACATCACCATTAAGCCACCAATAAAAAAGGTCCAACGCCACCCCATTATTCTACGCATTCCTTATCCTTCTCTCTATGAATAATATTGCTATTACTGTATCATACTTTCAACCAAAATTAAGATATAGTGCTTGAACTAAACCGTTTATCTTACCACATAAAAAACTACCCATTCTCTCACTCATGGGTAGTTGTAATTGAGGCAAGTTGTGCCTTTGTTATATTCTTCAGATCTTCTATTTGTACATGAATTTGCATACCAATTTTCCCGGCACTAACGATTATACTACCTTGTTCTTGAGCAGATACATCGATGACCGTTGGATATAACTTCTTCATCCCTACTGGTGAACATCCACCGCGAACATAACCAGTATGGCTAAGTAGATCTTTTACCGCTAACATTTCAATTTTCTTTTCCCCAACTACCTTCGCGGCTGCTTTTAAGTCTAGCTCTCCAGCTACTGGAATTACAAATACAAATAACCTTTGGGCACTTGCTTTTGCTACTAATGTTTTAAATACCCGAGCAACAGGCTGCCCTATTTTCTCAGCTACAGAAACACCATCTACTTGACCATCCCCTGTTTCATATTCCATCACATCAAAATGAATTTTTTGTTGTTCTAATAAACGAATCGCATTCGTTTTCGCATACTTTGCCTTTGCCATGTCAACAATCTCCTATCTACAGCATCAGGCTATCAAAGAGAACATAGAATCCTTGTCTGGACGATAGCCATTTTTCGTCATTTGAACGTGAGCCGCATATCTTTCCGATGCCTGTTTAAATACTCTTAACTTGAATGCAGTCTCATAGTTCTTACCGAAAATTGTATCTGCAAATGGGTCCAATTTCAATTCCTTCGAGTAACGTTTAGGAACCTTCACTTCAATGATGTCACGTACAAAAGATGGTTCGCTTTCATTTGTGGCAACCTCATCAAAATTTGAATTATTTAACATATGCTGTATTTGAGCATCAACACTTTGCGCCACACGTAAATCTAGAGGAGAGGGCTCTGCTGATGACAATGCTGCATTACGTACCTGCTCTAAAATGTGCAGTGTGTCACCTTGTTCTGAATCGGATATATTCGAGGAATCAGCGTTATCATTCATTCCTACTTTATAAGTTTGCTCATGGGCCCGTACATTCTTTTCTGTTTGCTGTAAATCTTCCATAATGGCTTTCTGCTGAGGAGTTACTTCTTTTGACTCTTCTTGCTGTTGATCATACAAATCTTGGTCAGTACGTCCTAATAATAAATTTTCAAGTTCAATCAATAATGGATTTTTCTTTGGCTGAAAATACATCGCATTTTTTCTATAGGCATCTCCTGCCTCTTTACGCTGAAGTATTTTTTTACGATTATGCTGGGATGAAATTCTTTCTTGCTCCATTAAATTTGATAATTTCATTGTTTTCACCTCGTCCTTCTATCTTCATATGCTAATAAGTTAATAGATATGAACATTCTTCCTCACACTCTATCTATACCATTTTAATAGTTTCTGTACACTCATTATCGGAATTTTCACTATTAAATTCAAGCACTAATTACTACTAAGCTCCTAAAGAGATACTAATTATTTTCAGAAATAGGCAGAAAGAACCTCATTCAGCTAATATTTTCATATTCATTTATTAGCTCCATACACTTTTCAATAAAATTTATTACCATATACACTAAACAAATGGTGTTAATCAATATAAAATAAAAAAACAGCCCCTTCATACTGGACTGCTTTTCTCATTTTTTGGGTCTAATCAATATACCTTTATAGGCTAAGTAACCAAGCCATGCACCAATTGTATTTAAAATTAAATCATCAATATCTGCAGAACCAACGGTAAAAATAAATTGAACGGTTTCAACAGCAAGACTAGAAATAAAGCCTAAACAAATAATAACCCACGCTTTTCGGAATTTCTTCGATAGTAATGGCAGTAAAAAGCCCATTGGAGTAAAAATTAATAAGTTGCCAAGTAAGTTAACGATTATAATTTCCCAATTAAAATACTGAGAGTAGTTTATATAACGGAGAATCGTTTCGAAGGGCATAAAATTAGTAGTTAATCGCCAGCTACTATAATCAAACAATCCTAAGTCACCTATAGAGTAATCTCCCTTTAATAAAACGACGACTACATCTACTAAGCGATCAATAACCAATTTATAAAAAGCCATAAATGAATAGATACTAAATAAAATCCAACCTGCAACCTTTAGCGGCAAATAATATGTATCAATGACATCCCGATATGGTAATGGGAGCTTGGCATTATTTTGAACATCCGCTATGTTGTTTTTAGACAAGCTTAACACCCACTTCCCTTTTATTCCTTCCCATATTTTAATATGCTCAACTATAGCTTGCAAGTAGCTGAAAAAATTATCACCCAAAAAGGCTGTCTCCTACCAGCAGAGACAGCCTTATAATAAGTATGTTTAAACTGGGTTTACCCCATGCTTACGTTGTGAGAATAATAAGTATTTTGACATATAAAGTTCTAAGCGATTTTCTAGTACCTTACGCAGCTCATTAGGCTCAATCACATCATCAATGATAAGCTCTGAAGCTAAGCGATACACATCAATTTCCTCTTGATATTCTTTACGTTTCTCGGCAATGAAGCTTGCTTGCTCTTCTTTTGGAAGTTCTGCAATTTTATTGGCATAGACTGCATTGACAGCAGCTTCTGGTCCCATTACGGCAATTTGTGCATTTGATAAGGCAATACAGCAGTCTGGTTCAAACGCAGGGCCAGCCATTGCATATAATCCTGCACCATACGCTTTACGCACAATGACTGTTAGCTTAGGAACAGTTGCCTCACTCATGGCAAAAATCATTTTAGCACCATGACGGATGATTCCTGCTTTTTCTACCTGAGTACCAATCATAAAGCCTGGAACGTCTGCTAGGAATAACAGTGGGATATTGAATGCATCACAAAGTGAAATAAATTTCGCCGCTTTATCAGCAGAATCATGGAATAGCACGCCTCCCTTAACGCGTGGTTGGTTAGCGATAATGCCGACTGATTGACCATTAATTCGGGCAAGGCCTGTAATTAATTCTGGTGCAAATAATTTCTTAACCTCACAAAACGAATCTTCATCGATAATACGATCAATTAGCTTATACATATCAAATGGAACATTTTGATTTTGAGGAATTAATTCTTCAATAGATTTATCAAATGAAGCCGGTGGTTTAGGAGCCTCTACCTTGCTACGCTCTGCATAGTTATTAGGGAAGTATCCTAAATATTTGCGCGCATAAGTAATAGCCTCCTGTTCGGATTTAACAAGCACATCTCCACAACCCGAAACGGAACAGTGCATTTTTGCGCCACCCATTGTTTCTAAATCTACTTTCTCACCGATAACCATTTCGGCCATACGAGGAGATCCTAAATACATAGAAGCATTTCCTTCTACCATCACCACGATATCGCAAAATGCAGGAATATAGGCACCACCCGCTGCGGAAGGACCAAATAATAAGCAAATTTGCGGAACTTTTCCTGACAGCTTGACTTGATTGTAGAAAATGCGTCCTGCACCTCTGCGTCCTGGGAACATTTCAAGTTGATCTGTAATACGGGCACCCGCTGAATCCACTAAATAGAGTAATGGACAATTCAACTTTTCAGCAGTTTCTTGAATGCGAATCATTTTTTCAACTGTGCGTTTTCCCCAAGAACCAGCTTTAATTGTTGAATCGTTAGCTAGCACACAAACCGTACGACCATGAATTTTACCAATACCAGTGATAACGCCATCTGCTGGTAAATCCCCTGCTAAACAGTTTGCATAGAGCCCATCCTCCGATTGAAGACCATCATCAAGTAAAAGTTCAAGACGCTCACGTACAAATAGCTTGCCTTGTTGTGCATTTTTATCATGATATTTTGGTAATCCACCTGCTAAAATTTTATCTTTCATTGTAGGTGGTGTATTTTCTGTCGAGATATTGCTCATGTTTATTTCCTCCCTTTGCCCAATCGATTACACCAAAATGATTTCTTGGCGTTTTATTTCCCTGAATATTGTGGCGCTCGCTTCTCTTGGAAGGCAAGTAAGCCCTCTAATCGGTCTTCTGTTGGGATCAGTGCACTATATGCAAGTGATTCAATTTTTAACCCGGTAGCTAAATCTACCTCAACACCTTGATTGATCGCAACTTTGGCTTGCACTAAAGAGAGTGGTGCATTTTTTGCCATTTCCAGTGCAAGCTGTTGTGCCTTATCTAATACCTCATGTCCTTCATAAACATATTCGATAATGCCATAATTTTCAGCTTCTTCGGCATTGAGCCTACGTGCTGTATAAATTAATTCCTTTGCTTTACCAAGACCAATTAAACGTGGAAGTCGCTGTGTCCCCCCAGCACCTGGAATAATACCGAGCGAAGTTTCTGTTAAGCCAAGCTTTACATGTGTAGCAGCAATTCGTAAATCACAAGCTAGTGCCAACTCCAAGCCTCCACCAAAGGCTACACCATTTAGGACAGCAATGACAGGCTGTGCAAGTGTTTCAACTTTTGCCACAGTGGCACCAATCAGCTGCACGATCTTCTTCACTTGTTGATCAGACATTCCTTTACGTTCCTTTAAATCAGCACCTGCACAAAATGCCTTTTCGCCCGCACCTGTTAGAAGGACTACACGCACTGCTGGATCTCCATTGATTTGATCAAGCGTGTCAGACAGCTCATGCAGTAATTGAACCGACATAGCGTTAGCAGCTTCTGGTCTTGAAAGTGTAATAAGTCCAATACTATCCTCTAGTAATTCAAAACGAACGAGTTGTGTCATCCCTGATTTGCACTCCTTTCATTGCGGACAATAGCCATTTGCTTTGATGCAACAGCCTTGCCTAACTTCTCTTCAATAAAGAGTGCCGCCTCTAGCACCTTTTGTCGATCTACGCCTGTTTCAATGCCCATCTCATCAAATAAATACAATAAATCTTCTGTGGCTACATTACCTGAGGCACCCTTTGCATATGGGCAGCCCCCTAGCCCACCAAGCGCACTATCAAATTTGGTAATACCCATCTCTAAGGATTTCATAATATTGGCTAATGCGGTCCCACGTGTATCATGAAAGTGCATGGCAAATTTTTCAGCAGGATACCTTTTTAGCAATTCCTCTAAAAGAAACTCAATCTGCGTCGGTACACCAACACCAATTGTGTCACCAAGCGATATTTCAGTCACACCCATCTCCAATAATTTTTCCGTTACTCGTAATACCTTGTCAGGGTGTATATACCCCTCATAGGGACAACCAATAACCGTTGAGATATAACCTCGAACATGTTTCTTTGCAGCCTGAGCTCCTACTACAACTTCCTCTAATATGGGAAATGTATCTTCTATGGTTTTATTAATATTACTTTGGTTATGGCTTTCACTAGCAGACATAAAAATACTTACTTCATCTACTTCAGCCTGCAATGCGCGTTCTAAGCCCCGCATATTGGGTACAAGTGCCGCATAGGTAATATCCTTATGTCTTTTAATGGCTTGCAGAACCTCGACTGCATCTGCCAATTGAGGAATCCATTTGGGATGCACAAAAGATGTCACTTCAATATAATTTAATCCTGTTTGACCTAATAAATTTACTAATTGCACTTTATCAGCTGTTGAAATATGCGTTTTTTCATTTTGTAAGCCATCACGGGGACCAACTTCTTTGATTGTGACTTGCTTAGGTAGCTGCATAAACAAGCCTCCTCTTATTCAATTTCTAAAATATCATCATCAACGTTAATAAAGTCTCCCTCATTGGCAATGATTTTCGTCACTACGCCATCCTCTTCTGCTGCAATTGGAATTTCCATTTTCATCGATTCTAAAATGGCTACATCTTGACCTGCTGTCACTTTCTCGCCCTCTGTTACGACGATTTTCCATACTGTTCCTGCCATGCTTGCTTTTACTGTTGCCATAATCATTCACTCCTAATTTTTTTATCATGTATTCGTCCCTCTATGGAAGCACGAATACATGATCATTGTTATTTTGTTTCTGCTAATTGCGGTAAATAATATTGCTCTACAAATTTTGTTGTCGTATGCCCTTTTAAAAATTGCTCATGTGTGATGGTTTTTAAAAGCATCGGGATATTCGTTTGAATCCCCTCCACTTTATACGCCTTTAGCGCTTGTGCTAATCTTTCACAGGCAATTTCTCTTGTTTCCCCCCACACTACCAATTTACTAATCATCGGATCATAGAATGGTGTTACCACTGAACCAGACTCTACGCCACATTCATGTCGAATTCCTTCACCGGTCGGTAATTCAAGAGTCGTAATGGTACCTGGAGACGGGAAAAATGTCGAAGGATTTTCAGCGTATATGCGCACTTCAATCGCGTGCCCTTCTTTAGTAATATTTTCTCTAGTAAATGTAAGAGGTTGTTTTGCCGCAATTTTTAATTGCTCTTCTACTAAATCAAGCTTCGTAATTTCCTCCGTAACGGGATGCTCTACCTGTAGTCTTGTATTCATTTCTAAAAAATAAAAGTTTTGATCTTCATCAACCAAGTATTCGATTGTTCCAGCATTGACATAACCAATATGCATTGCCGCCTTAACTGACGCTTCTAGCATTTTTTCTCTTGTCTCTTGTGAGATGAACGGGGATGGTGCTTCTTCTACTACTTTTTGATTTCTTCGTTGAATAGAGCACTCACGTTCAAATAATGGAACAACATTGCCTTGATGATCTGCAATAATTTGCACCTCGACATGGTGAGGGTTAGCAATGAACCGCTCCATATACATCGTGCCATCACCAAAGAATGATTGTGCACGCTTTTGATTGCCCTCAAAAGCTTTGGCTAGTTCCTCGGCATTTTCAACTAGTTGCATACCGATACCGCCACCGCCTGCAGATGCCTTTAACATAATAGGATAGCCTAAACGCTCGGCTATGCTAGTGGCTTCTTCTACATCCTTCACAGGCGCTTCTACACCCTCTACAATCGGTACACCTGCAGCTTTCATTGTTTTACGTGCCTCTAATTTACTGCCCATTGAAGCAATCACATCAGCACTTGGCCCGATAAACACTAAACCCGCCTCTGCACAACGTTTCGCAAAATTTGCATTCTCTGATAGTAAACCATAGCCAGGATGAACAGCCTCTGCGCCACTTTCTAGTGCAATTTCAAGAATGCGGTCGATATTTAAATAGCTCTGTGCAACCGGTGGCTTCCCCACACAGAAAGCTTCATCTGCATCTTTCACATGTAAGCTTTCTGCATCTGCCTCTGAATAGATAGCAACCGTATGAATATTTAGGCGCTTGCATGTTCTGATCACACGTCTAGCAATCTCCCCACGATTTGCAATTAATACCTTGTTGAACATATTCACTGCCCCTCCTTACTTTACGGTCATAACGAAATCTTCTCGTAATTTATATTTTTGAACTTTTCCAGATGCAGTCATTGGATAGTTATCAATAAAGAAAATATGTCGCGGAATTTTATGTCTAGAAATTTTATCTCGACAATAATCTCGGATTTCATCCGCTGTAGCCTGCTCCCCTTCTTTTAAAACAATCCAAGCTGCCGCCTCCTCGCCATAAACAGGATCAGGGACACCTGCAACCTGAACATCTGAAATTTTCGGATGTGTATAAAGGAACTCCTCAATTTCACGAGGATATAAGTTTTCGCCACCACGGATAATCATATCCTTTAAACGACCTGTTACACGGACATAACCTGCTTCATCCATTGTTGCTAAATCACCTGTATGCAACCAACCATCCTCGTCAATAGCCAGATCTGTTTCCTCCTGGTTTTTATAATAGCCCTTCATCACATGATAGCCCCTTGTACACAGCTCTCCCTGTTCATTTGTCGGAGCTTCCTCGGTAGTTCCAGGAACAACAATCTTTACTTCTAGGTTAGGTAAAGCGCGGCCAACCGTCTCCACCTTTAACACTAGCGGGTCATCCGTTCTTGTCTGTGTAATAACAGGTGATGATTCTGTTTGACCGTAGCATATTGTTATATCTTTCATGCCCATCTTCTCAATGACCGCTTTCATAACCTCAATTGGACAGTTTGATCCTGCCATGACGCCTGTACGTAAAGTTGAAAGATCGAAAGATGCAAAATTTGATAAATTAAGTTCACTAATGAACATCGTTGGCACGCCATGTAAGGCAGTGCATTGCTCTTGTTGAACGGTTCTTAGTACCTCTTCAGGTGAGAACTCCTGTACTGGTACCATCGTTCCACCACTCGTTGTGATGGCTAATGTGCCTATGACACAACCAAAGCAATGGAAGAATGGAACTGGGATACATAGACGATCCTCTGCCGTTAAACGCATACATTCAGCAATATTGACAGCATTATTGACTAAGTTAAAATGCGTTAGCATTACTCCCTTAGGAAAGCCTGTTGTACCAGAAGTATATTGAATATTAATGACATCATCATAATGGAGAGATTGCTCTCTCTGATCTAACTGTTCCTCGGTTACTTGCTCGGCAGCTGTTAAAACATCTGACCAATTAAGTACGCCGGGGTATTTGGTTTCACCGATTAAAATAACATTTTTTAATAAAGGTAGTCGCTTTGATTGCAAATTACCTGGTTCACAATGTTCAAGCTCTGGACATAACTCTTGCAGTGTATTGATAAAAGAATGGTCTCGATAATTTTCAATTAAAAAAATCGTTTTAGCATCAGATTGCTTCAATAAATACTCCAACTCACTCGCACGGTAATTCGTATTTACAGTTACAATTGGAGCACCCATCTTCCCTGTACCAAATTGAAGCTGTACCCACTCAGGAACATTCGTCGTCCATACTGCGATATGATCTCCCTTTTCAATTCCAAGAGCCATTAAACCTCTCGCTACGTATCGCGCTTGACGATTTAGCTGTTCATAAGTCATGCGTAAATTTCTGTCAGCATAGACCAATGCTTCATTCTGCGGGTACTTTTTTGATTGTTCATCTAGCAATTGACCAATTGTTTGATACACAAGTTCTGCCATGAAGATCCCCCTTATTTATGCTATTTAACTTAACTAATGATGATTAACAGCCAATTAGACGAGAAATAACAAGACGTTGAATTTCAGATGTCCCTTCACCGATTTCCATTAATTTAATATCACGTAAATGACGTTCTACATCGTATTCTTTCATATATCCAGAACCACCATGAATTTGGATTGCTTGATTACATGTACGGAAGCCCATTTCAGAAGCAAATAGTTTAGCCATCGCAGCTTCTTTGCCAAATGGCTTCTTTTGATCTTTTAACCATGCCGCTTTATGTACTAACGTACGAGCTAGCTCTATTTCCATCGCCATGTCAGCTAATTTAAATTGGATCGCCTGTAACTTCGAAATAGGTGCACCAAATTGCTCACGTTCCTTCGCGAATTTTAGTGCCTTTTCATAAGCAGCCTGGGCAATTCCAACAGAAAGAGCAGCGATGGAAATACGACCACCGTCCAATGTATTTAAAAACTGGCTAAAGCCACGTTTTTCATCCCCTAATAGATTTGTTCTTGGGACACGAACATTTTCTAACACAATCTCACATGTATTGGAGCCACGTACACCCATTTTGTCATAATTACAGTTGATTGTTACACCTGGTGTGTTTGTTGGCACAATAATAGAAGAAATAATCTTTTTACCATCCTCACGTTTACCTGTTACCGCCGTTACAATAATTTGTCGAGCATATCCTGCATTGGTGATCCAGCATTTCTCTCCGTTAATGATGTAGTCATCACCATCAATAATAGCTGTAGTACGTGTGCCCCCTGCATCTGAACCAGCATTTGGCTCTGTTAAACCGAATGATCCTAATGTCTCACCCTTAGCTAATGGAACTAGCCACTCTTGCTTTTGTTCCTCTGTGCCGAAGTTGTAAATTGGTGAGGCTCCTAAGCTAACAGCAGCTGCATAGCTTAACCCTGTGCCCCCACATGCTCGACCAATCTCCTCTACAGCTAAAGCATAGGACACCGTATCACCACCTGATCCACCATATTCCTCAGGAAACGGGATACCCAATAAGCCTAGTTCTGCCATCTTCTTAAAGCTCTCTATTCTCATTGTTGATGTCTCATCAACCTCACGAGCATACGGTTTAATCTCCTTCTCAGCAAAATCACGCACCATGTCTCGAATCATTTCTTGCTCTTTTGTTAATTCAAAATTCATCCCTAGTCCCCCTAATGTCGAATTTGCCATAGTAAATGTAGCTTAAGAATAATTGCTTACAGTTAATACCGACTAGTCGGTTTGTAAAAACAAATAATAAAACCAGTGTTTCCTACTGGCTACCCCTTTATTATAAATTGCTTCGCTTCTTCCATGGCTTGTTCTGTCACAATTGCCCGTAATACCATATCGGTAAAAACATCTGTGATTTGCTCCATCGTTAATGGTCCTGATTGCTTAAACCATTTGTATGTCCAGTTAATCATCCCGACAATTGCCATTGTCACAATTGTACAAGGTAATTCGGTACGAAAAACCTTTGCTTCCTGACCCTCTGCTATCACTCTTTGTAAAATATCACGATAGTGATCTCGCTTTTTATGGATGATGTCACTATATTCATCTGAGAGTGAACGACTTTCTTCATAAAAAATCGTAATATGTGCTTGATACATATCAAATACTTGTGTCAGTGTTTGCAGCATGGCACACAAACGTGTGATAGGTGTATCGAATTTGTCATATGCAGCTTGCGATTGTTGAATGACATATGAAATAAAGACATCATGAATTTCATACAACAGTTCATCTTTTGATTTAAAATTATGATAAAATCCACCCTTTGATGCCCCAATGTATTCCACAATACGATCCACTGTTACATTGTGATAACCATCTTGTTGAAACAATTCAACGGAAGCGTCTACAATTCTTTGTTTTAAAGTTTTCTTTACCATAGGCACCTATCATCCTTCATCTAGCTCTATACTTCATCACTCCTTATAATCAGGAAAAATCATTCAAACCCATAAAGTATTCTATTTTTTCCTAATTATAAAAATACTATGACAACATAAATATAGCATTCTCAAAATTTGGTGTCTAGCAACAAAATAGATTTTTCGCAAAATTACGAGCATAATTTTTACATAGAACAGAAATTAAAAGGCTAAAATCACATATACACCATATGAAGTTTCTTTGCTCTTCATGACAATTTTTCTTCCCTTTCTTTTCTTTGCCTATTAAATGCATTTTACATTGCAGTTAAACTGCGAACCCACTCAACCTATGCTATATTTAAAACCATGGAACTATGAAAGGGTGTTAACAATGGCAAAGAGCGTAGTAATTGCTGAAAAACCTTCTGTAGCACGTGATATTGCACGTGTACTGAAATGTAATAAAAAAGGAAATGGCTTCCTTGAGGGAGATAAATACATTGTGACTTGGGCGCTTGGACATCTTGTAACACTAGCTGACCCAGAAAGCTATGATGTGAAATATAAAACATGGAATCTTGAAGATCTACCCATGTTACCTGAACGCTTAAAACTAACGGTTATAAAGCAAACTGGAAAGCAATTTAATGCGGTCAAAAGTCAGCTTACACGTAATGATGTTAATGAAATCATCATTGCTACAGATGCTGGACGTGAAGGTGAATTAGTAGCACGCTGGATACTCGATAAAGTGAAAATTAAAAAGCCTTTGAAACGCCTATGGATTTCCTCTGTTACAGATAAGGCAATTAAAGATGGGTTTGCCAATCTCAAGCCAGGTAATGCATATGATAATCTATATGCCTCTGCTGTAGCTCGCTCAGAGGCAGATTGGTATATTGGGCTGAATGCTACTCGTGCTTTAACTACCCGCTTTAACGCACAGTTGAATTGCGGACGTGTACAAACACCAACAGTAGCGATAATTGCTGCACGTGAAGATGAGATTAAAAACTTTAAGGCACAAACTTATTATGGTATTGAAGCGCAAACAGCTGACAACTTAAAGCTCACATGGCAAGACCAAAATGGTAATAGTCGTAGCTTTGATAAAGATAAAATCGATACACTGGTGAAAAAAATAGGAAATAGCAATGCCATCGTTGCGGACATTGAAAAGAAACCTAAAAAATCATTTGCACCTGGCCTTTATGATTTAACTGAATTGCAGCGTGATGCCAATAAAATCTTCGGCTACTCAGCGAAGGAAACATTGAATATCATGCAAAAACTTTATGAGCAACATAAAGTGTTAACTTATCCACGTACGGATTCTCGCTTTATTTCACAGGATATCGTTGCTACACTACCAGAACGCTTAAAGGCCTGTGGTATTGGTGAATATCGCTCCATCGCCAATAAACTGCTCACTAAACCAATCAAGCCAACAAAGGCCTTTGTCGACGATAGTAAAGTATCCGATCATCATGCGATAATTCCAACAGAGGGCTATGTAAATTATTCAGCTTTCACAGATAAAGAACGTAAAATTTATGATCTTGTTGTAAAGCGTTTCCTAGCTGTTCTACTTCCTGCTTTTGAATATGAACAATTAACATTACGTGCAAAAATTGGCGATGAAAGCTTTATTGCTCGTGGAAAAACGATTTTATCATCTGGCTGGAAAGAAGTTTATGAACATCGCTTTGATGATGAGGACACAGCAGATGACGTAAAGGAACAAATATTACCACGCATTGATAAGGGCGATATGTTAAAAGTAAAGCTTCTTGCCCAAACTTCTGGTCAAACAAAGCCACCTGCTAGATTTAACGAAGCTACTCTTTTATCAGCCATGGAAAACCCAACAAAATATATGGCAACGAATGATAAAAAATTAGCCGACACATTAAAATCTACGGGTGGTCTTGGCACAGTCGCAACACGTGCAGATATTATTGAAAAGCTTTTCAATTCCTTTTTAATAGAAAAACGTGGTGGCAAAGATATTTATATTACCTCTAAAGGTCGTCAACTACTCGACCTAGTGCCAGAGGAATTAAAATCCCCTGCCCTGACAGCAGATTGGGAGCAAAAGCTTGAGCTTATTGCAAAGGGTAAGCTAAAAAAAGATGTATTTATTAGCGAGATGAAAAATTACACAAAGGAAATTGTTACAGAGATTAAGGGTAGTGACAAAAAGTATAAGCATGATAATATCTCTACCAAATCATGTCCTGATTGCGGTAAACCGATGCTTGAAGTGAATGGCAAGAAAGGAAAAATGCTTGTCTGTCAAGATCGCGAATGTGGTCATCGTAAAAATGTCTCACGTACCACAAATGCACGTTGTCCACAATGTCATAAAAAATTGGAGCTTCGCGGAGAAGGCGATGGTCAAATTTTTGTTTGTAAATGTGGCTATCGTGAAAAATTATCTGCCTTTGAAGCAAGACGCAAAAAAGAAGGCGGAGGCAAGGTCGACAAGCGCTCAGTACAAAAGTACTTAAAGCAACAAAACAAAGAGGAACCTGTGAACAATGCACTTGCTGAAGCGTTGAAGGGGTTAAAGTTCGATTAAAAATAAAATATAAAAGAAGAGCATGTTTTGAAAGAAATCGTCAAAACATGCTCTTCTTTATATTAATAGAACTAGTTATCTAAAATTAAATTAATTATCGTACATAATTTTAAACGTTATAGCCAGCAAACCTATTTACTGTGCTTTCTTAAAAGTAAGTGATTTTCCTTTTGTTTCCTTCACCAGCATGATACATGAAATAGAAATGATACTTGATATAACCAAGTAAATTGAAATTGGGATGGAGCTATTAAATTTATTTAAAAGACTTAATGAAATTAATGGAGCCAATGAGCCTGCTAAAATTGGTGCTACTTGATAACATAAGGACAATGCTGTATATCTGATATGAGTTGGGAATAACTCTGTCATTAATGCTGAGTATGGAGAATACGTCATCGATTGAATGAATAAACCAAGAGTAATAGCAGACATAATGATCCAATCATTTCCTGTATCCATCATCGGAAACCCAACAAATCCCCAAAACGCTGTTAAAATGGCTCCTGTAATATAGATAGACTTTCTCCCCCAAATATCACTTAAGTGACCCATTAATGGTATGAAGAAAAAGTGAATAGCATGAGCACCAAACATTAATAATAAGATTTGGGTAGTGTCTTTATTGACGACAAGTTTTAAATAACTAATGGAGAAAGTAACCACCATATAGTATAAGATATTTTCTGCAAAACGAGCTCCAATACCTGCAATTATCGCTTTTTTGTGGTATTTAACCACTTCAATAATACCTAATTGTTGTTTTTCTAATTGCGCTTGTTTTTCTTGTGCTTCTTTGAAAACAGGGGCATCATCTACACTTTTGCGAATCCAAAGTCCAATCAGTACAACAACTGCTGAGAACCAAAATGCTACACGCCAACCCCAATCCATAAATTGCTCAGGGCTTAAGTTTTTAGATAAAAGTAAAAGGATAATTGTAGCTATTAAATTTCCCAGTGGCACACCCGCCTGTGGCCAACTTGCCCAATAACCACGACGATTGTTTGGGCTGTGCTCAGATACTAAAATAACAGCACCACCCCATTCTCCACCAAAAGCAAATCCTTGAATTAAACGTAAAGTAACAAGTAAGATAGGAGCCCAATAACCAATACTATTGAATGTGGGAATACATCCCATTAAGAAAGTCGTTATTCCAACGATGATCAAGCTAATTTGTAATAAATTTTTACGTCCGATTTTATCACCATAATGACCAAAAACAAGTCCACCGATAGGTCTGGCTAGAAATCCTACTGCATAGAGTGCAAATGCAGCTAAGATGCCATCAATAGCATTCCCTGTTTTCTGGAAAAACAATTCTCCAAAAACGAGAGCAGATGCAGTACCATATAAGAAAAATTCATACCATTCAGCTACAGATCCAATCATTGATGCAGCAACAACTTTTTTTAGTTGCTTATTGTCTGTTTTCTCCATATACACTCCCCCATAAAGGCCGATTCAAATTATTATGACTGAACGTACCAAATTACTTTTGTTTGCACATATTGCTCAAGTGCTTCCAAGCCATTGTCTTTACCACCAAAACCTGATTGTTTAAAGCCTCCAAACGGGGTAGTGATATCGCCCTCGCTAAAGCCATTCACAGAAACAGTTCCTGCTTTTATCTCACGTGCCACACGCATCGTTCGCTGAACGTTTTGGCTATAAAAAGATGCAGCCAGACCATAGGTAGTGTTATTGGCAAGTTCAATGGCCTCTTCTTCCGTTTCAAATGTACTAACTGCTAAAATCGGACCAAATACTTCATTTTGGAACAAGGTCATGTTAGCGGTTACATTGTCAAATATAGTGGGTTCAATGTACCAACCACTGCCCATCTCACAGTGAATATTACCACCAGTAACTAAGCGACCACCTTCTTGAATAGTAATGTCGAGGAATGATTTTACTTTATTAAAGTGCGCTTCTTCAATCATGGGACCAATGGCGACCGACTCATCCATTGGATTTCCTACTTTCCAGCTCTTTAAGCCTTCCTTTAGTTTTTCTAATAACACCTCTTTAATAGATTCATGTACAATCAATCGAGAACCACAGCTACAGTTTTCACTCATATTCCAGAAAGCGGCTGATAAAATATGTGGAACTGCCGCATCCAAATCTGCATCTTCAAACAATACTTGTGGACTCTTACCACCGCACTCTAAAATGATTTCTTTAAGATTACTTTCTGCTGAATATTTTAAGAAATATCTACCCACTTCTGTTGAACCAGTGAACGAGACAACATCCACATCCATATGTCTTCCCAAAGGTTCACCTACTTTTTCTCCCAAACCACACACCAAACTTAATGCTCCTTTAGGCACCCCCGCTTCATAAGCAAGTTCAATCATACGGAATGCGCTAAGTGACGTTAATTCCGCCGGTTTTACAATCACAGAATTACCTACTGCCAAAGCAGGTGCTACTTTCCAAGCAAACATTTGCGCGGGGAAATTCCAAGGTAATACTGCACCAACTACGCCAATGGGCTCAGTGACAATCAAACCCAGAGCATCTTTACCTGTAGGAGCAACTTTGCCAAAGACTTTATCAATGGCTTCAGCATACCAATAAAATGTATCAATGGTTGCTGGCATATCAGTATTCAAACATTCTGTAATAGGTTTACCTGCATCTACGCAATCCAAGGCGGCCAATTCTTCACTGTGTTTTTCTAGTAATTGTGCCCATCTAATCATTACTTTTTTTCTCTCACTCGGGGATAATTTACTCCAAGTACCTGTTTCAAATGTTTCTCTAGCTACCTTAACAGCCGCCTCTACATCCTGTGAATTACCATCGGCTATATAGCCAATTATGCTGTTGTCGATTGGAGTACGATTTTCTATTTTACAGTCTGTAGTCGAAAAACCATCAATTAAGTTACCAGCCCAAAGCTTCCCTTCTTTAGCAAGGGCAAAGATTTGTTCTTTTGATACGGTCATTTTATCTTTCCTCCAATTTATTTATTAAAAAAAGCCAAAAACTCCTCTTTTTCCTCTTCTGACAAATCAGATAAAGGTAGGCGCACTGTACCAACTTTGATTTCACCTTTCAGGCAACCTAACTTGGCCTTTTGGTTGTAGTTACCAGATTCCATCGAGTGGATAGCAGGATAGATATCCCTCATGATTTGCCGTGCTTTGTCCCAATCCCCTGCTATGGAAGCATTGAACATAGCTACTTGCTCCTCTGGGAACACATTACCTGCTCCAGCAATCCAACTTTTTGCGCCCCAAAAGAAAAAGTCAATTGGCTGATCGTCACAACCACAAATCACTTCAAAATTCTCAAATGGAGTTTGTAGCAAACGTAATGCACGGCTAAAATCACCACTACTCTCTTTAATAGCAACAATATTCTGATTTTTAGACAAATGCACCACCGTTTCATACTCAATTTCAATGCCGATACGAGCAGGGAAATTGTACATGATAATAGGTAAATCAGTTGAAGCCGCCACTGTTTCGTAATGGGCAATCAAACCACTTTGGTCAGGCAAGCTATAAGGTGTGGGTGATAACATTAAACCTTCATACCCTAAATCTTTAGCCTGTTTGGCACGGTTAACTGCCCCATCAGTTGATAAATCATTAATACCTGCAATTAAGGATATTCGACCTTTAGCAACTTCCGACACCGTTCTTAAAACGGTTTCACGTTCCACTTCATTCAAGGCGTAATATTCACCAGTTGTGCCACACACCACTAAACCATTAACACCTTTGTCAATAAATGTGTTTGTCAATTGCTTTAAAGTTTCTAAATCTAGGCTTAAATCCTGTTTAAATGGAGTCACTATAGGAACCAAAATACCATGAAAATTCATCTTCATTCTCCTTTATTATTTAATAGAATACTTGATTCAACAAATACAATATTGAAGTACAGCTTCAATTATTGAAGATAATAGCACACCGAATTTTCTATGTAAACTAAATTTTCCGAATATTTTTAAATGAAATCTTCTTTTATTTATATATTACACATATTTATTTAAGTGACACTTAAACTCGAATGATCAATCTTTATTGATGATTTAGATTGATTTACACCCAAATTTTGTAACCGTTCTGAAATTAAAGCTTTTGTGTTATCCTTATCAACGTGGCTTCTTCTATTTGGTGAAATATGTAGATAAACGAACACTGCAATAAGAATCATGAGAAGGTAACTACTATTGTATGGTTACTTTAGGGTCTAATTAGTTCTCGGAGTTATTGTGACTAGTCAAATTACAAAATAATAAAATAACCCTTAACATACACCTATGAAATAAATTTACTTAATGAATTTCACCCAAAGATATTTTTCTTGAATAGTAAATAGAACTAATATTTGTACAGGAGTGGAGAACAGTGACTGATATAATTGGAGCAAAAATAAAAAGTTTACGAAAAGAACGGAAGTTAACATTAAAACAAATAGCTGATCAAACGAATCTTTCAATTAGCTTTTTGTCCCAGGTTGAACGATCAAAATCATCCATAACGCTAGAATCATTGAAAAAAATATCTGAAGCACTTGGTGTTAATCCGAGCTATTTTTTTTCAGAGTCTGATGAAAAAATCGCACCTACAGTTATGCGTAATATTATTAGTAAAACGAACACCATGAATAACCAATTTTTTTATAGAGATTTAGCAGGAAACATTGAAAATCCACTCTTTAATCCCATCTTAGTATTATTGAATCCAGGTGCAAATCGAGAGGATTCTTATTCTCATTCTGGCCAAGAATTTCTTTATGTTTTGGAAGGCATACTAACCATTGTCATTGACAAAGAGGAGCATGATTTACATCCTTATGATTGTGTTTTCTTAGATTCAGCCACCCCTCATAATTGGATAAATAAAACAGATTCAATTGTAAAGTTCCTTTGTATTTCAAGTATTCCGATATAATGTTTAGCAGGTTCGTAATACACTTTGCTTGATTAAAAAAATACTCACAGCGCATTGCACACTGTGAGTATTTTTCATGTATACAGTTAATTGCAGACAGTTAGTAATAGGCAAATTCACAATTAAAGTGAATTTGCTCTTTTATTATGCATACTCATCCCTTCGAAACATATCTTGAATTGACTGAATATTCTATATCGAGGGAGGTTTTTAATGGAAGCAAAAAATTTTAGGCCACGTAATGTGATTTTTATGACGGTTGTTGTAGGTGTTTCATTGTTAATTGGCCAAGCTATTTATGTCTTGTTTATTGATGTACCTTTTCCATAAGAAAGATTTATATCTTTAACTGACTAAGTAAATATTTTTCATTATTGATTATTTCTTGATGATTCGGTTTCCATTTTTGTGCCTCTAGATTATGCTGAAAGGCATTTTCAAATAACCGTAACTCCCTGTACAAAAGGCTTAATTGTAGATGTGGAATCCATGTTGAATAAGCACGCTTTTGGATAGTCATTGTATCGGCAGGAGCTTGTTGCAAGGCTTGAGAGTACCAGTAAATAGCCTCTTTATGTTTTAATTGCTCCATAAAAAATTGGCCCATTCGGCAACATGCTTCTGACTTTGGTCGATCATATAAGAAAGATTGCAAAACAGCTTGCTGTGCTTGTTGATCATCATGTAAACGTCGATAGCATTCCCCTACATGTAAACAAGCCTCAATGCGATTATCTGTAGTGCCTAAGTTGCTATCCAAAAATAGGTTGTATTGATTAATAGCTTCTAGGTAACGGTGATGTAATTTTAGTTCATTCGCATAATGAAATGTCTCAATTGCTGAAAGAGAATGTCCATTCTTTATTAATCCCTCATAAATATTTATATTGCGATGAATATCTTTCGTTAACGGTAAATGTGTGACAGCAATATCACTATGATAGAGCTGCCCTGACACCCTTAAATTCTCATGAACAGCACCCTCCCATTGAAAATGATTCGCCCTTTTTACTAGACGAAACTTTCGTTCACTACACTCCACTTCCCCATCACAATCAAGCGTCAAATAATAATCCATTGTTACAGCATCAATAGAGGGAAATAACGATTGCTTTAGTTGGCTGAACTTGTGCTGATTTTCCTTTGTCATAACATCATCAGCATCAAGCCATAAAATATAGTCTTTTGTTGCCTGCTGAAAGGAAAAATTTCTAGCTTTAGCAAAATGATCACACCAGGAAAAGTCATAAATTCGAGAGGTAAAATTTTGGACAATCTCTTTTGTACGATCAGTTGAACCAGTATCAATAATATTAATCTCATCCACGAGGTGCTGAACCGAATCTAAGCATCTTTCAATCGTACATTGTGCATTTCTAACAATCATACATAAACTAATCGTTAACATCTGTCCCCTCCTTAGCGATGGTTTAATTTGTGCTAATGCAGTATTTTATCGAAAAAATTTTTCGATTATCACCTAACTCTGTAAATTTATAATTAAAATAAAAAAACGAACGCGATTTACGTTCGTTTTTTCTAGCAATTGAAATTGAATCAAGATAAATATTGCTCACGCCATGTTAATTGTTCTTCGTCTGTAAGTTGTTGCTCTAAATGATAATCCCATTGATTGAGTAATGTATTCCAAACTCGTACAAATACTATATCCTGTTCCTTATCATAAAGAACAAACTCTAAACATGGGCTATCATTTATTTGCTGAGCTGCTGTTTGAACAATTTTTGCGATGACTTTCTGAGAGCTCCCTTCCTCTTCTTCATCCGATTCCTGTAAAGCTGCAATCACCATGGACTCCTCAAATTGTTCCTGTTGTTCTGCCTCTTTGTCAATATAACGATAAAGCTCTGGCAATTCATCATATTCATCATTCCTCGTATCGATAGTGAGAAACGATTGATGGCAGGGACTAAAGTAAAGCGTAGAGGTTTCTTCCTCTAGTTCTTCTTCAAAAATACCTCGTTCTAGCTGCTTCTGTCCTTTTTCAGTTAGCCTATAGAAATCATCTTCATTCTTCACAAGGTTTACTCGAATCATTAAAGAAACCAAGTCTTCAATAAATAATGAGTCTACCAGCAATAGCTCGCTCAATTCCTGTGCATTGCTAAAATCCGCCTCTTGAATACTAAGCAGAAGCATTGTCATTAAGACATCCATTGTTGAACGACGAACAGGCTCATAGGTCACATCAACTGTTCGAATGGGAATACACCATTCAGCCATTTTGACAATCTTAATATTACGATTCTGCTGAAGCTCACGCATTAGTCGTTGTTGTAATTTTGACAATCTATATCACCAATCCTTCATGATTACGTAAGCCATCGTAGGATTTTACTGTTTTTAATAAATTCGCATACATCTCTCTTGTTTCTTGATGTTTTGCACGTTTTGCAAACATTTCTGCACTTCCAACAAGCAGTAGTAACTCACGTGCACGAGATAGCGCGACATTTAAACGACGATAATCTCTGGCAAAGCCAATATCCCCGCCCTTGGGTGTATTACGAACCATGCTCACTAAAATGACATCCATTTCCATCCCTTGGAATTTATCAACAGTCCCTGTTCTAAATTGCAGATGTGGTAGCTGTAATTCTTGCTGAAGAAGGCGATTAATTTTCTTTACTTGCTCACCGTAGAAACTGATGACACCAACGCTTTTTTGAGCATCCTGCGGCATACGCCCTGCTTCTTTTGCTGCCTTCACCGCTTCATTGAGATCTAGTAAAATACGTCGAATTGTGAGCAATTCTCCTTCATTAAAACGACTCGTTCCGCCTTTTACTTGCTCCTCTAAATAAGGTTTTTCTGTTGGAATATCAATCCACAGTAAATGGTCATCACGTTTTATAAACTGCCCTTCTAAGCCGTGATCTCTTGCTGCATCCGAATCTGGTAAGCCACATTGCAAGCCATTTTCTTCTTCCGCATAAAATGGTGTGATACTTTGCATGATTTTCTCATGCATGCGGTATTGCAATGCTAGCATTTGCTTATGCGTTGGTGGCAAATTATTAAATAAACGCTCAAATAATGATTCACGCAACAGATTTTTTAATTCCTGTGCGCCTTCAAAGTTTGGATTTTCTTCTAGCATTGCCTTCAATGTTTCCTCCAGCGTATCATCCCCAAGTAATGGTGGTAGCTGATGATGATCACCTACTAAAATAACTTTTTTCCCCTTTAGCATTGGTAAGAGCAATTCTGGTGGTGTTGCCTTTGAAACTTCATCAATAATAACCACATCAAAGGTCGGATAATTTTCCATAAACTCCTTACTGGCAGAAGCTACGCATGTTGTACCAATAACGTTCGCATGACGTACATACAGTTTTCGAATTTCATCTAAATCATACTCTGTTGCGTTTTGTAATTTTTCACGCCATTGTTCTTGTAGTTTTTTGTGAAGAGGTAGCTGTTTTTCCTGACGTTGGAATGCTTCGATTGCTTGCTTTGCAGTTTGAATAGCTTCCTTCACCTCTTCAGCAGTTCGTTCTGGCATAGATTGTAAAAGCTTTGTATAGGTAGCTAGTTGCTTTTCTTTCTTCAATCCAGCTATATTAATATCTTTTATCTGTTCTTCTATAAGCGTTAGCTGCTGTTCTACTTCCTGCATGTTTGTTTGGACAGTCTGTAAAGAGGCTTGTTTAGGAACGAGTTGTACTTTAGCCTGCTCCACTGCCTCAAGCTGCTGCTTTGCTTGTAGAAGAGACTCTCTAGCTTGGGAGGCAAGAATTTTTAAATAGTCTACAGATTCTTCTGGTTCTTCAGTAATCTGAAAGGCGTTTGCTAATTGTTGTAACCGCTCTGTATGCTGTAAAAATGGTTGGAGCTGCCGCTGGTAACTTTGCACATCAAAGCTAGTTATTGCACACTCCTGATGAATTAAAGTTACAAGATTTTTACGAAAAGTTTCGTATTCCTGATCTTTATGCTCTTGCTGTTGCTTTAGTGCTATCCCCTTTTGCCAAACAAAATCACGACGCATATATAACCCGAGCAAATAACTTTCAATAACATCACTTGCGGGTGCTTGACCATCTTGAAAAGCCGTGTTTAATTGTGCGAATACACCAGTAAGGTTTTGCAAAGAAAACGATTGTACTGGTTGTAGTCTACTTTTAGCAAGGGCACGCTCCTTGACTTCATGCGTGACCAAAGCCTCTAGCTTCACAATTGCTTTTTGTAAACGAGCATTAATCGTTGACCATGCCTCTAAATCTTTCGCATCCTCTAAATGCTGCAAGCGACCTATTTGTTGCGAAAGTACATGAGAAGGGCGAATTTGATAATGTTGTAAAAAACGCTGAATAAGGTCAAATGAGGTTAAGGTGTATATATATTTTTGCGCTTCCTTCATGATTACTAGACGATTGCTTTCGATTTCATATTTCTGCTGTATCTCTTCAAATTGCTGTGTTAACTGGTGCTTTTGTTCTTGTAGTTCTTTATATTGAGCAGCAGCCTCTAGATGTTTCACTTTTTCAGTAGTTTTCTGAATCGTACCCTGTAGTTTCTCGACTGAAGGGTAATCAGCAAGTGTCTGTTCAAGCTGCTGTACAATTGGCTCAATTTGTGCGAGCTGTTTTTCATAATGCTCTTTTTGAGTCTCACATGTTTGTTGCTCTGTTTTAGCAACCTTCAATTCTTTTTTTAATGCTTGAATCTCCTGCTGTAAAATGGGTTCTTCAATAGCTGCCTGCTCTTTTGCAGCCATTTCCTGTGTTAATTGCTCAAGCCATTGCTCTAATTTCTCTAGCTCATCTTTTGCTTTTACAAGGTTTGCTTCTAGCTCTTGCTGACGTTCTGGAAATATTGTAATTGCTTCTTCAATCGCAGCAAGTGTCTGCGCACGCCACTGAAGCGCCACATTTTCCTCTATAAATTTTTTACCCTCTTCCTCAATACTTTCCGTTCTACCATAGCGTAAAATTCGAATTTCTTGATTGGACAGTAAGCGTCCTAATGCATTATCTACAGCTAAATTAGACTGTGAGGCAACAAGTGTTTTTAAGCCTGCTTTAACATTTTGCTGACAAATCTCTGAAATGACAGTTGTTTTCCCCGTACCAGGTGGACCCTGAATGACATACAAATCCTCAACTGATAGTGCACCTAAAACGGCTCGTCGTTGATATTCATTTAAATTATTATGAAATTCAATATCTTCGCGTAGCTTGGATGCACGAACTGTAGGGCGTCTCTCAAACAGTATTGTTTCTAAATTAGGGTTTACTGCCTCACCCTTTTCTAGCTTTGTAAAACCATTACGTAGTCGTCGAATTTGGCTTAATGTTGCAAAATTACTAAAGCTCGCTTGTTTTGAACGAAGATTCAGTCCGTCCTTACGAGCCAAATCCTGTATAAAAGGCTTTACATCAATTTCTACCGTTTGCTTTCCTGCATTAGCCTTTATAACCTGTCCTATTTCGCCTCGAATTCCTTGAATGCTAACACTTAACCCCTCTAGCTTTTTCCATTCTTTACTCTTTATGTAGGGACATACAATAGTTAAGCGTGTAAAGTCTTCATTGAAATAGCTTTGCTTAAATTCTGTATGAATATCATCAATGGTTGCATCTCGTTCTTGTATTTTTAAATAGCCTTCCCAGCTGGCTATACGTTTTTTTACATACTCTGTACGTTCTTCTGCAATCGGTAGCTGTCTTATTTTGGTGTGCAGCTCAAGTGGAATACCTGCTCCATTATTAGGCTTTGTCACAAATTGTAATGCGGCTGCTAAGCGACGATTTGTGTTAATAGGTCCACGCATATGGACAAATCGAATATTGGTTGCCAGCAATCCTTCCACCTTTAGCACACAATCCATAATAACCGTTTTCTCAGCAAGAAGATCGCTTAATTTTTCATTGTCCTCCGCATTAAAATAGATGGATAAAAAGGTTTCACCAACTGTTTTTGCTTTTCGTTTTTCAATATAGACAGTAAAAGATCTTTGTAACGCAAAAAAGGCATGCTCGTTTGCTGAGCATTCCTCTACCGCTTCCTTCGCCTTATTGGTCAAAATAAGATTACAGCGTTGTTTTTCTAGTAAAGCGATGTCCTGCATGAGCAGCCCTCCTTCCTGAGTCACTAAAGTTTTATTTTATCACATACTAAAACAATACTTACAAAGAAAAATCCCCTGCACAGTGATTTCTTACCACCGTACAAGGGCTATCTTAATGTTGGTCAATTGTTTCTTTGGGCAAGTTCTTGCTCATTTCACAGTATTGAACAAATACACGAGCTAATTCACGTAAACGACTATGAACGTCTGCGTCTACAATATTATTATCTGCATCAAAATGTGATGTATGTGTATACACATAGTTTGGCGTAACAAGCGCTCGGAAGTAGTCTAAAATAGGTTTTAGCTGATTTTCGACTACAAGGTGATGCTGATATGTGCCTCCATTTGCAACAATGGATACGGGCTTATAGCGCATTGTTTTAGGGTGTAAGAAGTCAAAGGCATTTTTCAAAACGCCTGGAATAGACGCTTGGAAAATAGGCGTTGCAATAATGTAAGCGTCTGCCTCCTCAAATTGTTGAATCATTTTTTTCATATCATCATTTAATGGAGAACCATCCACAATTTGATGCTTATATTGACTAAAATGCATCATTTCTAACTCGAAACTAGCATCTAATTCTTTAATATATTGCTCCACTTGCTCTAAAATAGCACCAGTTTTACGACCAAACATCGTGCCATCTACGAGTAAAATTTTCATCTTTACTTTGCCTCCACATTCATCTTCTACAATAATATTGTAACAAATGAAAAGTGGCTCGGAAAGGATTGTCATGACAATTGATATAAATTCAGTCTTTAGACGGAACGAGAATTTAATCCCTAAATTAATTATCCTGATCACGTTGTCGGAAATGGACTTCCTTATCAATGACCGTTTCCTCAAGTTTATATTTATCTCGATTAATGACAACCTCCCGATTAACTTTCTCGCCTTCATTCAGCTTATCCCAATTAAATAATGTTTCTCTTGAAATGTCCTCTTCTGGTACTTCCGGATAATCTAATGTTGCTAACTCATCTGATGGATAAATAGTGACTGGCTGTTGTTTACCATATAGGGCAATAATAATCATAGCCTTTGCCACTTGTGTAGCTTCAATTGCTCTAGAACGTTTTAAAGGTCCAATTAATAAAGGCTGTGCAAGCTTTAATAATTTTTCTCCTGCCTTTTCTCCTAATCGAAATTCATCACGGTTCCCTACTAAGAGTGAGGGGCGAATAATGGAAAGTCTTTGTAAGCCTAGTTCCTCTAAATCACGCTCAAGTTTGCCTTTAACTCGATTATAGTAAAATGGAGAATTCTCATTAGCTCCCATTGCCGTAATCACAAGAAAATGAGGGATTCCCCGTTTTTTTGCTAAAGATGCAATTGCTAACGGGTATTCAAAATCTACCTTTTCAAACATTTCACGAGAGCCTGCCTTTTTAATGGTTGTACCTAAGCAACAATACAATTCATGAGCAAATCCTATATCGTTTTCTTCTATTCTATCAAAATCACGAATTTTCACTTCTAACTTTGGATGCATATAAGTTAGCTTTCTTCGTGCAATAACTGTTACTGAAATATACTCATCATTTTCACATAATTGTTCAACTAGAGCGGAGCCGGTTAAACCAGTCGCCCCTACAACAATCGCTGCACGCATACTCATTTTTTCTCCCGTCCTTCTACTTATTGATAGTATATCAATTACGGCTCACTCTAAAAGCTCGCCTTCAAATTCTTGACACCCTGCGTTGACCTTATCTTGACACATCGGAGTTAAGCAAAACATGCCATCATCTCCATTTGTAAAGAGATTTTTCTGAACCAAGATAAAGACCTTCCAGTTGTTATGTATATTTCTACAATTCGCCTTTCTATATATATCGACCATTTTTTGGTGATTAAAACTGTTTAAAGATAGCTATTTTAGAAGATTCCTCTAGAGACATTCATGAGCAAATCCTAAATTTTACACATACTTGCTCTTTCTTCGCCATAATTTAAAGAGACAGAGGAAAGGATGGGATACATTTGCAAAACGAAACACACGCAATTGAACCAAAAAAAACGATTGTTTTCATTATTGAAAGCTGTATTGATAAAGGGCTGTATCCTTTTGAACGGGTTTCAACATTAGCTAAACTACTTTCGAATGAGAAGGTTTTTATCTTTGTAAAGACTCCTTCAAATGACGGAATCCAAATTTTAATGAATGAAGGAGTTTCTCCTATTCTATTTGATCACTTTAACGAATTACCTAAGCAAATCAAAGGACTTCAACCTGATTTAATTGTTAGAGATGGGCGAAATTCTGAAGGCTGGCAAGTAGAAGAATTACGACCTTTCTGCAAAACAATTATTCATTTTGATGATTTTGGTGAAGGTGGCCAAGCCTGTGATTGTGTACTACTAGCACTCTATCAAGAAGTGAAAGATTATTTACCAGCACATTATATTGGTGGAAGCTTTGTTTTTGCCCTGCCAGATGCTTATCAGCATTTCGATAATATATCTGATAGTAAAACACCTGAAAATCCGCCTCATATCGTTGTCGCTTTCGAGGATGGGGACGAGCATAATTTAACGTATCGAACACTTCGACACCTAACTCAACTACAAATACCACTACAAATTACAGTTATGATTGACGAAAGCTATCGCCATGCAACGGATGACTTGCAAATGATGGTACTTAGTCGTCGCAATACTGCTATTCTTCGAGATAAAAATGCACTCCTCAAACTACTACCTAAAGCAGATGTCATTATTTGTAATGCTAACTATACACCTTATAAGATTGCCTCTTTTGGCGTGCCATGCATTACACTTGCGCAAACTGAAGCTGAGCTTTTACATGCTTTCCCTCGTGAGCATAATGGCTTTATCCATCTAGGACTTGGTCGAAAAATGAAGCAATCACAAATCCAAAATGCTGTCATGGAATTTCTTTTACACGAAGCTCGCAGTGAACGAGCAGTGAGAAAACAGCGACAACTCAATCTTGCTGATAATAATGAAACACTTCAAGCATTACTCTTAGATTTTGCTTATGATCGTCATAATATCGCTTCTACTTAGTGCTACTTCCAAGATGATTATGATACAATATATAAGAATTTTTCACTCCAACACCTCTTACAGAAGTTGGACATAAGTAAATTCAACAAGTACCCGATTGATTTTAAAGAATAAGCGGTGGGGGATTCTTAAAACCTCCATCGCTTTTACACGCATTCACTATAAAAATAGTCTCAAAAGGAGTAGTCTTCATGCCAACAAAAAGTGATATTGAATACCAAATTAGAGAGTTAAAAATGGACTATATGAATTTACAAGGTGATATAGAAAAGTTGGAGTCTACTGGGCACAACGATCAGGTAGCTAAGGCAGAGCAACGTCTTGCGAATATGGAAGCTCAATTAGCAGAACTTAACAAGCAGCTTGCAGAACTATAAAATGTAAACAAGAAAGATAGTTGGAGGAACAGAAATGGCAATATTAACAGTAGAAAATTTAGGTCATTCTTTCGGTGATCGTACACTCTTTAAAGATGTATCGTTTCGCTTAGTGGAAGGTGATCATATTGGACTTGTAGGAGCTAATGGTGTTGGTAAGTCTACATTAATGGGCATCATTACAGGTCAAACGATCCACGATACAGGAAAAGTTGAGTGGTTGCCTGGTACGCACTATGGTTATCTAGACCAACATACCGTACTAACGGCTGGTAGAACAATGCGTGAAGTGTTACGCGATGCCTTTTTACCATTATATAAAAAAGAAGAAGAGCTGAATGAAATTACAGGCAAGATGGCAGACGCAACGCCTGAAGAATTAGAAGTACTTTTAGAACAAATGGCAGAAGTACAAGATGCATTAGATGCAGGAGATTTTTATACATTAGATATGAAAATTGAAGAGGTGGCACGTGGACTTGGACTTGATGCCATTGGCTTAGAGCGTGATGTAGCTGCTCTTTCTGGTGGACAGCGCACAAAGGTACTCCTCGCTAAGCTTTTATTAGAAAAACCTAAAGTACTTTTACTAGATGAGCCGACGAACTATCTTGATGAGGAACATATTACTTGGTTGAAAATTTATTTAAAGAACTATCCATATGCTTTCCTTCTAATCTCACATGATACAGAATTTATGAACGAAACAGTGGATGTCATCTTCCAATTGGAATTTTCAAAATTAACTCGTTATACTGCAACATACGAAAAATTCCTTGAGCTTGCTGAAATCAATAAACGTCAGCATATTGAAGCCTATGAAAAGCAACAGGAATTCATCAAGAAGCAAGAAGATTTTATAGCTAAAAACAAGGCACGTTACTCCACTACTGGTCGTGCAAAATCACGTGCTAAGCAACTTGATCGTTTAGAGCGAATTGATCGCCCAGAAACAGCTGTAAAACCAGAATTCGGTTTTAAAGAAGCCCGTTCATCTAGCCGCTACGTTGTAGAGGCTGAGAACTTAGTGATTGGTTACGATAAAGACAAGCCATTACTTCCTCCACTATCTTTTGCGATTGAACGAGGAGAAAAAATTGCTTTAGTCGGTATGAATGGTGTGGGTAAATCCACATTATTAAAAACAATGTTAGGTAAAATTAATGCGCTTGGTGGGAAAGTAGTCCGCGGAGACTACCTATATCCTTCCTATTTTGAACAGGAAGTAAAAGCTGAGAAAATCACGCCAATTGATGATGTTTGGAATGCTTTCCCTTCTATGGAACAAGCCCAAGTACGTGCAGCTTTAGCAAGAGCTGGCCTAAAAACTGACCATATTACACGTCCGCTTAATTCATTATCTGGTGGCGAGCAAGCCAAAGTGCGTTTATGTAAATTAATGATGGAGGAAGCTAACTGGCTTCTCTTCGACGAACCAACAAACCATTTAGATGTAGATGCAAAAAATGAATTAAAACGTGCCATGAAAGAATTTAAAGGTACCATTGTGCTAGTAAGTCACGAACCTGATTTCTATGAAGGACTCGTAACAAAAGTCTGGAATGTTCAAGATTGGTTTACTTCTGGACAACAAGGCCAAGACTAATTATTTCAAGGGCAGCCCAACATGTTATGGGGCTGCTCTTTTAAATTTTTTAACTTCGATGTATAAATAGCCTCATATAAACATACTATAATCAGTGGACTAACAATTTTACTCCTACTTCCAACTAACTCTCTCCTACGAGACAATTTAGAATTCTAGTAGTCCCTATTAACTCATCATCGATTTTATGCTTAAAAAGACAAATTCTAAAGAGTTAACATAAACTTACATCATTGTAAGCTGAATAAACGAAACTTTTTACGCTTATCTTCGTATATTTTAATATAACTGAAAAAATAATAATACGATTGAGAAATTTTTTCAATTAACTATTGATTTATATATAGCTTACTAGTAAGATATATATATAAACTATTAACTTACTAATAAGCTATTTGTAAAATATAATCTAAAAAAGAAAGCGAGGAATGAAGAATGACAGTTACAATTTACTCACAAGCGAGCTGTTCTTCATCCAGAAAAGCACTTAAATGGTTAAAAGATCACAACATAGAATATAAAGAAAAACGTATTACATCTCACCCACTTACACTTGCAGAATTCAAAGAAATTCTAAGCATGACTGAAGATGGCACAGATGAAATCATTGCAACAAACTCAAATGACTTTAAAAACTTAAATATCGACATCGACCAACTTTCTATTCAAGAGCTATTTGCTATCATTCAGGCACACCCAAGAATGTTGCGAAGCCCTATTATAATAGATGAAAAACGTATTCAAGTTGGTTACAATGAGATGGACATCCGTCGTTTTATCCCACGTAAAGTACGTGCTTACGAATTAAATGCGATGACAAGATTGGCACAAGAAAGTTAAAACAGTTTTGGAGATGACCTTCTATGGACCAAGAAAAACAAAAAGCCATTACCTCGTTGTTTGAAGTCGTTTCATCTATTGAGCGTAAGTGGGCAAACGAGTGGAATAATCATAATGTACTCGGCTTTTCAAAATCCCATATTTTAATTTTAGACTACTTATCGCAGGAGGGCCCAAAACGCCCTTCTGCTATTGCTGAGCGGTTAAAAGTAACTACTGGTGGCGTCACTGTTTTAACAACCAAGCTGATAAATGGTGGCTTTATTGAAAAAACACAGCATGCCACAGACCGCCGTGCTTCTCAACTAGTCATTACGGCTGACGGTGAAAACATATTAAAGGAATCTCGTCAACAAGTGAGTGAAATCATTAATAATATGTTTGGTATGCTAACAGCGGAGGAACTGCAAACCTTACGAACTATTTTTTCTAAATGTTTATTGGATGTGGAGACAAATCGGCCAGATTGAAGCACAATAAAAAGATGCATTTGCAATTATTTGCGAATGCATCTTTTTTGATTAGTCGACCAAATACTTCCGTCTAAGTACCGTGATGTGCGACCAATCTGCTTTATTAAGCTGGTAGCACAGATTCCACTATAGCTGTATCTGACATGAGCATTTCTTTTAATCGAGCCTTTGCACGGAATAAACGAGATTTCACAGTACCAATGGAAACTTTCATAATTGTAGAGATTTCTGCAAGTGAATATTGGTCTATGTAGAAATACCATAAAGTCTTTCTATAAATGGCATCTAATTGCTCCATTTTATCTTGGACTAGTTTTGTCACAATGTCCTTTTCAATTTTTTCTTCTGTAGAAATATCGTTATTGGGAACCAAATCTAGAATCGGTACGTCTAATGTTTCAGGTTGGTTCATCATATACTTGCTACGTCGTACTTTTTTACGATAGCGATCTCTAAATGTATTCATTGTAATAGTTGTCAGCCAAGCTTTAATATGCTCTACTTCGGCCACGCTATCTTCATAGCGTACAACCTTAACCCAAACTTCTTGCATTAAGTCTTCCGCTTCTATATTATTGCGAGTTAGTTTTAAACATAAATGATATATATAACGATTGTATTCCTCGTATACGCCTTCTAATTTTTCATTCATTGTGTATGCCTCCGCTTCTTGTTCTTGCTTCTATACACATTCTCGCAAAATAATGTATTACACTCTATCGCATTGGCTTTCAATTTCATTACAATCGTGTAAGCTTAATCGCTTTCACTTGTAATATTCGTAAAAATTGTTTTACTACTATACTGCTTTCCCTTCAAAAAAGCTTTTGATGACAATAGTTATCTATTAATTAAACTATATTTTTAATAGTATTTATTGTCTGAATATTAATTAGCATTTGAAGAAACAAAAAATGCACTCCTAATAGAAGTGCATTGGTGTGTTAGCTTAGCAGCCCTAGACGAAAGGCTGAGGCAACGACCTGTGTTCGATTCTTTGCTTTGAGCTTTGTCATCAGACTGCTTACATAATCCCTGACAGTATGCTCACTTAAAAATAATAAACCAGCAATTTTTTTATTATCATATCCTTCGGCAAGCAGGCCAAGTATCATCGATTCCCTGTCAGTTAAATGAAGCACTGTATTCTTTTCTACCTTCTCGACCTTACGTGATAAAAATAAACCTAAACGCTTCCCTACTTCCTCAAGGAGTGTTAATTCTTCCTTTGTACAATCAAATTCCTCCCCTAGCTGATCAAATGTTAGCCATCCAAATAATTGATCTTCACACAAAATGGGAATAAAAATAATCGAGGATAAATTAAATAATTGGATATGCTCTTCTTTCACGTAATTTTTAGGATTTTTTAAATAAATGGGTTTTCTTGAACTAAGTATCGTGTTTTCTCCAGTCAACTCCCCTTTCATGCTTTGCACCTTAGGTAGCTCTGCGCCAATAACTCCATAAAATTGATTGGACCATGGGACATATGCGTAAAATACACATCTTTTATAACTAAAATACTCTTCACATTTTTTTAAAATAAGGGCTAAATCCTGATAACCTGAAGAACTAATGAGCAATTTATCAAGCCTATCTAATAGCTGTAGATGCCTAATTTTTTGATTTTCAGTAGTTATGTTACCAGTTTGGTTATCTCCCTCACAGCCATAGTATAGCTCTACAAGTAACGTAAATGTCGATAATATATACATGAAGATGGCGTTCGTTCGACTACTCTTCTGTTGAATCATAAAAGTAATCAATGATTTCTCAAAAATTAATTGAAATAAATTAAAGCTCTTCCTATCAATAATGGACAACTGTGATTGAAGCCATGTGTTAAAAAAATACTTATCATCATTATTTAGTTCATCGATATTTGCATGTGTCATTAAACGCAAAAATGAATCTAATAGCATTGCTGCTCTTTTTCGATCTGCCCCAGTTATAGAAGGTTCTAGATTAAGGTAAATAATTGTATTCTCTTCAATTTGCTTATGATGAATTTTAATAAACAACACAAACTCTTGAATTGTTACTTCTTCAATTGATTGAAATGGATGCGTCATAGGAAATTCTTCTCCTTCACACTAAAAATACCCCTATAAATGGAGGATATTCATTCACTATATTATACAGCATCTTATAGGATAGTATTTCAAATTGAAAGGAGTAAGATGAAGGTATCGCTAGACAATGCGAATACTTTTGAATCCTCAGGCAACCATATAACCAGAAAAAATGAAAGGTGCGTGCTTGAAATGAGATTAGAAAACAAAGTGGCCATTATTACAGGTGGAGGTACAGGAATCGGGAAAGAAACTGCATTATTATTTGCTAAAGAGGGAGCAAAAATAGTTATACTGATATAAATGAACAATCTGGGAACGAAACAGTCCGTGATATTCAAACTATCGGCGGTGAGGCAGTATTTTTCCACCACGATGTAAGTAATGAAGAAGACTGGAAAAAGGTAGCAGATGAATCAATAAAAACATTTAATAAAGTGGATATTCTTTTCAATAATGCAGGTATCTATATCATAAAACCTCTTGCAGAAATCGAGCTTTCTGACTGGAACCGCTTAATGTCCATCAATGTGACAGGTGTGTTCTTAGGTATGAAGCATATTATGCCGCTTATGACAAAGCAACATAATGGTTCTGTTATTAATGCTTCCTCTATTGCAGGCTTAACAGGGGCAGCTGGTCACGTATTATACGGCGCGAGTAAAGGGGCTGTTCGCATTATGACAAAAGATGCTGCTATGGAGTATGCTCAATACGGCGTACGTGTCAACTCCATTCATCCCGGCTACATTGATACAGGTATGGCAGACTATGCATCAGCAACAACAGGAAGCTCAAAAGTTGAATTAGGTAAAAACTTATTCCCATTAGGACGTTTAGGCTCTGTAAAGGAAGTAGCGCAAACTGTATTATTTTTAGCTTCTGATGAATCTTCCTTTTCAACAGGTGCAGAATTCGTTATTGATGGCGGTGCAACAGCAAAATAACATTACTAAAGGTGGTCATTTATATGAAACTAAAAGATAAAGTAGCAATTGTTACAGGTGGAGCTAGTGGGATTGGTGAAGCCACAGTTCGTCTCTTTGTTGAAGAAGGAGCTAAAGTCGTTATTGCCGATTTTTCTGATCGTGGACAAAGCGTTTCTGAAGAATTAAATAACAATGGTTTTGATACACTCTTCGTGAAAACAGATGTAACAAATGAAGCGGACATTCAAAACATGATAAAGGAAACCGTTACTAAATACGGTAAACTTGATATTATGTATGCAAATGCAGGCGTAGCTGACGATGCACCAGCACACGAGCTTTCTTTTGAAAAATGGAAAAGAACAATTGATATTAATTTATCAGGTGTATTTCTTTCTGATAAATACGCAATTGAACAATTCCTTGCTCAAGGAACAGGCGGCGTCATTGTTAACGCTGGTTCCATTCATAGCTTCGTTGCCTTACCAAACCCTACAGCCTACTCATCTGCAAAAGGTGGCGTTAAATTATTAACACAAAACCTATGTACTGCTTACGCTAAACACGGTATTCGTGTAAATGCAGTGTGTCCTGGCTATATCGACACTCCCCTATTAGCTGAGGTCGATGCTCAGAAGAAAGAATATTTAGCTTCCCTTCACCCACAAGGTCGACTTGGTAAACCAGAAGAAATAGCTAAAGCCGTTCTCTTCTTAGCTAGCGATGACGCAAGCTTTGTTAATGGTACAACCCTTCTTGTTGATGGTGGTTATACTGCTCACTAATGAGGCTTTGAATAGACTTGCCTGATAGCTAGCGCATTTTAGTGATGCATTCTAGCTGTTAATAGTACGAAGCGATCTGGCTGTTGTATCTGAACACTTCACTGAAAAAATTTATAACCCACTCAAGTAATACTCAACCACAATTGCTATTTAGCACTTGTGGTTTATTTTGTAGGTGCTATGTGTAATCTTTCAAGACAATTTAAGTTTCCTAAAAGCAAATTATGCTATACTATTTCTATTATCGAAATATTAGAAAGAAGGATGCTAAATGACTAATTTACAGCAAATTGATGCTTATTTTGCAGAACATCGTGAGGCACATTTAAATGAACTGAATGAATTTTTACGTATTCCAAGTATCAGTTCTTTATCCGAGCATAAAGAGGATATTCAACATGCAGCTGAGTGGCTAGCCAGTGCGTTTGAAAAACTAAATCTTGAAAATATCTCCATTACACAAACAGCTGGGCACCCTGTTGTTTATGCAGACTGGCTACATGCTGAAGGTAAACCAACTATTTTATTTTATGGTCATTATGATGTTCAACCTGTTGATCCATTAAATTTATGGGACAGTGAACCTTTCAATCCTACAATTCGAGACAATAAATTATTTGCTCGTGGTGCAAGTGATGATAAAGGACAAGTCTTTATGCACTTAAAAATGATTGAGGCATTGTTTGCTACAACAGGGACATTACCAGTTAATGTTAAATTCATTTATGAAGGTGAAGAAGAAATTGGTAGTCCACATCTACCTGCCTATGTTGAGCAAAATAAAGAAAAACTAGCCGCCGATTTAATTTTAATTTCCGATACAGGTCTTTATGGTCCTGGGAAGCCTGCGGTATGCTATGGTTTACGAGGCTTAACGGGCATTCAAATTGATGTGCGTGGAGCTAAGGGAGATTTACACTCCGGTCTTTATGGTGGTGGCGTACAAAATGCTATTCATGCATTAGCTGAAATTTTAGCATCCTTCCGTGATGAGCATGGTACGATTCAAGTTGAAGGTTTCTACGACAAAGTGTTGCCATTAACAGAAGAGGAACGTGAGGCTTATCTTGCGCTTGGCTTCGATGAAGAATCTGTTAAACAGGAAGTTGGCGTAAAAGAATTATTCGGTGAACAAGGATATTCTTATTTAGAACGTACTTGGGCACGCCCAACCCTAGAGGTTAACGGTGTATTTGGTGGTTTCTCACGTGAAGGCATCAAAACAGTGCTACCCGCTGAAGCTGGCGCTAAAATCACATGCCGCCTTGTACCAAATCAAGAGCCAGATGAAATTGTAGCACTTTTAAAAGCACATGTTGAAAAGCACAAACCTGCTGGTGTGGAAATCAGCATTTCTGAATTCGATAAAGGCCGTCCATTCCTAACGCCTTTCGATCATCCATTTATCCAGGCTGCTGGACGCTCTTATGAAAAAGTGTATAATGTACTGACAGCATACACACGAGGCGGTGGATCCATCCCTATCGTCGCTGCGTTTGATGAAATTTTAGAATTACCTGTAGTGTTAATGGGCTTCGGTCTATCAAGTGAAAACTTCCATGCCCCAAATGAACACTTCCATTTAGAAAACTTTGATAAAGGCTTACGTGTTCTGAGTGATTATTTATATGAGGTTTCAGGATTACAAAAATAAATATCGATTAATAAAAAAATCCCCTCACTTTTAAAGTGAAGGGATTTTTTGTTTGATTACTCACCAAAAATTGTAACGATATCAGCTGCTTGTTTGCGTTCTTTGCCTTTTGGCACCTCATCAAAATAACCAACTTGTAGCATAGCAATGACACGCTCACCTGGCTGTACCTTTAAAGCTTCACGGAATTTTGGGTTATCTAGGAAGCCTGGTGTTTTCCAGCAAGAGCCTATGCCCCTATCCCATGCCAGTAACTGCATGTTTTGAATAAATGTACTTGCCGCTGCATAATCTTCTAAACGTTCTTTTTGACGCGCATCCTCTGGAACGATAACAAAGGCATAGCCGCCTGGTAATGTAAATTTCAACATCTGCTTCGCTAAATCTTCGCTTGAAAGCTCCTGCCATTTAGGAATTGTTAAGTCCCGTAATAGCTGATGAAGGCTTGTTAATTCCTTTCCACAGGCAATAACTAATCGCCACGGCTCGCGATTACCATGGTTGGGAGCCCATACTGCATCGTCAATAATAGCCATTAAATCCTCACGTTCTACTGGCTGGCCATTAAACTTTTTAATGGAACGGCGTTGAATAATTGCATCTCTAACAGATAAAATTTGTTCGCTCATATATCAATTCTCCTTCTACCATAAGACAACATATTAGAGTTTATCTCTTCTATCTTTCACATTATCATATATTTGTATGCTTTAAAACTACCTGTTCCTAAGCAAAACTGTCATCTATATGATAGAAAAAGTAGGTCATGCTTGGTGTATAGGCGGTGGAATCCTCGTAAAAATAAGGTCTATTAATACTATCTGAGGTATGGGCATTCACATAAGGAATACCATTTTGAATACTTGTAACAATAACGGAGTGGTCAATTCTCCCATTCCCTTGAAAATCATAAAAAATGACATCTCCAAGCTCTAGTTCCTCTGCATATTGAACACGTCTTCCCTTCAATCCAGTTGTAGATCCTTCTAAATACCATCGTAATGAATGGGCAACAGACCAGCTAAAGCTCCAATTCCCTTGCTGAATCCACCAGCCTTTCTCTCTACTTGGTGCACCTCGCATCGGTGCCCCCCCTGCAAGTAAACACTGAGATATATAGTTTGTGCAATCTACATCAAAATTTGGAAAAGCAGGATTGCGTCTGTTCCACCACAAATTAGCATATTGAACTGCAGCCTGCCTATTATACATTTTTGCCATACCATAACCTCCTCATGCCATCATATGTCTATTTAAGCATTTCTATTAGTTAGGTCCTTCCTCATAATTCTTATTGAAATCCATTATATTCAGCATGTTCCTTTCCAATTTCAAGAACATTTTTGCTACAATAGGGTTTAAAGATATGTCAATTTTATTTTATGACCAGAAGGGATGTTGAATGTGAGGCAGCATGCTGAGAAAGAGATTTTACAGCCAACTCTTTTATGCGACAAAAAAGGTAATTTAAATCCAGCAGCCATCGGATTTGCACGCAAACCACTTATTAATAGCAATTTAAGCGGCCATCTCATGCGCAAAAAGAAATGGAACTATTGGTGTGTCTACGGTGATGAAATCTTGTTTTCAGCTACGATTAGTCATCTAGATTACGCAGCAGTCTGCTTCGTTTATTTCCTTGAATATGAAACACAGCGCTATTTTGAAAAAACGATCACAATCCCCTTCGGTGGTAAACTAAAAATGCCTACACAGGTTTTAGAATCTGTTTCATTTAAAAATAGTGAAATGATGATTGATTTATTATATATACAAAATGAAACACATCTATCTGTTTCCATACCAAACTTTGACGGAGATGTTTTACGAGCAAAGCTTATCATTCAGCACCCACCAGCTGACGAAACCCTAAATGTAGTCATTCCTTGGAATCGGAAAACATTTCAGTTCACAGGCAAGCATCACATATTGCCAACATCAGGTGTTGTCACAATTGGTACTCGACGGTTTAATTTCTCAGCTGAGGAGAATTTTGCTGTGTTGGATTATGGACGAGGTGTATGGCCACGTGAAGCATTATGGAATTGGGGAATGGCCTCTCAACGAGTACGCGGACGACGGATCGGGCTTAATTTAGGAGGTAAATGGACAGATGGCACAGGCATGACTGAAAATGCTGTTTTTGTTGATGGTAAAATGACAAAAATACATGAGGATTTATTATTTCACTATGATTCCGAAGATTATATGCAGCGTTGGAAAGTAAAAACTAAATTTTCCAATCAGGTCTCCTTAACCTTTTCACCCTTTTTTGAGCGTATAGCCCAAACGAATGCCAAACTAGTTAAATCAGAGGTACATCAGCTATTTGGCTATTACGACGGTTCTATTTTACTCGACAATGGTGAAACACTGGTTATTCAACAAATGCTCGGATGTATTGAGGAGCATCGTGCAAAATGGTAAAAACCCTCTAGAAGACGTTGCTTTCCGTGGGTATTTTGAAAATGCAAATGATTCCACGGAAGCTTTTGTCTCTTAGCTGTCCACTTCTTCTCTAACTAAGGGCTCTTACTATTTTTTCTGGATCATCTGTAAATATCGCCTGTACACCGAGCTCTTGTAAACGTCGAGCATCACGTTGTTCATTGACTGTATACACACGGACAGTTGCGCCTTCAGCGAGAGCTAGTTTAACTGATTTACGAAAGGAAGTTGGCAAACTTACATGTAACGCCTTAGCGGGTATAAGAGCAATGTAAGTTGGGAAATCCACCAGCACCTCTGCAAACAATGCTGCACTTTCTATATAGGGCGCTATTTTTGATATTGTTTGCAATGATTCATGATTGAAAGATGAAATGATCACCCGCTCTGTCATTTGCTGTGCTGCTACTTCTTTGAGCACGAGCGCTTCTATTCCTTCATAGGCAATAATGTCTGTTTTCAGTTCAATGTTGATACGGTGATTGGTACCTGAAAATATCTCCAACACTTCCCCTAACGTAGGAATTACTTCATCTCCGAACTCCCGTGAAAACCACGAACCAAAATCAAATGTACGTAATTGCTGTAATGTAAAGTCTTTTACATAGCCTGAGCCATTGGAGGTACGATCAATGGTCTCATCATGAATCACCACTACCTCTTTATCTGCGGTTAAATGAACATCTAGCTCTATCCCTGCTATAGGGAGCTTTGATGCTGCTTGAAAGGCAGCCATCGTATTTTCTGGATAGTTTATCGAAACACCTCTATGTGCAAATATGTCCAAATTCAATAACCTCCTCTATTATTATCAAAGAAAAACCTTCCAGCCCCATGTAATAGTAGCACAATTAACTTTTTGCTTTCACTTGCTGGTAAATATTATATATAGTAGTATGATAATCTACTTTGAAATTGTAAGTACCTAGGAGGTGCTAAAAAATGACTGTACAACATCCAGATTTTCAGGCTGAAGTAGAGCGGTTAGCGTATACCCAGGGCTATATGCAACAAATATTAGACGAATCACAACGAGATTTAAAATCTGCTCAAGAAAATATCCGTAAATCTATGGCCGATCTTGATTACTTAGATTCGAGTTTAAGTTATTTAAATATCTTAACAAATGCCCGGTTTTTTGAAATGGCACGTAATCAAAAAGAAGGTCTAGAGGCCGTTCGCAAGAAGCCCTATTTCGCTAGAATCCATTTCCAAAAAACCGGTGACCCAGAAGAATTCCTTTATATTGGGAAGACATCACTATTTCATCGTGAAACCCATGAGCCCATTATTGTTGATTGGCGCTCACCCGTAGCTAATGTTTATTATGATGGACGTCTTGGTGACATGGAGTATGATGTCCGTGGTGAAGTTCATAAGGGACATCTCTATGCTAAAAGGCAATACAAGATCGAAAATGGCGAATTACTCGATATAAGAGATATTGATCTAACAACAAATGATGAACTACTCCAAGAAGCATTGGCTGGAAAAGCTGATGTTCGTCTAACTGAAATTGTTTCAACAATTCAAAAGGAACAAAATGAAATTATTCGAGCACATCTTCGTCAACCAATTATTGTGCAAGGTGCTGCTGGCAGTGGAAAAACAACCATTGCTCTACACAGAATATCCTATTTCCTTTATACAATGGGTGAACATTTTAATCCTGAACAGCTCATGATTTTAGCACCGAATAAGCTATTTATTGATTATATAGGCGATGTTTTACCAGAGCTTGGCGTCGATAAAATATGCCAAACTACTTTTACAGACTACGTTCTTTCTGCCACAAAGTTAAAGCTTAAGCTTCAAAATCCAAATGAGCAATTAGAGTTACTCGTTGCTGGAGGTAGTCATCAGCCTACTGCCTGGATTGCTGAAATGAAAGGCTCACTTTACTATCGCGATGTCATCGAACGCTACGTACAAAAGCTGGAACAAAAGATCGCAGAGCAATTCGAAGATGTCTATATTGAAAAATACTGTATCATGCGTGCTTCCCACCTGAAGAAGCTGTTTTTATATGAATTTTCATATATGCCTATCGAAAAGCGACTTGAGCATATTAAAAAGGTCTTAGCAAGCCATGTACGTCAAAAAAAACAGGCTGTTTTAACTACACTCCATAAAAAGTATGATGAGGCATTGGGTAAAGCCTTAAATGGAATTCGAGATGATGAAAAACGGCGACGTGTTGTCACAAAATTCATTGATGAGCGTGATGAACGAATTCCTGCCATTGAAAAAGAAACGAAGACAACGGCATCAGCTTATATGCGTCGCTTTCCAAAACATAATATTAAAACACTCTATCGTTCCCTTCTCACCGATGCAGAACTATTAGCAGAACTCGCCCCTGAATGGCATTACCTTGAACAGCAACAATTTTTGCAGGCACATCGTAAAGAACAATGGGCACTCGAAGATTTAGCTGCACTATACTATTTACAAGCACGTTTAAAAGGCATTGCAGATGAATGGAAGATGCGTGTTGTCTTTATCGATGAGGTCCAAGATTACAGTTTATTTCAGCTTGCTGCTTTAAAAGCAGGTCTTGATACAGATATGTTCACTATGGTCGGTGATTTAGCACAAGGTATCCATAGCTATCGCTCATTAACAGCCTGGGAGCCTGTCCAAAGCTTATTTCCCCGTGCAAGCTTCCGCACTTTGCAAAAAAGCTATCGAACAACAATTGAAATTATGGAAGTCGCGAATCAAATTCTAACACAAATGAATGAACAGCTACCTTTAGTAGAACCCGTTGTGCGTCACGGTAACGTACCAAGTTTTATTCAAGCGGAGCAATTCGATGCCTTTAAAATTAAAGAGATCTTTGAAGCCATTCGTCAAAATGGCCATCGATCCATTGCTTTAATTTGCAAAACTACTGCAGAAGCCATTACTATGCAACAGGCTTTAAAAGACAATGATATTGCTTCACAACTACTAACGGAAAATGAATCTATTAATCAAGAAATGTTACTTGTTGTTCCAAGTCACTTAGCTAAGGGACTTGAATTTGATGCCGTCATTGTAGCTGCCTATGATATACCATTTTACGATACACCAATTGACCGAAAGTTACTTTATGTAGCTCTTACACGAGCCATGCACGAGCTATACTTAATCGGACCATCCAAAAAAACATTTTTATTAGAAAATTAAAAAGTCGCTAAAAGGCGACTTTTTTCTTTGCATTATTAATTTCTTGGTGGTAACTTATAAAACTTTCCTTTGGATAAATAAGCTTTAACAACTTTCCACCATGAACTAGGGGCTTCCTTTGGAGGCGACTTCTTTTTTGGCAATGCTGGCATGCGCATGATCACGACTCCTTTCTTAAAGCTTATTAATATTATATGAAGATAGTAGGTGATTATGATAAAAAAGGGCGATGAGTTAATATTAAATACCACTCATCACCCTTTTTCTATTGTTTTACATAATAATCAATTTGCTGTGCTTTCATAAAGCCTGCTTTTTCATAGACAGAAAGTGCTTTTTTATTGTCTACTTCTACATCTAGCATGACAAACGCTGCACCAACCTTACTCGCATAATCCTTTGAAAAGGAAAGAAGGGCTGTCCCAATACCTTGTCCTTCACAATTTGGATGTACAGCAAGTGCTGTTACCCACTGGATTTCATTTTCCTTAGCTGTAGTCACTGTTCCAACAACTGCACCATCTCTGTAAGCAATCCAAAGCTCTCTTCCATTTGTTGATGTATTAAAAGCAATAAGCTCTTCTGATTCTTCGGGTAGATCCCCAAAAGCCTCACAATAAATAGTAATCAGTTCAGCTTGCTCTCCGTTATAGGCTTGAATATTTATATCACCTCGCAATGTAACGGGCTCTGCTTTTGTTTCTAGAGTCGTTTCTGAAAAACTATAGGTAAACCCTTTGTTTTCAATAAATGTGTGCCCATAAGGGGAACCATCAATTACTACAGCTAATTGACCCTCTGCCCCTCTTTCTTTTAGCCCTACTTGTATACCCTCAACTAACGCAGTTCCAATACCCTTTTGTCGATATGCAGGTGTCACCACTAATGACCACTCATATGTATGAAGCCCCATTAAGTCGATAGCACTAGCAGCACCAACTAGTAAATCTTTATCATCCTCATACGCTAGTACCATAAAGCCTTTATTCTCGAAAGAGCTAGCCATTGGTACATTCATAATGGTTTCATATACTCGATAATCTTGAACTGTTGCTTCTTCACATAATAACTTTACTTCTTTCAATGTTTCTCCATCTAATGGAAAAGACACTGTCATCACTGAAATATTCATCATTTACTCCGTTCCTGTAACAGACTATTGCCCTATTGTAGCAAGAATGAAAATAAGCTGGCAACAAAATATATTAATACCCGCTATTAATCAGAATTTTACTTCAAATATTGGAAAAATAAAAGGATTTATACTATAAAAATTCAGTAAAATGACTGAAATTTACTAGAAATAATAGCTATAAAATAATATACTAATTTTTCGAAAATAGAGATATTTATTCTGTTGCAACCTGTTACTTTTTAACTATATACCACTTCCTGATTTAATAAAAATTTTACTAACTATTCAAATTAATAATATTTTAATTCAATAAAAAAGAGCAACTTCAAATGAAATTACTCTTTTTCCATCTATTCCTCAAGATGGTGTGAGGATGAATGCAGCATTTGTGCATAAAGACCACCTGATTCGATTAGCTTTTGCTGAGGTCCAGCCTCCACTAATTCTCCTTTATGCATAACTAAGACCATATCAGCATTATGGACAGTATTTAAACGATGTGCAATCACAAAGCTGGTACGCCCTTGCATTAACGTATCGAGTGCCTCTTGTATGGCTAGTTCTGTCACAGTATCGATACTGCTTGTGGCTTCATCCAATAGTAAAATTTTCGGATCAGCAATAAGTGCCCTTGCTATAGAAAGTAATTGCTTTTGGCCTTGGGAAATCTCGCGTCCATCCGCAGCAAGAATAGTATCATACCCATCCTTTAGTTTCATAATGAAATCATGTGCATTAGCTCGCTTGGCCGCTTCCTCAATCTCTGCATCACTCGCATCAAGTCTACCATATCGGATATTCTCGCGAACAGAAGCCTCAAACAAAAATGGATCCTGTAAGACAAAAGCCATCTGTGAACGAAGGGATTGTCGATCAATTTGCTGTACATTTATACCATCAAATAATACCTCTCCCTTTGAGACGTCATAAAATCTTGCAATAAGTTGAAGGATTGTCGTTTTACCAGCCCCAGTTGCACCAACAAGGGCTACCGTTTGACCAGGTTCCACTTTAAAGTTTACATTTTTTAGTGTGTACCCTTCTTCTTCTAGTTGATATTTAAAGTACACCTTTTTAAACGTTACATGTCCCAATAGTTGATGCTTTTGTGCTGACACATTTTCTGCCTCTGGTTGTTCATCAAGCAAGGCAAATACACGTTCTGCACCAGCAATAGCTGACAGTACCGTATTAAACTGGTTTGCTAAATCATTTAAAGGACGTGTAAATTGTCGTGCATATTCAGTGAATATAACAATTACCCCTATCGATACATGTCCATATAACGCAAGGACTCCTCCTACACCTGCTACAATGGTAAAGCTCATATTATTTAAGAAGTTCATAACTTTAGGAATATAACCTGAGTATGTCTGTGCCCAAAAACCAGTTCTTTTTAAGCGCAAACTTTTTTCACGAAATTCTGTTTTCATTCGCTCCTCTTGTGAAAATGCCTTCACAATCCGCTGTCCTGAAATTGTTTCTTCTATCATCCCATTTAAAGCGCCAATAGCTGCCTGCTGTTCTTTAAACAGTGGTGCTGTACGACGTGTAATCCATCGCATCGCCCAAAACATCATTGGAATAATGATCATCGTCAGAACTGTCAGCAATGGGCTTAAACTGAGCATAATAATGACGGTTCCCCCAAGCGTAAGTACACTTGAAAATACCTGAATAAAGGAACTGTTCAATGTTGAGCTGACAGCTTCAATATCATTCGTCATTCTACTCATCAATTCGCCATGCTGACGACGATCAAAGAATGCCACTGGCAGTCTTTGAAAATGAGTGAATACACTTGTCCTTAATCTATAGATCGTTTGCTGGGCGATGCCAATCATCCAATAGTTTTGTAGGAAAAGTGAAACAGCTAATAACACATAAATACCAATTAATAAGCCAATCCCCTTACCTAAGCCTGAAAGCTTGCCATGCATAACATAGTGATCAATCATTTGACCGATTACATAAGGGCCAACTAAAGCTAATATGGAGCTAATCATCACTAATAAGAGCACCACAATGAGCAGTGCACGTTGTTCGTCGACAATTTTCCATAACCGCAGCAATGTACTTTTCCAATCAGCTGCACGTGGCCCCTTCTTTTTCTTCACAGCCTGTTTCAGATCATCTTTTGTCAAAAGCGGTTCATAGCCAAAAGGTTTCTGGAAAAATCCCATTTTAATCCTCCACCTCCTGTTGAGAGATAGCTATTTTTTTATAAAGCGAGGAAGTCTCTAATAGCTCTTCATGTGTACCATAAGCAACTACTTTTCCAGCATCAATCAGTAGAATGCGATCCGCACCTTTAGCTGTACGTATTTTTTGCGTCACAACAAGCATCGTTGCTTTTTCGTCACTCAGTGCCTCCCACAAAGACTGTTCAGTTTTAACATCTAAAGCACTAGTGCTATCATCAAGCATTAAAATATGTCCTTTTCTCAAAAGAGCTCTAGCTATAGATAACCTCTGTTTTTGCCCCCCCGATAAATTAACACCTTTTTGCCCAACCTTTGTATCATAACCATTTGGAAAATCTTCAACAGATGCATGAATTTGCGCTTGCATTGTAGCCTGTAATACAGCATCCATTTTAGCCTGTGTATCTCCCCAACGCACATTATCTGCAATACTTCCTGTAAATAACAATGACTGCTGAGGGACATAGCCAATCACTTCCCGCAACTCTTGTAAATCCCAATGTTGAACATCCTGACCTTCCACAAGTATTCGGCCTTGCGTTACTTCATAGAACCGAGGAATGAGCTGTAATAATGTTGATTTCCCTGCACCAGTTGCCCCCATGATCGCTAGTTTCTCGCCAGACTTAACTTGAAAGCTTACATCTGACAGAACAGGAACATCTCCTCCTGGATAAGTAAAACTAACATGGTCAAAGGTTAATTCTCCATATTGTGTTGCATGATCTACTTCTTCTAAAAGGGACGTATCTTCAACCTCATTTTCAATGGAAAGGATTTCAGCCATACGTTCTGCAGATGCCTTCGCACGTGCATAGAAGATAATAATAAAAGCGAACATTGAAAATGAGCCTGTCATACGCATTGCATAATTCACAATAGCCACAATATCACCAAGTGGCGTTGTTCCTGTAGCAATTTGTTTTGTACCAAACCATAAAACTGCTAGCAGGCTCATATTCATGATGAACAAAAGAACAGGCATAATATATTCCATTATGCGTAAGGCCTTCACAGTATCAACCTTTAACCGTGATGCAACTTCATCAAAGCGTGTAGCTTCATATGCCCCTCTTAAGTAAGCCTTTACTAATCGTATCGCCTGTAAATTCTCCTGTAAAACTCTGTTTAAACGATCCACCCTCTTTTGTACACGCCCAAAATAAGTCACACCTTTTGCCACCATAAAAAGAAGAAAAATAAAAATGATGGGTGCACCTATAACTAAAAATAATGCTAATTTCGGATTTACGACAAAAGCCATAATAATGCTTCCTATCACAGCAAGTGGCGCTCGAAGCATTATACGCAAGCTCATAAACAGCACCGTTTGTACTTGTGTGACATCATTTGTTAATCGAGTAATAAGCGATGCAGTGGAGAATTTTTGATAGGTTGCTAGCGTAAAGGATTGAATCCTAGCAAACATGGCATTTCGAAGATCATACGAAAAGCTTTGAGCTGTATGGGAAGAAAAATAAGAATTGATAATGCCCGCCAGAAAGGCAACGAAAGATAGCCCAAGTAAAACAGCCCCCCATTGCAAAACCATTCCTTGATTTTGTGCCCTTACTCCCTCGTCGATTATTTTTGCCATAATGAGTGGCTGCACAAGCTCAACAAATAACTCTAAAAGCATTAAACATAAAGCAAAAATAGCTGTCCATTTATATGGCTTTACATAGGAAAAAACTTCTTTCATATTCTTTCCCCCTTGTTGGTAGATAAAATTTAAAGATAGTCAAAAACTACTAACACTATAGTATATTTATGCTTTCTCTCCCGCTATTGAAAGCCACGTTACACAAACAAGCATAACGAATACTCCTATTAGTTGCCAAAAACCTAAAGAAGTACCGAAAATAATAACAGAAATAACCATTGCTGTTAATGGCTCAATACTAGAAAGAATGCTCGTTTCAACTGCTGTAATGTATTTCATGCTACTTAAAAATAATATAAAAGCTACTGTTCCAAAAAATATTAAAGCAACTAATAACATTAAAATTTTAAAATCTACTAGAACAACCCATTGAGTGGACTGCTGCCAAACACGGCTTACTAAGCCTAAAGTGAAGCCACCCACCAGCATCCCCCAGCCCACTACTAAAAGCACACTCCACTCCTTCATTAAGCGTGCAGGATACAAGGTGTAAAATGCAAATGTTAAGCCTACTCCTATTCCCCATAACAAGGCTTTTGAACTAATAAGCAAACTTTCAAATGATGCATTCGTTAGTAACAGAAATAACCCTATAAGGGTACCAATAATACCTAACACTTGATATTTTGGTGGCCATTTCTTTAAACTAAGAGAGACATACGCGACAACAAATATTGGCGCTAAAAACTGTAGTAAGGTAGCAAGCACAGCATTACTTTCATTAATTGCAGCAACAAATGCAAATTGTACACCAAGCATACCTGCAATACCAAAAACGATGAGTTGCCTCCCCCATAGCTTGTGCTGCCAAATTCCAAAAATATTTTTTCCTGTTAACAATAAATATGTAAGTAGTAATATACCTGCAACCGATAAACGAATTGTTAACATAAAGGATACTGTCAAAGGTGTATGATTAAGCAACCACTCCATTAAAGGGCCAGTTGCTCCCCATAACATAGCACCTGAGACGATAAATATTATTCCTTTTAAACGTTTCATACCAATCCTGCTTCCTATATACGTACTAAAAATTGTTACTTTTCTTCAAATCATTTCTTGTATTTCACTAGAAAAGTCCTATTATTTTTTACTATCAAATATTTACAAATATATTCATAATGACTAATTCCCGATTATTATCTATAATATTAGTATATATTGATTACCCAAGGAGATCGAATAATCATGAGTCATATGCATAAATCATTTACGATTGATGAACATTATTTAAATTCACTTCCTTTTCCTGCAATTATCATTAATCAAGATGGACAAGCAACAGTCTGGGGAAAGAATGCTGAACATCTGATTGGCTTATTAGCTAATGATATTAAAGGAAATACTACTCCATCTATACACGAAAATCTACTGCGTCAGCTTCCTGTCGAAACATTTCAATCTATTTTACAAAATGAGGACAGTACGTATCTAGAAAAAATTCAAGTACACACAACTTCAAATGTAGAAATAACAACCGCTCTGCTAGCTAAACCTTTTACAGATGAGGGAGAGCGTTTTATTCTATTGATTTTTATGCTACCAGAATTAATGACGCAGGCTATCTCTCAATGCAATACCTTTGTAAATCTTAAGCAAGGTTTAGATGCGACCTTTATGACTGTTACACTCGATCACGATGGATTTATCTTGGAATGTAATAATGAATTTCTAAAAACAAGCCAATGGACACCAAAGCGTGTTATCGGCAAAACCTTTTGGCAACTGTTCCCTGATAATGAAGTGAGTGAAAAAATAACACATACGATCTGGCGTAATTTAAATAATGGTCATACATGGCAGGGAGAAGTTGAAAAAATCACAAAAACGGGGCAATCCTATTGGGTGCTACTAACGGCTATCCCCCTCGTTAATCTTGAAACAAATGAACAACAATTTATCCTAATTGAAAAGGATGTAACGAAATCAAAAACGATTCAACACCAACTTGAAAAAATTGCTTACATCGATACAGAAACTGGTTTGATGAATGCACATCGACTTGAAAAAGTAATCACCAATATGATTGACGATGAGAGACACTTTTCATTTGTTTATCTAAGTATTGATAAATTTTATACACTTAAAGAATTACATGATCAACAAATCGATCAAAGCCTGATTGTTGAATTTACAAATCGTATAAAAATGTATTTCCAAGATAGCACGATGGCTCGTATAAATGAAAATGATTTTGTTGTCATCACGCCTTTAAGTGAATGGTTTATTCAAGGCTTTTTATCTTACTTACAACAACATCCGATTTATAGCGACAATATTGCTGTACCAATTTCTATTAGTGGCGGCATAACTAGATATCCTGAGGATCAATCAACATTCTCACAGCTTATGAAGGCATCCATTGCTACTATTTCAACAGTACGTGAGGCTGGCGGAGATAAAATTGTTTCTTTATCAACAGCAACACATAAAGCTTTAAATCGTAAAGCATTAATTGAAAAGCGCTTACTCCAAGCACTTGACCAAAAGAACTTGAAGGTACTCTATCAGCCACAAATCGACGTGTATTCTGGAAAAGTTACTGCTGTTGAAGCACTTGTACGTTGGGAAGATGAGGTAATAGGTGTCGTAACGCCTGATGAGTTAATTCCTATCGCTGAAGAAACAGGTTTAATTAATAATATTGGGTCCTTCATGCTGGAAAAGGCTTGTGAACAAGCCTTACTTTGGAAAAAGGCAGGCTATGATTTAAAAGTATCTATTAACTCTTCTGTACGCGAATTCCGTGATAAGAATATGGCAAAATCTATACTTGAAATGATTACAAAAACAGGTTGTCCAGCGAACCTATTACAAATTGAGATTACTGAAAAATTTGCTTTAGAAGCTGAAGCCGCAACGTCTATTGCACAGCAAATGCGTAAGCTTGAAAACGAAGGCATTTCCTTTGTTTTAGATGATTTCGGTACTGGCTACGGCTCATTTAGATATATGCAAATTTTACCAATAAGTACATTAAAAATCGATCAAACGTTTACAAATTCACTCTTGAAATCCGAAAAGAGCCAAAAGCTTATGAATGGTATGGTACAACTAGGTAAATCCATGGAATTGAAAGTAGTCGCTGAAGGTGTAGAAACAGCTGAACAAGCAGATCTATTAATCACTTACGGCTGCGATGCCATTCAGGGCTATTATATTAGCAAACCTGTTACACCTGAAGAGATTGAACTATTACTGACTAAACAATAATAAATGAAGAAGGAGGCTGCGTTTATTTTACACGCAGCCTCCTTCTATTTTTTATAAACCTTTTGTAATTTTACTTTACTTGAACGAACTGAGCGGAATATGAGTTGAATAATTACTTCTGCAAAAACTAGTCCAATCACAATAGCACCTGTAATTAAAAATGCCTTTAAGCCATATTGCAGGCCTTGTAAGTAATCATCTTCTACCACATTTCTCATTGCATTATAAGCCATGCCCCCTGGCACTAATGGTATAATTCCACCAACAATGAAAATAATCATGGGTATTTTAAAGCGTCGGGCATATAAATGAGCAACAATGGCAATAACAAATGAGCCAAAGAAAGAGGCTTTGACAACATCCATCCCTTGCTCTGTTAGAACATAGTATATAATCCAGCCAATTACCCCAACGAGTCCGCAATGAAGTAGTGTTTTTCTAGGAACATTAAAAATAATGGCAATCCCAGCTGTCGCAAAAAAACTAACTATTAATTGTATAATAATGTCCATCATCTGCATTTTGTCCGCCTCCTAAAATCCTAGTGTGACGGCAATTGCTGCACCAATAGCAAAGGCTGTTAAAAAGGCCTCTGCTCCCTTTGCCATCCCTGACATAAAATGACCTGCCATTAAATCACGAACAGCATTTGTAATCAAGATACCTGGTACGAGTGGCATGACGGAACTAATAATAATTTTATCAAGTTCAGTACCATAACCATACTTTACTGCAAAGAAGGCAACAAAGCCGAGGACGAGTGATGCTGTAAATTCAGAAAAAAACTTTACCCTTGTTAAATGATTAATGATTACAAGTACTAGGAAACCTAGCCCGCCTGCTAAAAAAGCTATCGGAAAATCCGACCATCCACCCTTAAACATAATAAGGAAACAACCACTAGCAAGCGCAGCTGCCAAAACTTGCAAATAAGTTGGTAAAAAATAATTTGTTTTTTGTATCGACTTTAACTCGTCATAAGCTTCTTCTAATGTTATGATTTGAGATGTGAGTCTACGAGATACTGAATTTACCAAGGCGATTTTTTGCAAATCTGTAACCCTACTGGGAATTGATGTAATTCTTGTTGGCTGTGTCTTGCCTAACGAAAAAATGATGCCAGTTGGTGTGGCATAACATTGAGCATTTGGCATATTTTGAGAATGTGCCATACGCAGCATCGTATCCTCTACGCGGTATGTTTCTGCACCACTTTCAATCATAATGCGTCCTGCAAGCAACAAACAGTCAATCGTAAGTTCATTATCCGCATCTTGTAAGACCATTGCAGCTATCTGCCTCCTTCAAAAGGTTCCTTGCCAATATTAACGAACTGCCAATAAAAACTCAACTGAAAATTTTTCATAAGCAATGGATTATCTTTCAATTTATTTTTACAGTTACACTAATATTACGCATGTGTTTTTTCTATTTTAGTAGGTATTTTACAACCTCTTAAATAGAAGTACAACTACAATTAATTCGCTGATTCTTGAAGAAAAAGTGATCTTAATAAATTTCCACAAAGATACATACAAAGATTCTAGATTTGTATAACTTTTTTAATGACTGGCACGTCTGATTGTATAGAAAATAAAAAAGAGGGGAGCGTATCCAAAACCATGCAGGAACGCAGAAAAAGACGCGGTCCAATAATTGATTTCTTATTACTAAGCCTTATTGTGACCTTAACAACTATTATACTTTTTATTATCCTTTCAAAGGATGACTTCAAGTTTCAAAAGATTAGTGCTTCAAAAGAATCCGAGACGGAATCGGTGAATAGTCATTTATCGACCGAAAGTTCTGCGTTTCCAGGCATACGTATTGTTACAGACGTTTCAAATGACAAACGAACACCATTTGCTATTCATTACCCGCAAACAGATAACGAGGTTTTTAATGATGCCGTATTACAGTACATATCGGATTCAAAAGAAAACTATCTAACATCGATGAAGAAAAATAAAGATAAAGAAGCTATGGGTGAATTAAATATTAGTCTTGAAACTTTTCCATACCGAGAGCATTACTATTCCTTTGTGCTAACAAAAATGCTATATGTAGGTGGAGCAAATCACGAAGTCTCCACAAAAACATTCTTCATTAACAACGAAACGGGCGAACAAGTTACGATCCAAACGCTCTTACAAAATGATGAGAATAACTTATCTACGTTGGCTGTAAACGTCCGAAAAGATTTGCAAAAAAACCTCCAATTAAAGGATGAGCTTTTCAACGATGAATTATTAAAAGCTACAGAACCAAAATGGTCTAACTTCAATCGCTTTGCTATTGTTGACGATTCATTACAAATCTATTTCGATGAATATGAGATTGCTAGTGGAGCAGCAGGTACCCCAATAGTGAAACTACCCCTTTCGCTTATTAACCCATTGTTAGCCTCCGAATTTCAAATCGCAATGGAAAATGTAAAACCCATTAATCCACCACCAACTGGTGATCCGAATAAAAAACGTATTGCTTTAACATTTGATGATGGTCCACATCCAAAAGTGACGGAGCAAATTTTAAATATTCTTGATAAGTATCATGCAAAGGCTACTTTCTTCATGCTCGGTAGTCGTGTACAATACTATCCTGACATCGTAAAGGATGTTCTTGCGCGCGGTCATGAAATTGGAAACCATTCGTGGAACCACCCTGTCTTAACAAAGCTTACGCAGGAACAAGTGATGAAAGAATATAACACTACTGCCACTGAAATTGAGAAGGCAATCAATCAAGGTGCCACAGTTTTTAGACCACCATACGGTGCAACTAATGACACCATTAATGCTGAGATTCCTATCCCTGTAGTGCTATGGTCAATCGACACATTGGATTGGAAACATCGAAATGCACAGCAGCTATTGCCACACGTGAAAAATAATTTACACAATAATGCCATTGTCTTAATGCATGATATTCATCAATCTACTGCAGACGGACTTGACGCTGTTCTCTCCTATTTACAAGAGCAGGGCTATGAATTTGTGACTGTATCCGAAATACTGCCATATCGCCAATAGTATTTACAAAGAAAAGTCCAATGAATTTCGATATTCATTGGACTTTCCTTTTTGTTGAAAAAAGATGATGTCAACGGTAGAAAAAGCAACTTTGCAAGGTGAGAGGTTGATTTCCGTTCCGCCAGCGTCCTTTACAGGGGGCGTCCGATGAGCCGCTTCACTCACTTACGTTCACTCCAGGGTCTCATCTGTGACGCTACCCCTAGGAGTGACGCTGGCTCCACTCCAATGAACCATTCTGCAAAAGACTTTCCTTTTCAAAGTAGCATAGTGATCAAATAGCCCATTATCTGTATTCTTAGCGTGAATAAACTCTTATTTTCAATGCAGAGAAGTGATGGGTGACAACATCTCTTCATAAAGAATAATGAACACCTTCACTATCGTTGAAAACCGTTGCTAAAAAGATAACAGGATTAGAGTAGAAGGCTACTTGATACCTTTCAATTGACTGTTTTGTTTTTCTTATTATTTTATTGTTAGTGTATCTAAAGGCTTGAAGTCACTTAACTGATAGCTCTTTACTTCGTTACGTGCTATTGTATATAGCGTATCATCTATATAGACAACGCGTTGTACAACCTGCTCCCAACTTTCATAGGACTCATTATTATTACGATTGATTATATTTCCTTTCAATACAATTCCTTTCTCTGCAGTAATCTCATAAATTTGAGCACCATGACCTTGATAGACAACTTCGTCTCCCTTACCTGCCTCATACAGTACTACAGGGAAGCCAAAATAGTTGAATTCCTTATTGCGGAATAGCGCTTTAGGATTGTATTGCACTTCAGAGGAAGAACCTTTCCCACCAATTTTTACGGTTGATTGCTCTTTTGGATTTCGGAAGTCTGATACATCGAATAGGGATATCTTCATATTGGTTGTCACAGTAAAATTACGTTTCGTATACGAATCATAGCGTTGCTCCGTATCATAACCAATACCAATTAAATGCGTATCATCTAATGGATGCAGGTAATTACTGAAGCCAGGAATCTTCAATTCCCCTAGTACAGCAGGCTTTTTCGGATTCGCTACATCAATGACAAATAGTGGATCCACTTGTTTAAATGTCACCACATATGCTTTTTCTCCCATAAATCTAGCTGAATATATCTTTTCTCCAGGCGCCATATCTTTTACTGAACCAAGCGTTTTCAAATGTTCATCCAAAATAAAGAGATGGTTATAGGAAGTACTTTTCTCATTCCACGTATTACCTTCTGTTGTAAAGATTCGGAAGTTCCCCTTATATTCATCCATTGAATACTGATTTAACACAGTTCCCTTTACTTCCGTACTTCCGACAAAGTTCAAAGTCGTTCCATCTACATTCCACTTGAAAATTTGAGTGTCGGCTGATCTCGGTAACCAAATCATATCCATGGCGCGCTTTTCTGATGAAACATCAATATTACTTTCATACATTGGTGTCGTTAAATACAGGGCATTCTCTGACATATAAAGACCACTACTTCCACCTAAGTACCCTTTCGTATTGGCCGTTGTCTTAGCTCCATTTTTTAAATCGACAGCTGTAATTAAACTATAGGTACCATCCATCGTATTTGGTAAGATTGAGATTTTTTCTAAAGGCAGACTTTTGTACTCTGTTCCTGCTATACTATCAAATGTTTTAGGCTTTAAATCGGTTTTCTTGTCTTCTTGTAGCATCCAATAATTAGGATACATATTACCAATTAAATATAATGTGTCTTTTGTTATGCGAATATCCTGCAAGAAGCCTTCCTGCCCAACATCACGTACATGCTTTGGATTGCTTGGATTTGAAATATCATAAATTGAGGCTGTTACCATAGCTGTTCCAGCTTTTTCAATATATTGATCCCCGATGGCAATTAATAGATTGTCATATAGCGCAAGCTTAGAAATATATTGGGAATGTTTTAATTTTATATTTGTAGCCATCTTTAAATTCTTAGGATCTTTAGCATTCACAACTGTAATGCTCTGATCTTTTGCAGTGTAAATAAAGCCATCTTTTACAACTACAATGTCTCCCTCTTCTACCCCCTCTACTTGATTATTAGTTGTAGATTCATTATTAGCAGTTGCTTTATCTTCACTTGCCGCACTTTGTAAGCTCTCGTCTTCTCTAATTTCTACTCTTTGAGTTGTCAACAACTTTTTAAAATAGTGCTGTAACTCTTTCTCCGTTTTAACGGCTGTTAATGTCTCGATAATTGTAAATGGAATTGTCTGTGAAGCTACATTCAGACCGCCTTGTGCAAAGGCCTCCTTTTTTACATGCAATTGATAACTACCTGGTGCTAACTTTTTCACCACTACCGTTTTCTGATCTTCCAACAATTCAATTTTTGCAGGTACTTTGTGTCCTTTTTCCGTAGTGATATAGACATATTCTTCAGTTATTTTGTTTTTCTTTAAAGCAACTGAAAAAGATGCTTGCCAGTTTTGTGTTGCCATACTTGCGCTAGCCGCCTTTGCCGTCACATCTGTATTCACTATCCATGTAAAAATACCAGGCACGATAGCTAGAACGATAATCAGCATAATTGCGAACCATTTACTTTTCATCATTTTTCCTCTCCTTCATATACTTGTTTATTAATTAGACTAGTAAAAAAGAGGAAAGTTACATTTTTCTGAAATTTTCTAAGTAAGTTAAGGCACTACAAAAAACGAGAGGGAAACACTTCCCTCTCGTTTATTCTTCAAATGGCCATTTAGGCAACATATTTTTTAAAGGCTTATCTTGGCGTCTTCCCAATACATAATCCGCCTGCATAATCGTATGAATTTCGCGAGTCCCTTCATAAATAACTGGTGCTTTGGAGTTTCTTAAATAACGGGCAACTGGATACTCGTCTGAATAGCCATAGGCTCCATGAATCTGTACCGCATCATCCGCAGCCTTATTGGCAAAATCACAAGATTGCCATTTTGCCAATGATGTCTCTCGAGTATTTCGAACACCTTTATTTTTCAATTCTCCTACACGATAGACAAGGAGACGACTCATTTGATAGCCTGCTTCCATATTAGCTATCATACGTCCTACAAGCTGGTGCTCACCAATAGGTTTGCCAAATGTTTCCCGTTCATGACAGTACTTCACACTAGCTTCTATGCAAGCTTGGATCAAACCAACAGCACCTGCCGCTACTGTAAATCGACCATTATCTAGCGCAGACATGGCAATTTTGAAGCCCTCGCCCTCTTCACCTAGTCGGTTTTCAATTGGCACGCGTAAATCTTCAAAAAAGAGCTCACCTGTATTACCAGCACGAATACCATATTTTCCTTTAATCGCTTTAGATGTAAAGCCAGCCATGGAACGTTCTACAATAAACGCACTAATCCCATGATGTTTCTTCGATTTGTCAGTATAGGCAAATACGATAAAGTGGTCTGCAATATCACATAAGGAGATCCACGTTTTTTGCCCATTGAGGATATAATGATTACCATCACGTACAGCAGTTGTTGACATGGCAGCTACATCAGACCCAGCCCCTGGCTCTGTGAGACCAAAAGCTCCAATTCGTACACCTTTAGCTTGTGGAACAAGGTATCGCTGCTTTTGCTCTTCAGTCCCCCACTGCATTAGGGTCATGCTATTTAAACCTGTATGGACAGATACGGCTGTGCGAAATGCTGTATCTCCCCGTTCAAGCTCCTCACATACGATAGCAAGTGCATTATAATCCATGCCACTACCTCCGTATTGTTCAGGAACACAAACCCCCATTAAGCCAAGCTCAGCCAGTCTGGACCAAATCTTAGCATCAAAGCCACCTTCAGCATCCCATTTCGCAATATAGGGAATGATTTCCTCATCAACAAACTGTCTTACTGTTTTTCTTAGCATTTCCTGCTCAGTGGACATTTCAAAGTTCATGGTTAGCACCTACCATTTCACAATCATAGCAGACTTGTGTGATGTCTCTTTAATGACCACACCTCGTTTAGCCATCTCTTCAATATACGTATCACCTGGCACGATTGCTTCAGGCGGGAATACACCATGCTCTGTAATAGCACCGGCACCAATCATTTGAGCAACAACTGATATCGTATTAGCGGTAGCACGTGCCATAGCTGTTTCATTAATTGTCATGTCTTTCCGTACAACCATTTCATATTCATATGTCACCTGCTGTTGGGCCTTTTCACCCGCTACAATAACACGTAACAATACAGCATCAGGTTTTGTGCCCAATTCAAGTTTCTTTTTGAGTGCCTCTCGTACAACTGCACGAACAGGCACTTCTTGATTATCCACTTCTACCTTATTCGCAGAATCAAGGAAGCCTAAGTCTGCTAAAAGTTTAAATTTCTCAGCATGGCCTTTATAACGGATGGTTTTATATTCTAATGTGCGGACATTCGGGAATGTCTTATACAATGTGGAGATACCACCAGATGTATAAAATGCCTCAAGCACACCGAAATCATCAAAATAAATAGGTTCAACGCCTGATAGGGATGGAACTTCTTCAAGCTTGCCCTTCTGAATCGTTTTTGAAGGCTCAGTATAATGATCGAATACGCCATCTAAAGAAAATACGCGTGTATAATGAAGCGGAGGTTTTGGCTCAGTTGGAATACCACCAACAAATAGTTTAATAGATTCTACTTCATCTAATTTTGAAGCACCATAGCCCGCAAGAATATTGACCATGCCAGGAGCAACACCTAAATCAGGGATAATTGTAACACCCTTCGCCTTTGCTTCCTCATGTAAATCTAATATCTTCTCTGTAACGCCACCAATATGACCACCTAAATCAACAGAATGGACACCTGCCTCAATAGCTGCTCTTGCTACTCGTTCATTGAACGAATAAAACAATGCATTGACGGCAACATCACCCTTCGAAATAACGTTCATTAATGAATCGTCACGTTCTGCGTGTAGCTCTACCACTTCTACCTTATTTGTATCTAGCGTATCTACAAAGTCCTGTGCAACTTTCACGTCGATATCACCTAAATACACACGCTCCACTTTATCGTTTTTTATTAAATCACGAGCTACCTCTTTCCCCATTAAACCTGCACCTAATACAACAACTTTCATCAAGAACATCCCCTTTCGTTGATCTGTTACTCTGTATCGATTTGTGCTCTTTGTAATTTACCGCTGTAGTCTACATAAATACTTTTCCACTCTGTGTATACATCTAGGGCTGCTACACCTGAATCACGGTGCCCATTTCCTGTCCCTTTAGTACCTCCAAATGGCAAATGGATTTCAGCACCTGTTGTGCCAGCATTTACATAAACGATACCTGTGTCTAAATCACGTTGTGCGCGGAAAATTGTATTGACATCCTGTGAGAATATTGAGCTAGATAAGCCAAATTTCACACCATTATTTACTTCAATTGCTTCTTCCAAACTTGCCACTTCAATTAGAGATACGACTGGACCAAAGATTTCTTCTTGGGCAATAATCATGTCAGGCTTCACATTCGTAAACAATGTTGGCTCATAATAGAACCCCTTATCATAAGGTGGTTCATTTAGTATCCTGCCACCTGCTAATAATGTAGCACCCTCTTGTTTACCTATTTGTACATAGTGATTAATTTTTTCCAATGCTGCTTTATTAATCACTGGCCCGATTTTTACTCCCTCGTCTAGACCATCCCCAATTGTGAGCTTTTGCATTTCATCTAAGAGACGTTTCTCTAATTGTTCTTTTACATCTTTATGCACAATGACTCGGCTACATGCTGTACACCTTTGCCCAGCAGTACCAAATGCGCTCCATAAAATCCCTTCTGTAGCTAGCTGTAAATCAGCATCATTCATGACAATAACAGCATTTTTGCCACCCATCTCTAAAGAAACCTTTTTCAAATGCTTCCCGCCAAGCTCAGCTACTTTACTGCCGGTTGTTGTAGAACCTGTAAACGAAATAACCTTGACGTCAGGGTGTTCAATTAATGCTGTGCCAACTGTAGGTCCTGTACCAAATACGATATTAGCAACACCATCTGGTAAGCCTACTTCCTCAAAAATTTTACCCATTTCATAGGCCATCATTGGAGTCTCATTAGACGGTTTCCAAATGAATGTATTCCCTGCAACAATGGCAGGAAATGACTTCCACGTGGCGATAGCAACAGGGAAATTCCAAGGTGTAATGAGTGCTACAACGCCTATAGGTGCCCTTACACTCATAGCAAATTTATTGGCAAGCTCAGACGGTGTTGTTTCACCAAATAATCTACGTCCTTCACCAGCCATATAGTATGCCATATCAATTCCTTCTTGCACTTCTCCTCTAGCCTCTTCAATGACCTTGCCCATCTCTTTTGTTAAAACGGTCGCCAAATGTTCTTTTTTCTCTTTCATTTTTTGACCGATGGCATATAAATAATCTGCACGTTTTGGTGCTGGTATAAGTGCCCAGCTCTTTTGTGCTTGTTTAGCAACAGCTACAGCCTCGCCTACCTCATTCGAAGTAGAACGTGGAATGGTAGCAAGCTGCTCACCGTTTGCAGGGTTCGTCACTGCTATACTTTGTAAATGTGAATGTGTGATCCATTTACCACCGATATAGTTTTTAATCTCCACTACATACACCCCCTGAAATACTCTATGATGCCTCAGCTGTTGTACCAGTCGTATCCCATAGGTATAAGTCTATGAATTTAACCAGAATCCATTTCGCCTTTGGATAATTGCGTTCGAAACAGTGGAATGTGCTTGCACATTGCACTATTCGTGACAGTTACCAGTGGCTTTATCTCCATACAATCTATAATTGCTCCCACCAAAAGAATAAATGTCTCATTAGGAATCTTGGAGTGAATGGAGATAAAATATGTCAAAATTCCGAATTTTCAATATACACCACACCCTGTAATACTAGCATTTCCATAATAATCGGTGACAACTGCCAGAGGCTTTATTTCCACTTAACTTCCTTACCTCAATATAAAGGATGACTTCTAATTTTAGAAGCCTCTTAAGGTTATGTATATTCACAATACCCTTAGTTAAATGAAAATAAATAATACACATTCTAGTTTTTTATATTCGACATTTTCTAACTAATTCCCTTTTTTTCTAAAATATTTAATTTTCTATTGAAACCAATGTAGCTTATAATCGTATACAATACCATTAAATTTATTTTTGGAGGAATCCCTTTATGAATAATCATGAAATTGACTACAAGTTATTTGGTGACGACATGCAATATGTGCAAGTTGAGCTTGACCCTCAGGAAACAGTGGTTGCAGAAGCAGGAGCGTTAATGATGATGGATGATTCGATCCATATGGAAACTATTTTTGGTGACGGCTCGCGAGGTGGCTCACAAAGTGGTCTAATGGGTAAATTATTAGGTGCCGGAAAACGCCTAATAACAGGTGAGAGCTTATTCATGACAACATTCACAAACGTTGGCTCAGGTAAGAAGCATGTTTATTTCGCATCACCATACCCAGGGAAGATTATTCCGATGGATTTAAGCCAATTAAACGGTAAAATTATCTGTCAAAAAGATGCATTCTTAGCTGCTGCTAAAGGGGTCTCTGTTGGCGTTGAATTTCAGAAAAAAATTGGAGTAGGCTTCTTCGGTGGTGAAGGCTTCATTATGCAAAAGCTAGAAGGTGACGGCATGGCGTTTGTTCATGCAGGAGGAGCCATTCACGAAAAAACATTACAACCAGGTGAAGTTTTACGTGTGGATACAGGATGTCTTGTAGCAATGACATCCAATGTGGATTACGATATTGAAATGGTTGGAGGCGTAAAAACAGCCCTGTTTGGAGGCGAAGGAATCTTCTTTGCTACATTACGTGGCCCTGGAACAGTGTGGGTACAATCATTACCATTTAGCCGTTTAGCCAGTCGTGTCTTTGCAGCTGCACCTATTTCGCAAGGTGGAGGCGGTCAATCTAAAGGTGAAGGCGGTATTGGCGGCTTATTCGATTTATTCAATAGATAAAAAAATGGAGCATATCTTTCACCGATATGCTCCTCTTTTTAATCAATTCGATTGGATATTGCCTTTCCTTGTCCATAAGCAGTCAAGGCTTTTACATTTAACATTAGCATAGCCGTTCTCGTTTCTAATGATGCGCTACCGATATGTGGCAGAGCTACTACATTTGGAAGTGTTAATAAAGGATGATCCATCGCAATCGGCTCTTGTTCAAACACATCTAGTCCTGCAGCCCAAAGCTTCCCATTTTTCAGAACATCGTACAGCGCATCCTCATCAATAATTCCACCACGTGAGGCATTAATTAATACCGCATCTTCTTTCATCAAAGCAAGTTCCTTTGCACCAATGAGTCCTTCCGTATCACTATTATAAGGTGTCATAATCACAACAAAATCAGATTTCTTTAATAGATCCTCCAGCGAAACATACTGGAAGCCATACATTTCTTCTGCTTCATGACGACGTCTGCGATTATTATACAAGATTTTCATATCAAACCCTTTTGCTCTTCTAGCAACGGCTTGGCCAATTCTCCCCATGCCAATAATGCCAATTGTAGCTCCTGAAACATCCTTGCCAACCAGTTGCATTGGATACCAGCTTTTCCAGTTACCCTCACGTAAATATCTTTCACTTTCTGGAATTCTACGAGCAGTTGCAAGCAGTAAGCCAAATACTAAATCAGCAGTCGTATTAGTTAGAACACCAGGCGTATTTGTCGCCATAATGCCTCGTTTTTTTAAAGCCTTCACATCGATATTATTATATCCAACTGCTAAATTCGTCACTAATTTTAAGTTGGGTGCATGCGAAAGTAATTCTTCATCTACTTGATCGGCTATCGTTACCCACAGTACCTCACAGTCAGCGACAGCTGCTAGCAATTTTTCACGTGGAATCACAATTTCTTCCTCATCCCATTGTGAGATTTCATAAAATTCCTGTAGCAGTTCAACAATATGTGTAGGAAACTTACGTGTTATAAATAATTTCTTTTTCATGCTCCAAACACCCCTCTACTCAATTCCCTAATTCGCCTATAGCGTAACACTTAAAACAAGCATTTTCTAGGGTTTTGTAATCTTCCTCTTTCTATAAAATTTGTTATTAGCTAATTCATCAGCCTATTAGTTGATTTATCCGTAAAATAAGACCTTTTATCCTAATTCACATACAAAAAAACTATGCATAGATAGTTATGCATAGCTATGTTTCTTTTAAAACTCTCTTATAGTTGTATTCAAGCGATTAGCCACCCTCTCTAACTCTTCCGAAGATTTACCAATCGATTCAATAATAGTAGCTAATTCAGATACTTGATTATCAACTTTTTGGAAATTTGAGATCGAATTTTCTACAGAACCAGAAATCGCATCAAAAGCTTTTAGGGATTCAGCATTACGTTCAATACTACTATTTACAAGCTCCTGTATGTCCTGAATAGCTTGTACAACTTGTGTTGTGATACCATTTGACGTCATGATTAACTCAGCAATCTGCTCAACAGAGCTTTTCGTTTGCTCCGCAAGCTTGCGTACTTCGTTTGCAACAACTGCAAATCCTTTACCATGCTCACCAGCACGTGCCGCCTCAATTGCAGAGTTTAACGCAAGTAAATTTGTTTGGCCAGAAATACTTTTCACAATTTCTACAACGGCATTTATTTTAGAAGAGGATGCATCTAATTGCTCCACCATATTTCCCATTTCTACAGTCTTATAATGAATCTTCCCTGTTTGCTCATTAATAGATAGTATTTTACTATAGCCTTCACTAGAAACTTTTTGCATTGATTCTGCCTCATACATACTTTCCTTCAAAGAAGCGTTGACACGCTTGGCGCTATATACAAGTTCTGTTACTGTTTCAGTCGTAGTTTGTGATTGAACCTCTAATTGTGTAGAAATTCCGCCTATAACATCCTTTACATGGTCCCTAACATTATTGCGTTGTGTTTCAATTAGTATACTTGCGTAGCTATCGTATTCTTCTAAAACGATTTGTTGTTCAAAATTACATATTTTACTGATAGCATCACAAAACTTCTCTTCTTCGCCCTTTGGTAATCGTAGTTCATACACTATTTTGCGAAGTGATTTCTCAAGTATTTGAAAAGCAGCTAAATACCATTTCGGATATAAATTAATCTTTACATGCATTTTTGCCACACGTCTTCGCTTCTCTAAAAAGGCTTCATCTATTCGCCCCTCAAACATTTCAATAATATGGTGACGTAATGTCTGTCTTAAACGTTCGCTGGAGCTATGTGATTGAATAACCTTTTGTAAGGAAGGAACACTTTCTATTGCATGATAAAATGCAGCTACCACTTCTACTACATTTCTTTCTACATATGGTTTTAAACTATTAATTAGCTGAAGATCATGCACACTTAACCCTACAAGATTTAATTGTAGTAAACGGTCTGGATCCTCTATAAAAATACCGATTGTTGCTTCATTGCTTATTTCAATTGTATTTTTCTTAGATCTATTAATAAGTTGAAACATTTTCTCCACCTCATATATTTAATCATATATTTTAATAAGTCTATATTCCTACTTTTTATAAAAAAACAACAAATAATTAGACACTTTATGTATCAATTATAATCTCAAAACAGTTAAATGAACAATATGTAGGTAAATGTTGTCTAATATTATTATAATTCGCTTTTAATTTATGCATTAAAATGATTCTTTATACTCATTTTCCTTCACTTTATTGAAAAAACGGATGGATGATTCAATAATTTTAACGCAAAAAAAAAGCCACTGCTTCTTAAAGAAGAAGCGTGACTTATTGTTTACATGAAAATGATAACGCAAAGAACTGCGGCTAAAACTAAACGATAAATGGCAAAAGGCATTAATTTTACCTTTGAAATAAGCGCTAAGAAAAACTTAATGGACAGTAATGCAAAGACGAACGAACTAATAAATCCTACAGCATAGAAGCCAAAATAGTCCATTGATAAAGTATCCCAGTTTTTCAAAACGGATACGAGGCTAGCTCCTGCCATGATTGGCACAGCCATAATGAATGTAAAATCAGCTGCAACACGGTGACTCATACCAAATAGTACCCCACCCGAAATCGTTGCACCTGAACGAGAAAAACCTGGCCATAGAGATAGGCATTGTACTAGCCCTACCTTAAATGCTAAACCATAAGAAATCTTATCTAAAGAATCTACTTTTGGTTTTCTCGGTGCCAACTTATCTGCAGCAATCATTAGAATTGCTCCTGCCACGAGTGCATAAACAACATGCTCTACTTTAAAAAGATGGTCGTCAATAAAATCCTTGAATGCAAAACCTAAGACAACTGCTGGTAGCATACCAACAATAACATGCAATAAGTTAAAGCGGCCATTTATGGACTTAGCTTGACCTTCAATTTTATATAAACCAACTAAGCTTAGCATACGTTTCCACATAACTACGATAACCGCTAATATGGAACCAAGTTGTACAACAATTTTAAATGTGTTGGCAGGATATTTCCCTAAAAACTCCTCAGTCTTTAACCACATATCATCCACGATAATCATATGCCCCGTAGAAGATACTGGTGCAAATTCTGTCATACCCTCGACAAAGCCTAATATTAATGCTTTTAATAATTCTATAATTTCCACCATGTCACCTTACCTTTTTTAATCAAATACCCACTTATTATAAAATACTACGTTTTTATATACTACTGCCATTTCACCTAAGAAGCCGATTGTTAGATTATCACATACTATTTAAATGTTATATCTACTACCCAAAGCTCTGATCTACTGCCAATTCGCATTGGTGGGCCCCAGAAGCCATAGCCTGATGAAACAAGTGTATGCATCTGTTCCTTCAACTTATAACCATAATCCAGTTCAAATACACGAGCTGTTATATACTGATTCGGCCACAGTTGTCCCTTGTGTGTATGACCAGACATATGTAAATCAACGCCCATTTCGGATGGCGTGATCAAGTCGTCAGGTGTATGATTCATTACAAGCCATGGTAAATTAGCAGAAGGCTTTAGTACCTCAAGTGGTTTTCTTTCTTTATTCGTTCTGTCCTCTTGCCCTGTTAATATAAACGCATCTTCTATAAGAATTGTTTCATCTAGGAGCATTTTCACATTGGCATTTTCCATTTCCTTAATAAATTCAGGAATTTTTTTGCCATAATATTCATGGTTACCTAATATACCATAGGTTCCATATGTAGATGTTAATTGTTTCATGACATCTGCCATACCCTCTTGAACAAACCATTTAGGGTCATCGTCCACAATATCCCCAGCTAACAACACGATATCTGGTTGTGCCTCATTAGCTAAACTGACAAAACGTTGTAAATGTCGTTTATGTGATAAAACACCTAAGTGAAAATCAGATGCCACAACAGCTCTTAGTGTGTTTAACTCACTATCTTGTTTATCAACTGTTATTTCTAAATGACGAACAACTGGAGAGTAGGCTAAATAGGAGCCAATGATACTTAACAAGAATAGGATTGCTACTGCTATACTACCTATTATTTGCACGTTTTTAAAAGGTGTGAGCCAAATAATGAATTGTGCAACTAAACATAGCAATAAGCCATATTCAAAGATAAACATCCAATAATTACTGATTACAGAAAACACTCGTAATGACTCATGTAATCTTCCAATTATTATACTAAAAGCAACCATATACAGCATTATCCAAAATAATACTGGAAAACGAAACCACCCCATTGCTACAAGCCACTGCTTTACTCCCCACCCTAAATAGAAAGTCAAAGCACTATAAATACTAATTAAAAGAACAGCGCCGATTACTTTTGGCATAACCAAGTCCTCTACTTTCTTCTTTCTATAATTTAATTGATTATATCATTATACTTATCAATCATATTGCTTAAAGCACTTGAATAATCTTCTAGAGAAAGTAGGAACTTGTCCCTTTATTCTATGACAAATTTAAGTCTACCTTTTCATATCATTAGTTACTCTCGTTTTACATGACATTTCACTGTATATAGATGACATTTTCGTCATTTACATACTAAATGCCACTTTTATTTTCTCATTTCTTCCAGTAACATAATAGATGAACGAGCAAATTCGCGTATTTACGAAGAAAAAGGGGTGCTATTTCAAATGACACGTTATAAATTTGAAACAACAGAGCATGAGTTATTTCGCAAAACCTTTCGTAAGTTTTTAGCTGAAGAAGCTGAACCGCATTATACACAGTGGGAAAAGGATCATCTTATTCCGCTTTCTTTTTGGCGTAAGCTTGGTGATATGGGGTATCTTTGTCCACAAGTAGAAGAACAATATGGCGGGCTGGGCTTGGATTTCAGCTTTGGCGTCATCATACAAGAAGAACTTGAGCGTATAGGCTCAAGTCTTATCGGGGTTGGCCTGCATAATGATATTGTTGTCCCATATATCGAAGCATATGGTACACACGAACAAAAATCTCGTTGGCTGCCAAAATGTGTTACAGGCGACTATATAACAGCTATTGCAATGACGGAGCCTGGTACAGGTTCAGATTTGGCGAATATCAAAACATCAGCTATTCGCGATGGGGACCATTATATTGTAAATGGTCAAAAAACCTTTATCACAAATGGTATCCACACAAACTTAGCGGTTGTCGCAGTGAAAACAAATCCACAGGCTGAGAAAAAACATCGTGGTATTAGCCTACTTGTTATTGAAGAGGGTACACCTGGCTTTACAAAAGGAAGACAGCTCGAAAAAGTTGGTATGCATGCCCAAGATACAGCTGAACTCTATTTTGAAGATTGTCGAGTGCCTGTTCAAAACCTACTTGGAGAAGAAGGCAAGGGCTTTCATTATATGATGGAAAAACTGCAACAAGAGCGATTAGCAGTAGCGATTGCCGCACAAACAGCCGCTGAGGATATGCTTGCATTAACGCTAGACTATGTGAAATCACGTCAGGCTTTTGGCAAAACAATCGGTGACTTCCAAAATACACAATTTAAAATAGCTGAAATGGCTACTAAAATCGAGCTTGGTAAATCATTTTTAGAATCCTTGATTGAAGAGCATATCGCAGGGAATGATGTTGTGACAAAAGTTTCTATGGCAAAATACTGGATTACTGAAAATGCACGTGACCTTGCAACGCAATGCATGCAATTGCATGGTGGCTATGGCTATATGGAGGAATATAAGATCGCTAGAAGATATAGAGATATACCTGTTATGTCGATCTATGCTGGTACTAATGAAGTCATGAAGGTTATTATCGCCAAAAATTTAGGCCTATAATAAAAAAGGCGGCAGAAGTTTGCCGCCTTTTTACCATTAAACTGCTGGAATTCGAACGATTACTTTAAATAAATCGCCATCTACATCAATGCTCATTCTTGCTCCATGTAAATCGACAATGGATTGTGCAATGGCTAATCCAAGCCCAGAGCCCTCTGTATGACGTGAGGCATCTGCACGTTTAAAGCGTTCAAATAATTCCTCAGCATCTTCACTAATTTCATACTTCGCTACATTTTTCACCGTAAATTCAGCATCGCCATCTGCCGTACGCTTAAATGTCACATAAACACGCGTTCCCTCTAGCGCATACTTCAAAACATTGACAATTAAATTATCAATAAGTCTCCACCATTTTTGACCATCCACATATGCAAAGATTGGATCATGAGGCATGGTCATTCGTAAATCTAGTTGTGACTGTGTTAAATCCTCTTTATGCTCCCCTACAGCTTGCTGGATAAGCTGTGTTAAATCTACTCGACTGCGGTGAAGTTCAATATTACCACTTGCCATTTTCGATACTTCAAAAAGGTCTTCAATCAGTACTTTTAAACGTTCAGACTTTTTATCCAGTATATGAATGTATTGTTTCCGTTCTTCCTCTGTAATATTTGGCTTCTTCAGTAAATCGGTATACGTAATTATAGAGGTTAAAGGAGTACGTAAATCATGACTCACATTTGTAATCAGCTCTGTTTTTAACCGTTCACTTTTAGCCTGCTCATGCATGGACGTACGCACACCTTCTCGTAAATGATTAAGGTTTTCTGCATGACCTGCAAGCGGTGATTTCCCTTTTACCTTTACATCACGATTTAAACGCCCATCAGCCATATCCTTTGTATCCTTCATAATACGGTTTAAATAACCCATTCTTGATAGGAAAACAATCATAGCAGGAAATCCTATAAGCATACAAATACCAAGCACAAGGACTGCAAAGCCCCCTACTCCAGTCATGAATGCGACAAGGCTACCTCCTCCAAAGAATGCTGCGGCTAGCATTACAATTGAATGTAATGCGATCGAACGATTAATAAATAAGTCAGTCAACGAATCCCCAAGTGACCATAAATAGCTCGATTTCACATTCTCCTCTAGCTTTTTCAAAGTATCTACTCTTGTATACAACCAAATTAATTGCACGAAGAAAGCACTACCAATTACCATTAAAACAACTATTTTAAAGGCAATATCGAGTATAAAACGGACATAATTATTATTATATATTGAATTATATTCTATAGATTCAAAAACAACTTGTGCTGAAAAGAAATACATAAAGGCTGTTATTAATAAAAGAATAATTTGAACATCAATTTTATACTTCGTTAATAGATCTTTTTCCTTCATGCTCATAACTATCTGTAATAAGTCCTTACGCCCCCTCCATACAAAGACGGCCATTATAATACTTGTGATCCAAATAAAGTAATGGGTATATTGATTGCGCTGAAACTGTTGAAATTGTTGGTATCCTCCTTGTATCAAATCTTCTGATATTACTGCTTTTTTAGAGATAGCTATTACACCTGTATATTCTGTCGTTTCGTAAAGGTCATCTACATTCACATACGTTTCTGTACGGTAAAAAATATCTCTTAAATTATCACTGATATTCCATGCATATAGCGGTTTTCGATCAGTATACTTTATTTTATAGGCACTACTTTCAGAAACATCACCAGAACGGTAAATTTTACCAGTTTCTGTATTTGTCAACTCATATGACCAATAATCATAGGTTTTACTAAAGCTTTTGGATTCAGTTTGAGCGGCTTTGATATATTTATCAATAAGTTCTTCTTTTTCTGCAAAAATCTTCTTTCGTACATGCTCGTCATCTTCAAAATTTGCGGTAATATCTTTAATTTTAGTATCCCGTTCAGTCTCTAGTTTTGTCTTTAATTCTGTAGCATTGGCATCTACAGCTTCCTGAATGCGCTGTTCATATTGTGCTTTAATATTTTCGATTTGCTGCCCTAATGTACCATAGTAATTACGATGATCATCTATTTCAGTTTGGGTAATCTCAATTTTATTTTTCAATTCCTCTGCATTCGGTACATTAATTACTAACGGTCCTAGTTCTGCAGTGAAATTATCGATTTCATGCTGGAAATTTTCCGATTCGAAATATGATTTCCCAATATACTGGTACCCCACATGATAAAAAGTAAAGATACCGAAAACTGTCCAGATTAAACACATTAACACGAGAAGAGATTTCCATTTTTTCACCATAAGTCTTTACACTCCTCTAAAAAATTCTTTCTAGTAACTGTAAAACCTCTGAGGAGCGAGAATTGACAATTTGATAGGCATAAACACCAAAATAAATGAGTCCAACAACGCCTGCTAGAAATCCTGCAATTGTCATATACTTCTCTAGTTTATTTTTCCATTTTATAGCCAACGCCCCATACCACCTTTAGATAGCGTGGATTTTTCGGATCAGCTTCAATTTTCTCACGTATTTTCCGAATGTGAACAGCTACAATATTTTCAGCATTATAAGCTTCCTCATTCCAAACACGTTCATAAATTTCACGAATCGAAAACACACGCCCTGCATTTTTCATTAATAGTTCTGTAATTTTATATTCTATCGGGGTTAGTCGAACTGGTTCTCCTTCTAGTACAACTTCTTTTGCCTCTTCATCAAGAACTAGTCCGTCTATTTCCACTTTTGTAGCTCCCTCACTATAAGTTCCTAGCTGCACATAACGGCGCAGCTGTGATTTTACACGTGCCAATAGCTCTAATGGATGGAATGGCTTTGTCACATAATCATCAGCTCCTACCGATAATCCATGAATCTTATCGCCATCCTCCGCCTTTGCACTTAGCATGATAATGGGGATATTGCGCTCTTCCCTAATTTTAAAGGTTGCTGTAATTCCATCCATATTTGGCATCATGATATCTAAAATTATTAAATGTACTTCATTGTTCTCTAGCTTTTTTAATGCGTCTAAGCCATCTGCTGCTTTAATGACATGATAGCCTTCATTTTTTAAATAGATTTCAATACCATCACGAATATCTTGATCGTCATCTGTAACAAGAACTGTTAATTTCGTCATGATATACACCTCGCTCTCAAATATAAGTGTATCTTCTAAATCTTAAAAACCAGCTATTATAAAAATGAAGAATTTCTTAAGGTTTTAGCTTTTTTCTCCCACCCAATGTTAAAACAACAATGCCACCTAACAGCATCGCTACTCCAAGCCAGGAAACTACACTTAAGTGTTCTCCAACTAAAAACACACCAAGAATTGCAGCAGTCAAGGGTTCTGCTAATGAAAGTGTTACAGCTGAGGATGAACTAATTTTTTGTAGTCCACTTAAAAACAGGAAATACGCTACGCTTGTACACATAATCCCCATAAATAACATTGTCCATAAGTTGTGCACATTTACTAACCAGGAAAATCCACCTTGTAAAGAAAACGGCAGTAAAAACAAAGCGCAAATGGAGAATGTCATAGCAACTGCGGGTAATGCCTCTTCTTGTGCCATTAATTTTTTACTTATGTTTGTGTAAAATGCAAAGGATAAACCTGCACAAAGCGCTAATATGAATCCGCCAACGTGAACAGAATCTTCTCCATTATTCATAAACAATAAAAGACATCCGATAATGGCCATCAATGTAGCAAGTCCCCATACCGCTGTGGGACGTGTTTTCCATACTAGCCACTCTAAAACACCAGAAAACACTGGTGCACTACCAATAGTAGCAACAGTTCCAATGGCTATACCTGTTAGGCGAATGGATGAGAAGAAAAGACCTTGGAAAAGCGCAATACTAGCCGCAGCTAAAATTGTCCATTTCCATGACCACCTTAAAAAGTTAATTTTCCTCATTATAATCGTAATAACTAATAATAAACTGCCACCAATTGCAGAACGAATCATGGCCACTGCTATTGGAGATACCCCTTGATCCAAATATGTTTGGACAGTACCTGTCATTCCCCATAGAATAGCTGCTAGTAATACAAAAAATGAATTTAGCATTTATCAACTCATCCCCGCTTCACTACGTTATCAATACTAATCATACATATTTATCCAAAATCAAACAATTATCATTTTTACTTTTCTTTTAATTCCAATAGTATGTTTTCTCATGAATGGACGTTATAATAAAAACAGTAAAAGGAGCGAATCGTATGTACAAATCAATTGAAGAGACAGCTATTGATCTTGGTATGCCTGAGGATCAAGTTATGCGTCTAATTTATGAAGGACGCATCCGTTCTGTTTACGATGGCCAACAAATTTTAATCAATAGCGGACAATTCAGCACTTATTTTAAACAATTGGAACGTATAAAAGAGGAAATTGAAATTTGGCGAGCTACTCCTATTCCAGAGGACATAGACGTCAAAGATGAAGACTAAAAGCCCACCATTCATACAATTGAACTGCACCCCAATTGTTAGACACATCTAACAATTGGAGGTGCATTTTTTTTATGGCTAAATATAGTGCAGAGGAAAAATTACAAGCAGCTTTACGATACTTAGAAGGCAAAGAAAGTTCACATG